>JAYSLY010000038.1:0-8592 GCA_043725085.1 bacterium
GATAACTTTAATTGTTAGTTATCCCCAAGCTTAGATTTTAAATGATAAATCGACTAGGACCATCATTCGATTTTGGATGATGTACTGCGGACAATTGACGAAAAATCGAATATTTGCTAAAATAGTTGGGTTACTTATAACAGTCAAACATGGCACTAGGGGAAAAGGGGACGTTAGCACTTATGGATGATGAATTACCGAGTTTGCGGGGAAAACAGTCGTTTTTCTCGCGCTACTGTCAAAAGCGGAATAACCGCCAGGAGGGAAACCCGAAAGAAAAAACTACGGGTAAGACAGGAATCGGAAAATTGAATAGGATGTCAAAAATATTGCTCGTAGCCGCTGCGGGGCTGTTTTTTTCAGTCTATTCTAGTAAAAATAACCCTCTAATGACATCAGCCGAGGCAGATCTTGAGGTAGTTGAAGTTCATGAACAGACTGTGTTAAAATTCGATCCGATGGAAAAGGTGCGGATAAGCGTGGAGCAAATAAAGCTAGCCAAACAAAAAGAGCAAGAAGAACTGAGTGAGCAGAATAAGGCGCTAGAAAAAATAGTTGAGGAGAAAAAAGATGAAGGGAGCTTAGAAGGCAATCAGGAGGAAAAATATCAAACTCTTGTCTCCGGCAGCCCTTTGGAAAAAATGCTACCGTTTATCGAGAAATGCGACAGCGAGACTGCTGCCTATCTCATCGCTATTGCCAAAAAAGAAAGTGATTGGGGTCAATATTCACCTAAAAAAGACGGCAACGATTGTTTTAATTATTGGGGTTATCGCGGAGACTATAATCAAACAGACTCCGGCTATAGCTGTTTTGATTCAGCAGAGCAGGCAATCAGTGTGGTCGGAGCGAGAATCCGTGAACTCTTGGACAAGAAAATTGATACGCCGGAAAAAATGGTAGTTTGGAAGTGTGGTTCTAGTTGCGCCGGGCATGATTCCGAAGGCGTGCGGAAATGGATAACGGATGTGGCGTTGTATTATCAAAAAGCGAATTCTTAGCTGCTGAAAAGCGTCCGATTTATGGTCTGCACAGATTAAAAAAATACAAAAAACCGGTCAAGTGCCGGTTTTTAAAATTGAAAATAAAATCAAAATGAAGCAAGGTTAGAATGCTCGAATCTCCACGCCCAGTTTTTCTTTGAAAACCTGTTTCATCAACTTTATTTCCTCTTTCATGATGACAAATTCTTGCTTGAAATCTTCTTGGGCTTTGACATAGCCGTCGATCAATGTTTGAACACTGCTAATGTCTGATTTTAATTCTGTTTCCAGTTCATCGAATCTTGCATCAACACTGTCGAATCTTGCATTAACACTGTCAAACCTTGCATCAACACTGTCAAATCTTGCATCAATTCTTTCTGAATGTTTCCGCAAAGAAAAATCAACCGCTTCGAGAATAATCTTGGTTTGCTCCTCGAAACGTTTGTCCAGGTATTTCTCGGTGATGTATTCAATTTTAGTCTGCGTATTCTCTTTCATGACTCAATTTTATATTAAGGCTGGTTTTATGTCAAACTATCGTGTATAATGAAGACATGAACTGGCTATTTTTAACGATAATCGCATATCTTCTTTTGGCGCTGGAAATTGTTCTGGATAAATTTTTGCTTTCCTCCAAGCGCGTTTCTCATCCCGCCATTTATGCTTTTTATTCAGGGACGCTTGGGCTATTTGCCATTGTTTTTGCTCCCTGGGGTTTTCATGCTATCAGTTATCACAAGGTAATTTTCAGTTTTATTTCCGGTATGATTTTTATCTATGGCATGCTGGCGCTATTTTTTGCCGTGAGAAAAGGAGAGGCTAGCCGGGTGCTCCCGGTAGTTGGCGCAGTTATTCCAATCACCGCTTTTTTTCTGGCGCTCATTTTTCTGCGAGAGCATTTGGGACTAAGAGGAATCTTGGGAATTATCGTGCTCATTTTTGGCGGTCTTTTGATTTCTTTTGAGCTGGATAAAATGGAAAAACGCATGTTTTTCAAGGGTTTTCGCGCCTCGCTGCTGGCCGGTTTTTTTTTGGCGCTTTCAGCCACAATGATTAAATCTCTCTATGTGCATGATAATTTTCTGAATGTTTTCATTTGGACGCGCATGGGAGCATTTTTGGGGGTAGTGAGTTTCTGCTTGCTTCCCACTTGGCGGCGTGCAATTGTCGGTTCACTTCTGAAATTCAAAAAACCAGAGAAAGAAGGAAAGCAATCAGGCGCTTCATTTGTTTTCGCGAAAATCCTAGGCGGCAGTGGATCGTTTCTCAAAGAAAACGCCGTCTCACTGACAACATCGAGCGTGACGGTGATTAGCGCGCTTGTCTCAGTGGAATACGTTTTCATTTTTGTGCTCGGTATTCTTTTTTCCGCTTGGGTGCCGGAAGTAATGAAAGAAAAAAAAGATCTAAAAACAATCCTGCAAAAAATTTCCGCTATCATAATTATTGCAATTGGGATTGTGTTGGTTTCACGAATAAAGAAATAATCAATTCGTGTCATCCTCGAGACCGTGTGCTACTCAAGCCTTAGCGGTGGAGCGGGTCGAGAATGACAGGATAAAATAAAATGCAAAAAATAAAAAAAGTGCTCAAGGTCGTGTTCAAAAGTTTTCTCGTAATTTTTGCTCTCGCTTGCGTCATCCTGATTTATTTCAATATCCCCATCACAAAGGAAAATACTAATGCCAAATTAGGCGTGACTTTTTCCAAGCGCTATGCCGAAGATATCGGCCTGGATTGGCATGCGGCGTACATCGCAATGCTGGATGATCTAGGCGTGCGTAAAATCCGCATCCCGGTCTATTGGAATTTAGTGGAACCGGAGGATGGAAAATATGATTTTCGAGATCTCGATTGGCAGATGGCTGAAGCGCAGAAGAGAAATGCGGAAATAATTTTGGTGGTTGGACAAAAAGTGCCGCGTTGGCCGGAGTGTTTCATTCCGGAATATCTCAAGAATGATGACGCGAAAAGAAAAACCGAGCTGATCAATTTTGAAAAAAATGTTGTTGAGCGCTATAAAAATAATTCGGCGCTGAAATATTGGCAGGTCGAAAATGAGCCGTTTTTGAAGTTTGGCGAATGTCCGGCATTGGATGTGAATTTGCTAGATCAAGAAATTGCGACAGTGCGTGCGACTGACCCATCGCGAAAAGTGATCATCACTGATTCTGGGGAGCTAAGCCTTTGGTTTAATGCCGCTTCGCGCGCCGATGTATTTGGCACAACGATGTATCGCACGATCTATAATGCTAAATATGGCTATTATACCTATCCGATTGGTCCGCGATTTTTTCAATTTAAGTATTTGATGAATAAAATTTTTGCCAAACAAGACAATGCGATTGTGATTGAGCTCCAAGCTGAACCATGGATTGCCGGCTGGACAACCGGACAGCCGCTGGAAAAACAATTTGAGTCGATGAATGTTCCAAAACTGCAAGAGAATGTTTCTTTTGCCAGACAAGTCGGTTTCCCGGAGATCTATCTTTGGGGTGTGGAGTGGTGGTATTGGCTGAAAGTTCAAAATAATCATCCAGAGCTCTGGGATGCTGCCAAGACGATGTTTAATAATCAGTAGAAAATACACCTCACCCTGCCCTCTCCTTGCCAAGGAGAGGGGATAGAATGCAGAAAAAAGTCCTTCTCCTTACTAAGGAGAAGGTGGCCGAAGGCCGGATGAGGTGAATTCTGTATTTATGCAAAAAAAATCCAATTTCTTCCAACTTTTTGCCAAAACTTTTCTGCTTTGCATTGCGCTGGTTTCTTTGGGTTTGGTTGGTTTTTATGGTTGGCAGTATTACCAAAAAGCTTACGCGGAAAATGTTGCTTTGAAAAACGCAAAAAATATTGAAGTGAAAGAGGCAATTGAAATAAATTTTTCCGTACCGGTTTGGAGCGCGGACTATGTAACAAAAATTAAAATCGTGCCGGAAGAAAAGGTTAAATTTGATTTTGACGCGGCAAAAAGAAAACTGACAATTGCGCCAGAAAAATTCTGGAAACCCGAAGCAAATTATTCAATTATTCTCCCTGAAGGTCGCACGGCAATGCTCACAAAAATTCCGGCCAAAAATCTGATTTTTTCGGTGGAGAGTTTGCCGCAAATAAAAACAGTTTTTCCCGCTGATGGAGCAGCGGATATCATCATTGGAGCGGAAGATCCGATTGTGGTTGATTTTGACAAATCAACCAAGGATTACTATATTAACTTTGCTTTGGATCCCGATGGCGGAGTGGAATATCAAAACAATCCGGACAAAACTCAGTTCAAGCTGCTTCCCAAAAGCAAGATCCTTGATGGCACCAAATATAGCTTGAAAATCTCCGCCAAAGTGGCGGGGGATAGTGATGAAAACTATAAATTACTCTATGATGGATCATTTGAAACTCTCAAAACCGCCCCGGTTGTTTGGGAAAAAGATTTTTCTTTGCGTTTGGAACAAGCGAAAAAATATACGAAGGCAAAGATCATGGCAGGCAAATATATTGACGTTAGCTTGGCAACGCAAATAATGACCACTTTCGAAAATGGCATGCTTCTTGATGCCTACATGATTTCATCGGGCAAAAGAGGGATGGAAACTCCTGTCGGCACGCACAAAATCTACAACAAGACATCTCGTGCCTATTCCAAGGAGTACGGACTTTATATGCCTTATTGGATGGCGTTTATGGCAGATGGATCGCGAGGAATTCATGAGTTGCCGGAATGGCCGGGCGGGTACAAGGAAGGGGCTAATCATTTGGGCATTCCCGTTTCACACGGTTGTATCCGCTTGGGAGTCGGTCCGGCTAAAATAGTCTACGACTGGGCAGACATTGGCACGCCGGTGATTGTGTATTAGAATAGAAGTGTAATTATTTAGCAAAATACTATGGGAGAAATGTTTAGAGAAAATAGGGAGAGTATAAACAAAAAAGTAGATGACCCAGGTCTTCTTTTTGTGAATGATGTAAGGAATAAAATCGAGGGAGACGGGATTACGGATTGGGAAGAATATAAAAAATCGATATCAGAACTATTGTATGATACCGTAGCAAAGGGAGATCTTAAGGAAATAGAGAAAATCGTATTGCAGGTAAAAAGATTTGACGAATTGATGTCGGAACATGAAAAACGCAGTGGGAAATCATTAATACAAGCGAATGGAGAAGAATAGGCCAAAATAAATTTAATGCTAAAAATTTTTGATTGCTAACAAAAAAATTCTAAAAAAGCTTGGGTATTTTTTGGCGCTAATTATTTTAGCGTCATTTATGTATTTATTATTGGCAAACAATAAAACTTCGGAAAAAAATAAAGTTGCAGTTGAATCAGGAAATAAACAGCTGGAAAATAATATTTCACCTCAAGAAAAACCGGTAGAAAACAATAATGCGAAAAGTGCTCCCGAAACGCCCGCCAGTGTGCCTGTAGTTTCAGCAGAGAATTTGCCTGCTAAGATTTTAGTTGACGTGCCGTTTACTTCTCAAGCGCCATTGGGAAAGTGGGACACAATCCATGAAGAAGCGTGTGAAGAGACATCGCTTTTGATGGTGAAATATTATTTAGAAAATAAAAAACTGACACCCGCGTTGGCGGAAAAAGAAATTCAAGATCTGGTTGCCTATGAAATCAAAACGACCAAAGACGCGAAAGGCTATGCGGACAGCACGGCCAAAGAAACCGCGAAACTTGGCGCGGACTACTATGGCATCAAAAATTTTCGCGTGGTCTATAATTTTGTGCCAAATGATCTGAAAAAATATCTGAGTTTGGGTCGGCCAATTATTGTGCCGGCCGCTGGCCGACTTTTGGGCAATCCGAATTTCACTGCCCCTGGTCCGCTCTATCACAATCTTGTGCTCACCGGATATGACGGTGACACGATCGTTACAAATGACCCAGGCACGCGCAAAGGCCAAAATTATAAATATAGCCTCAAAACACTATTTAATGCCATTCACGATTTCCCCGGAAATCCGAAAGATATTGAAAAAGGGCGAAAGGCGATGATTGTTTTGGATTAAAAGGTTTTGTGCTAGAATAGAGGCATAATGAAATACCACTATGGCGAAAGTTGTTATTGATATTGAGACGATCGGGTTTGATTTTGAGGCGTTTGAGCAAAAAACGCAAGCATATTTGTTGAAATATAGCGAAACGGATGAGGAACGAGAAGACGTGAAAAAAAAGCTGTCCCTAAGCCCGCTTACGGGAGAAATTGTGACAATTGGCATGCTTAATCCTGAATCGCAAAAGGGCATCGTGCTATTTCAAAATAAAGGAGAGGAAAAAATCGCCTTTGAAGAAAACGGTCTCCAGTATGAGAGCGGATCGGAAAAAGAAATTTTGGAAAAATTTTGGACACTGGTGAAAAACTATGACCAAGTGGTCACCTTTAACGGGCGCAGTTTCGACGCCCCATTCCTATTTTTGCGCAGTGCGAGGCACAATATCCGTCCAGCCAAAAATCTGTTCGGTTATCGCTATGAATTTCACCGTCACTGTGATCTTTTGGAACAACTGACTTTCTATGGAGCAACGCGCCGGTATAGTTTGGATTTTTACGCAAAGTTTTTCGGGATTAAGAGTTCAAAAGATGAAGGAATTGACGGGTCAATGGTGGGCGAACTCTATCAAGCAGGAAAATACTTGGAAATTGCCAGATATTGTACGCGCGATCTGGCGACAACCGCCGAGCTTTATGACTGCTGGAATAAGTATCTAAAATTTTGATTTAGAGTATGATTAAGGAAATTTGTAAGAAAGTACATAAGAAAAAAATCGCCATTTTTGATATTGACGGCACGATTTTTCGCAAGAATTTAGCCTTTGAACTTTTGAACGAATTGGCTTGGATGAAAATTTTTCCCAAAAGCGTGCGCGATGAATTGATTACGCTCTATGGCCATTGGCTCGATAATGAGGGCACCTATGAAGCTTATCGCGCGAAGCTGGTGGAACTGTATGAAAAAAATATCCAAGGGAAAAATCAAGAAGAGATAATGAGAGCGGCAAAAGCCGTGGCGCAGTTTAATGCCAAGCGGACATATATCTATGCCAAGCGAATTATCGAAGAATTACGCCCCGAGCACAGCATGCTTATGATTTCCGGCTCGCCGATTGAAATTGTCAAAGAGTATGCGGAAATTTTGCATTTTGATGCCTATTACGGCAGTGTCTATGAAATTGATAAGAATAAATTTTACACCGGGCGTACAATTTTTGAACCGACGCATGACAAGGGAGCGGTGGTGAAACAGTTCGTGGCGGAAAATGATATTTCGCTGGTCGGTTCTTTCGGAATGGGAGACACGCAGTCTGATGCGTCATTTTTGGAACTCGTTGATGAACCGGTGGCTTTCAATCCCGATTTGAATCTGCGCCAGATTGCTCAAGAGAAAAAATGGAAAATTATGCTCGAGAAAAAAGATGTAATCTATGATATTAGTAATATTAAGTCACTGTAACAAAATAATTTTTTACAAAAAATATGAATCTATTTGATGCCTACGTGCTGATGTTTGGGCCATTTATCCTTCTTTTTTTCATCCTCTACTTGGTCTTTGATTATTTTTCCACCAACCCGAATGGTTTTTGGAATAAATGGGTTTTGAAAACACTTTGGATTTGGCTGCCTTTCTATGGCCTGAGACGATTGATTCGGGAGGTGATTTTGGGGAAGAAGAGATAGGTTTTTGTAGTGGTAAAAGAAATATCCTCCTCTCCCCTCGGGAGAGGATGTCACGTACTCGTGACAGGTGAGGGATAGGTGTTAAATTAAAAGTAGCTCAAATAAAAACAACACCTTATATTTTTCAAACGCACCCTCATCCGCCCTTCGGGCACCTTCTCCCGAGGGGAGAAGGGGAATTGAAAAAAGCTTCGAGTAATTGAAGCTTTTTTTAGAATTCAAGATAAATACTACTTTACCGACTCAATCAATTTTGCAAAAACCCTCGGTTCGCTAACAGCCATTTGAGAAAGCACCTTGCGATCCAACTCAATTTTTTTGTCAGCCATAATCTTGATAAATTGGCTGTATTTGAGTCCCAATTCGCGAAGAGCGATGTTGAGTCTCGTGATCCATAGTTTTCGCATCACGCGTTTTTTCGCACGACGATCGCGAAAAGCATAAGCGCCAGCCTTGATTACAGCTTCTTTTGCGGCGCGATAGTTAGTACTTCTTCTCCACTTGAAACCCTTTGCGTCTTCCAATAAATTCTTTCTTCTTTTTGAGGCGGCCATCCCGCGCTTTACTCTGGTCATACATTCAGATAATTTGAAATTTTTAGCAGTTTAAAAATTAAAAATTTATAAAATTAAAAATTTACTTATTATACTTGCATTCTTTTCAAAACATTTTTCTCATCGGCCTTGAAGAGTCGCTTATCGCCTTTTTTCGCTCGCCCCACCTTGCCGTTTTCTTTGGAATTGTAGTGGTTTTGTCCGGTTGAGCGGCGGATCACTTTTTTGTTTTTTGTGATCTTGATTTTCTTAGCAAGGGCTTTTTTAGTTTTTAGCTTTGGCATATTGGTAGTAAAATTATTCTTTATAATTATAAACATTGCTTATTTTCAACTTATTCCTCGTCCGGCGCGATGATCGCGTTAAATCCTC
>JAYSLY010000039.1:0-30670 GCA_043725085.1 bacterium
TTTTCATAAGGATAACTTTAATTGTTAGTTATCCCCAAGCTTAGATTTTAAATGATAAATCGACTAGGACCATCATTCGATTTTGGATGATGTACTGCGCCAAATTGACTTTTTCGCCATTTTGTGCTAGGATACTAGGTAAGAACGATAGTCGTCCTGGCAAGGCTCAAGAAAAAGCTAAGAGCCTTACGGAAGGCTCTTTGACAATTTTTATATAAATTCAAATATGAAAGGAGGCCACAAATGGCCAAAAAAGACCAAACGAAAACCGCCGAACCAAAGGCGGAAGAGACGACAAAGACACCGGAACCTGAGAAGGGGTCGGAAAAATCAGAAACACGGAAAAGATGGTTAATTCCGATTTTGCAAGAAGCGTTTCAGGATGCTCTCTTGCTTTTGCTTTTCGCCATCGGAATAAAAAGACCAATGGGCGGAATGATAAACGGAACTGCCCAGCAGCAGACCGCACAGGCCCCGGAAAAGCAAGTCCCGGACTGGATTTTGTCAGCCTTTCCAAGTCTAACCGACGAGGATGAGGTAGAATACAACCTCTGTCTCTCGTCCAACCCGGATCCGCTGTCAGTTCACGCAGCGGAAATATTTGAAGAAAACCTCAAAAACGAAGGCATTTACGACGAAGTTAAATACCGCATCCGCCTGCTCAAAATCCGCCGTGAGTTTTTGGAAAAACTTCGCCACCCGGCTCCGAAAGATGAGTCCGGCGGACGGCTTGGTTTCAAACCGCTCACGCTCGCTGATCCAGTTATCGAGTTTATGGATCGGCTTCGTGATGAAGTCGACGCGGGCGGAACAACCGAAGAAATCTTCGAGCGGCAAAAAGAAATTGCCAACCGAAGAAAGCTTCTGGAAAAAATCAGCTTCACTAAAAAAACCATTTTGTGGATTAGAAACCACAAACTGGAAACTGTCGTCGGGATTTTTCTTGTCCCAATCGGAATTATCGAATTGATTTTCTTGTTTCTCGGATAAAACACAGGAAGGAGTTTTTTATGGAAAAATATGATGCAATTTTGGCCCTTTCATTTGGTAAGGGAGCCGGCAAATACCATAATTTTGCAAATTTAACTATTGCAAGTTTGGCCATCTTTTTCGGGAAACTCTACAATGTCTTTGTCGCTGCAGATGCCAGCGTCCCGATCCACAAGCTGGGTTATTCACCCTACCGCACTATTGGAAGGGGGCATAAGCAAAGTCACGAATCAACAGTAGAGATTCTAGAATCTGCCCTTTTCCTCTATACTAATTTAGCGGAAAAAGAGAAAATAAAGGCAATTCTTGTTATAACCGCACCCGCGTATATAGCAAGAGCTCTCCGCGATGCTCGCAAAGTTTTTAAAAACACAGGGGTTGAATTTCGCGGATTAAGCGTTTTAGGAGAAGAATGGTTTTGTCCTGATTCCACTCAATTATGCACCAGCCATGAATGGATTTGGTGGATAAGGGAAATTATTCTCAGGGCGCTACCCTTTCATTTCTATCGCTGGCTCACCAAAAAGCTGGCGTAAAAACAGAAGGTTCGGGCGACTATTGGGGATTCCCCAATAGTCGCCTTTTCGTTTTTCAAATTTCTGCTATACTGAGATCATAACCTATCTTGCAAACCCCGCGGATTTGTCCGGGCGATGAAGATAGCAAAAACTAAATGACAAATTTCCAAACTCAAATTTCCAAGATTTTTTAAAACGCTCCGCGGGGTGTTTTTTGTTTTGCTTAAAATTTTATTCTAACATATGCCCAAATTCACCCACCTCCACGTCCACACCCACTTCTCTCTTCTCGACGGTCTTGCCAAAATCGATGATATTTTGGATCGCGCCAAAGAACTTGGCATGGAATCACTCGCCATCACTGATCACGGCGTGCTCTATGGCGCGATTGAATTCTATATCAAAGCCAAAGCACGCGGGATCAAGCCAATTATCGGTTGCGAGATGTATCTTACGCCAACCGATCTCCACAGTAAAGATCCCAGCTCGGCTGATCGCAAACGTCACCATCTCATCCTTCTGGCAAAAAATGAAGCGGGGTACAAAAACCTGATGCGTCTCATCACCATTGCGCATCTGGAAGGTTTTTACTATAAACCGCGCATTGACAAAACTGTGCTACGCTCCCACTGCGAAGGACTCATCGGCCTCTCAGCTTGCGCCGAAGGTGAAATTCCTGCCGCTGCCATTTCTGGGAACATGGAAAAAGCGGAAAAGCTTGCCTTGGAATACCAAGACATTTTTGGCGAAGGTAATTTCTACCTGGAAATTCAACATCATCCCAAATTTGCCCCGCAACAAATTGCCAATGACGCTTTAATTTCCATTTCCAAAAAATACAACATTCCTCTGGTTGCCACCAATGACATCCACTATGTCAACGAAGATGACGCATCAGTGCAAGATATTTTGCTCTGCATTCAGACTAACCGCAAGGTCGAAGAACAAAACCGCATGAATTTGATGGATTTCAAGCTCTATCTCAAAAGTCCCGAGGAAATGGTTGCCCATTTTAAAGATACACCCGAGGCAATTGCCAACACCCAAGAAATCGTTGATAAGTGCAATCTGGAAATAACTTTGGGCGAAACCCAACTTCCTCATTTTGAAGTGCCAGCTGGCGAAACAACCGAAACATTCCTACGTAAACTGACTGAGGAAGGGATGCTAAAAAGATTTAAGCCGGACGATATTTTGAAAGTGCATCGAGACCGGATGGAGTATGAACTTTCCATCATCGAAAAAACCGGCTTCGCCTCATACTTTCTCATCGTGCAAGATATGATCAACTGGGCCAAAGATCAAGGCATTGTGGTTGGCCCGGGACGTGGCAGCGCCGCCGGCAGTTTTGTGTCATATCTCATCGGGATCACCAATCTTGATCCGATTAAATATGATTTACTCTTTGAAAGATTTCTAAACCCGGAGAGAATTTCCATGCCTGATATCGATATGGATTTTGCTGACGACCGGCGTGATGAAGTTTTGGATTATGTCCGTGGGAAATATGGCAATGATCACGTCGCTCAAATCATCACCTTTGGAACGATGGCTGCCCGCGCGGCGATTCGCGATGCTGGACGCGCCCTTGGTTTTCCCTATGATTTTTGTGACAAAACGGCGAAACTCATTCCGATGTTTTCCACCATTGCCGATGCCCTGGAAAACGTCAAAGAATTTAAAGATTTTTACGCTTCCGGCCCAGATTCCAAAAAATTGATTGATAGCGCCAAGCGCTTGGAAGGTGTGGTGCGCCACGCTTCGATGCACGCTTGCGGTGTCGTCATTACGCGCGAACCGGTAACGGAGTACACCCCTTTGCAAAAAATCCAAGGCAAAAAAGAAGGTTCGGTCACGCAATATTCTTCTTCCACCAAATCCAGTTATGTGGAAAAAATTGGCCTTTTGAAAATGGACTTTCTCGGCCTCAAAAATCTCACCATTATGCAAAATACTCTGCGGATTCTCAAAAAAACAAAAAGCCTAGAATTAAATATTGATGATATCCCTGAAGAAGATCCGCAAACGTTTAAATTATTGCAAAGAGCCGGGACTACTGGCGTCTTCCAGTTGGAAAGCTCCGGAATGAAACGCTATTTGAAATTACTCCAACCATCCGTCTTTGAAGATATCATCGCGATGGTCGCACTTTACCGCCCGGGACCAATGGACTGGATTCCCGATTTCATCTCGAGAAAACACGGCGAAAAATCCATTCAGTATCTCCACCCAAAATTAAAACCGATTCTGGAAAAAACATACGGCGTGGCCGTCTATCAAGAACAAGTGATGCAAATCGCCCAAGCGCTTGCCGGTTTCACCTTGGGCGAAGCGGATGTTTTGCGAAAAGCGATGGGCAAAAAAATCTTTGCGCTCATTGCCGAACAAAAAATCAAATTCATCGAAAGCGCCGTGAAACTCGGCACGGATCGCAAAGTGGCGGAAAAAGTTTTTGCCTACATCGAACCGTTCGCCGGCTATGGGTTTAACAGAAGTCATGCAGCATGCTATGCCCTCATCGGCTATCAAACGGCTTACCTCAAAGCACACTATCCGGCGGAATTCATGGCCGCGCTCCTCACCTCCGACCAAGATGATATTGACCGCGTCGCCATTGAGGTGACCGAATGCCGCGAAATGGGCATTGAAGTTTTGCCGCCCAATGTCAACGAAAGTTTTGAAGAGTTTTCCGTAATCGTAGATCCTGAAACAAAAAAAGCTGGTAAGATTCGCTTTGGACTAAACGCCGTCAAAAATGTCGGGCACACTGTCGCACACGAAATTGTCGAGGAAAGAAAACGCGCTGGACGTTTCACAAGCCTTGCTGATTTCATCGAACGCGTCGAATCGAAAGACTTAAACAAAAAATCAATTGAAGCGTTGGCCAAAGTCGGCGCTTTGGAAGACCTGGGCGAAAGAAATCAAATCGTGGCTTCGATTGAAAATATTTTGGCGCATTCCAAAAATTTTCAGAAAAACAAAAATTCCAAACAGGTTAGTCTTTTTGGCGAGCTGGAATTGGCAAAAGCCGAAATTCAACTCATCCCCACCTATCCCGCCACCAAAAAACAACAACTGTCTTGGGAAAAAGAACTGATTGGCCTCTATATCAGCGGACACCCTACCAGCGAATATCAATCCTACATTGATTCTGTCGCTGTGCCGATTCGCAATGTTGGGCGTGATTTAGTCGGACAAGAAATCTCCTTGGGTGGAATAATTTCCAAAGTCAAAAAGATTTTTCTCAAAAACCAAAAAACGATGCTTTTTGCCACCATCGAAGATATGTATTCCAACATTGAGTTTATCGTTTTCCCCAAAGTGCTTGAAGCCACCGGATCACTCTGGACGGAAGACAAAATTATTCTCGCTTCCGGAAAAATTTCCGACAAAGACGGCAGTTTCAAACTCCTTGTTGACAGCGCCAAAGTGATCAACCTTGAAGAAATGAATGAGCGCGTCCGCATCATCGCCACACAAAAAAGCAATGGCACCATCACCACTCCAACAGTCCCGATACAAAAAAAAGTTGTCGAGGAGACAGCAAGAGTTGCCGGAGAGACAACAAAAGTCGCCGAAGAGGCGACCAAAATTATCATTACTCTTCCCAGCGGGTCAAATCAGGAAACCCTAAAATCCCTCTCCGCCCATTTTAACGGTTGCCAAATCGGCGAAGTAAAAGTTTTTCTTAAGATTAACAACACCAAACTGGAAACACCTTTTTGCATCACACAATCTCCGGAATTGAAAAATGAAATCAAAAAACTAATTCCCGGGGCGGTGGTGGAAAGTTACTAACCTACAAACCCTTTGTCATCCTGAGCGCATAAAAATGATGAGAGGCAGAAAACCGATGATTTGGTTTTCTGCCTTTTTTGTGGGACCTCTATTTTAGCAACGAGATGTCGCCCTGCTAGCAAGTCCCAGATTTGTAATCCATCTCGGGTAAGAGTATGGAGTGGATGGTTTCCACATCTAAGTTTTTTTGCAATTTTTTCAAATCGCTTTTAGTCTCAACTTGGAACACCACTCCGGCAACACTCAAAACCATCATCAATTCGGTATATATCCGTAACCGAACTTCAAATGGCAATGAGCTCGCAGCAAAACGTCGCTGAAGAAGATTGCGAATTTCTTCGCCATCTTTCCAGTCGACATCTTTCGCGACCTGGTCTATTGGAACAATGCTAGGCCACCCCAACCCAAGGTTACTATTTTCTGCAGGATATCCTGCAGAGACAAGACTTTGAGTCATAAAAAAACCTCCTTTTTTTCTATTTTTACCTAACCTTAGCGCCTCCCCCTGAAGCGTTTTCTAAAAAATAAAGAACTATTTTAGTGGGCGTATCTGGACTCGAACCAGAGACCTCAACATTATCAGTGTTGCGCTCTAACCAACTGAGCTATACGCCCTTATAAATAAGTGTATAAAAAATTTCGTGGACCCTATCGGGCTCGAACCGATCACCCCCTGCTTGCAAAGCAGGTGCTCTACCAAATGAGCTAAGGGCCCAAAATTTACTAACCAATACACCACCCGACTCAAAACAACTAAAACCTATTATAGCAAAAATTAGCGACTTGTCCAGTTTTTGGCTGCTTCTTTGAATTTATCCCCCTTTTCTTCAAAATTCTTCCAAATACTATAACTCGGGGAAGCGGTGGAAAGGAGGCATATTTTGCCCTTCTTAGTATTGGCAAAAGCAAACTCCACTGCCACTGACATCTCCTTTGTGTGCAGTGTTTGATATTTTTTATGCGATTTTTGAAGCAATACTTTTTCAATTTTTTTCCCACTCTCCGGGAAAAAAACAATGTTTCTTATTTTTGATTTACCAATCGCAACCGCCAATTGCGAAAAATCATACCCCCGATCCAATCCACCGAGAAAAATCGTGTCCGTGTCCGGTAAAGCCGAAATGGCCGCTATGGTCGACTCGGGTGTTGTGGAAATAGCATCATCATAGAACTTGATGCCCCCAAATTCCCCCACCAATTCCAAGCGATGAGAAAGGCCTTTAAAATTTTCAATGCCTTTTTTGATTGCTACTTTTGGGATGCCTAAAATATCCGAAGCCCTGATCGCCGCTCTAACATTCTCTACGTTGTGCGTTCCCAAAAGCGGAATTTTGATCTTTCCCAAATTGGTCTTACTAAAATCCACTCCTTTGGCTTTCTTGGCCCATTTTTTCAGTTCTTTATTTTTTCCGTTAAATACAAAATGATCGCCAATATTTTTAAAATTGACAATATTTTTTTTCGCCGCGTAATATCTTTCCACATCACCATGAAAATCCATGTGTTCCGGAAAAAGATTTGTCACCACAGCAATCTGCGGGGAATATCTCAAATCATCCAGCTGATAACTCGAAAGCTCCACCACGAAAATTTCATCCGCATCGATTGGCCCAAAAAGAACTTCAAGCATTGGACTGCCAATGTTGCCCACCAAGCGCACTTTCTTTTTGGCTTCTTTTAGAATTGCGCAGATCAAAGAAGCAGTCGTACTTTTGCCCTTGCTGCCAGTAACCCCGATAATGCTATTTTTCACTGACGAGAAAAACAAATTAGTCGCTGTGGTGGAGGGAATCTCAACCAACTCTTTTTTGATTCCCGGCGTTTTTATTGCCAAATCATAACCCTTTTGTTTTTTCAAATAATCTTTATCTGTTTTTTGATCGCAAATACTAATCTTCACTCGGGGAAAATATTTTTGAAGATATTTTTCCGTTATCATTCCCTCTTTGCCATAGCCCAAGATAAGCACGTTTTTTGCACCATACAGTTTGAACTTATCCGGCAATGTCGGAGCGTTGTTGATTGCCAGCACGCGCTCCAAAAGTTTTTCAGGATGCTTAATTTTACCAATAAATTTTTTGACAGCAATGCTGTTAGGAAATTTATCCTTAGCCAAAAACAAAGCCGCGCGCGCTTCGTCAAATGTTCCCACACAATCAAAGGGCTTCATTTTGCCCCAGCCGAGAACATCAGAAAATACTGGCAATAATTTTTCATCCGCATACAGATTCTTGCCAAACATTTTTGAAAGCTCGTCTTTGGATAGGTATGCCGAAAGGAGTGTCCAAACAAAAACACACTTGGGACATTCCCCGCACCAAAGCGTTTTGGGCCGCTCCTTGTGAATGCGAAAATTACGATTACAGCTCGTGAAAGTGGAAAAATATTCTTTGTGCCGTGAAAACATCTCCACAATCCGAATTTCATAGTACGGCCGCAAAAGTGAAAAATAGGCAATATCGGGACAGATGAATTTTCCGACATACTCTTGAAAAAGTTTTTCAAACTCAGCTGATTTGCTCCACTGATGATTAACTTCTTCTCCGAGATAATTGACATTACCAAAGTTGCTGCTAAATTCATTGGCCACAATAACAGTCGCATAGTCATAAATAACCGCTGCCAGGTATCCCAAAAAAGCGAAGATAGCTGAAATTGGAATATGTCCGTTGAAGCTTTCGGGAAGTGGTTCAAAAATTTTTGCGTCCATCTGGCGCGAAATCACAAGCGATCCGATTTTCAGCTTGGAAATTACACCATCCGAAATCGGATCCTTTTTTTGCGTCTCCACGAGTAGCGCCGTAATATCCTCTCCGTGTTCCTGCAGAAGCTTCGCTGCCACAATCGAATCCTTTCCCCCGCCAATACCCACGAGCGCTCGATTTTTTCTTTTTAATCTCTGCGCCGAGGGATTCGCATTTTTCTCAAAAGGAAACTTAATTAAATTTCGCGAATCGATATTGTTGCGATAAAAAAGTTCACCTAAGCCCTTGCGATAAACCACATTCCAAAATTCTGCTTGCTCTTTGGAAAGAGAAAAATTCGTTTTAATCTTTGGCGGCAAATAGAGCTTGTAATAGCTGATGCCCAAAATCAGATGCAAATTGTTTAATAAGTTTTTCAAAAGCTCTTTCGGAATTTCCTCCAATGAAAATGCTGTGGGGAAAATAACTTTTTCGGAAAATTTCAGCGTGGGACGGCTATTAAATGTGATCGCATAATCAAAAACAACTCTGGCTTTTTTAGGCTCCAGAGTATACGTCGTAAATTCAAAAGTTTTTGGGATAATCTTTTTCACTTGTTTAGGCACCCTGACAAAATAATTTATTCAGTCCGTGTTCGGATTTGCGTTGAGTTTGTTCAAAAAATTTCGAGGAATATCGAGATATTGTGAGAAATTTTTTGGGCAAAAACGGCGTGAAGCCGGGCGCGAAATGAAAAATTATTTTGTCAGGGTGACTTAGCGCCTAATCACCCGCCCGTTTCTATTTCCATTATACACGCCGCCGGAAAGCACAATCTCTCCATTGATCATAACCGACTCAATCCCTCTCGCATATTGGTAGGGATTTTCGACTGTCGCAGGACTTTTCAATTTATCATGATCAAGAATGAGTATATCAGCAAAATAGCCTTTTTTCAAGGCCCCTCTTTTTTTGATGCCAAATTTATTTGCCGGAGCCAGAGTCATCTTATAAATTGCTTCTTCCCACTTCAGCAGTCTTTCTTTTTTGACATATTTCTCCAACACGCGGATGAACGATCCGAAATTACGCGGATGCACCCGTTCTCCGGTTTTGGCATGAAAAATATCATACCCGGCGCCATTCGTTGCCACAAAAGATAGCGGACTCATGATCCCCTTGCGAACATTGTCCTCGCTCAAAACCTCCATTGAAGTTACAACCATCCCTTCCGATGCAACCAGAATATCAACAACCGCCTCCTCGACTGACTTCCCTTGGCTATGCGCGATTTCAGAAATACTATGGCGCGCCAGCGTCCTATTGAGCGGAGATATTGCAATTTCAATCTTAGAATAATCAAATTCCGATTCTCGCATTTCATCGATAACCTTGGCGCGAATGACCGGATCCTTGAGACGATGGAGCATTATTCTTTTTCCGCCTTCAGACACCCAAGTTGGCAAAAATGAATAGAGCACTGAACCTGTCGCCGTGTATGGATACACATCGAAGGTAACGTCTACCCCCTCCTCCTTAGCCTTCCCAATAAGTTCCAAAACTTCATCCATCTTAGGCCAATTTTTTTCACCGATCACTTTTAAGTGTGAAATTTGCAATTTCACCTCGGAATCTCTGGCAATTCGCAGCGCTTCTTCAATCGCTTCTACAATATTTTCCTGCTCCGAACGAATGTGCGTCGCATAAACACCATTATATTTTTTAACAATCTTGGCAAGTGCTAAGAGTTCATCATACGGAGCAAGACGTGCATGAGAATAAATGAGACCCGTAGACATCCCCAACGCACCTTCTTTCATTGATTTTTCCAGTGTTTTTTTGAGGATTTCAATTTCCTTGGGCAACATGCTACGCACCTCATCCCCGATGATTCCTCGGCGCAGCGTCGCGTGTCCCACTAGTGTTGCGAAATTAGGAGAGATTTTCTTTTCATCCAAGACTGTCAGAAATTCTTTGACTCGCAGCCAGCTGACATTTATTTTTTTAACATCAACCCATTTTTGAATAGCATCAATCGTTGCCGGAGTGGCAAGGGGAGCAAGTGATGTCCCGCAGTTCCCGCCTATGATCGTTGTGATCCCTTGAAAAATCAGACTTTCCAAGTGTGGATCCAAAAATATGCGCCAATACGTATCACTGTGATTATTAACATCAACAAAGCCGGGGCAAACTATTTTTCCGCCTGCATCAATCTCGACACTTCCATGCTCATCTCGAAGTTCGCCAATCTTTTTAATCTCATCTTCTTTAACGCCAATATCGCCGCGATATGGCGCTTCTCCTGTTCCATCTATAATATTAGCGTTCCTAATGATAATATCGAACACAACTTTTTAATTTTTAATTTTCAATTTCAAATTGAAAATTTCAAATTATTTACTGCTTATATATACTGCCATTTCCACAAGCCGATTGGAGTAAGCCCATTCGTTATCATACCAACCAACTACTTTCACCAAATTCCCCTGCACCATCGTTAGCGGCAAATCAACAATCGTGCTGTGTGGGTCACCCTTAAAATCCATTGAGACCAAACCTTCATCGCTCACGTCCAATATTCCTTTCATTCCATTTCCAGCCGCTTCACGAAAAGCCTCGTTTATTTCTTCAACTGTTGTCTCTTTCTTTAGTGTGCAGATAAAATCCACAATAGAGACTACCGGCGTTGGCACGCGTAAAGAGATGCCATCTAGCTTTCCCTCGAGATGTTTCATAACCTTGCCAACAGTCTTTGCCGCACCAGTTGTCGTGGGGATGATACTAAGTGCTGCAGCTCTTGCTCTGCGCAAATCCTTATGTGGCAAATCTAATATTCTTTGATCATTCGTATATGAATGCGTTGTGGTCATAAAACCTTTTTCTAAGCCAAAATTATCATCCAAAATTTTAATCATCGGAGCAAGACAATTGGTTGTACAAGAGCCATTGGAAATAATGGCTTCGCTTGGATTATATTCATTTTCATTGACGCCCAAAAGATACACAGGAATATCATCTTTTGCCGGAGCACTGAGAATTACTTTTTTTGCTCCTGCTTTTATGTGCTTTCCGGCTTTCTCGCGATTTTCAAAAATTCCGGTACATTCCAGCACAACATCCACCCCTAACTCCCCCCAAGGCAATTTTTCGGGATCCGCTTCGCAAATATACTTAATCCGTGTTCCGTCTATGATCAGTTCCGAATTATCCTCATCGATACTCACTTCATGATTGTAGCGGCCATAGCTGGAGTCGTATTTGAAAAGATGCGCAGCGGTTTTGAGGTCAGTCAAGTCATTAATTGCGACTATTTCCAAACCTTCTTTTTCAAAAGCGAGTTTGAGACTCGGCCTGCCAATCCGGCCAAACCCATTGATTGCAATCTTTGTCATACACATATTTGACACAAATTTATACAAATTTCACGCTGACACACAAATTAGTAATCTGTGTTTTTGTGTTTAATTTGTCTAAATCTGCGTTTAATTTGTTAACTATGTTTCAATCTCCGTTATTTTCCAGCTGTCCCCATTAACTTTTTTTATTTCAAACTCCACCTTTTCCAGCGCAGTGCCTTTGGCAATGCTGGCAAGGCCAAATTGCAAGTTTTCTATGCTAATATCTTCCGTATGCTCCGGATGGCCGTCATGCGCGAGACTAATCATGCCAATCTCAATATTAACTTTTTTGATTTGATCTATTTTCTTTTCCGCCATAATCGCCCTCAATTCATCGATTATTTCTTTGGCAAGGATAAAATCATGCATACTAGTTTTTCCACAGCCCGTGAATATTGCAATAAGCGCGTGCCGTGATATGTTCAGCCTCCAGACAAAATTCCGCCACTGGCTCATCGCCGGGATTTAGAAATTTACGATAGGTTCTGTGTTCTGTGACAACTTCAATCCATTCAATGTAGTGCTCGCTCTCCATTGGGTGGGCAACTTCTCCGATGCGCACAATCACACCAATGTCTGTTTTTTCAATCACCGGTTTATGTTTTTCCAGTCCTGTGTCTTGGGTTTTTTCCATTTGCAATTCCATTGGCGCACCGCAACACACCAACTCACCCGCTCCGGTGTGAGTCACTTCAATAATGTTTCCACAAACATTGCATTTATAGATTTGATTTAATTCGGTCATAGTCATATAGCATGAAACATGTAGCATATAACAATTAAATGCTTCAAACTCCACGCGTATTAAATAATTTTTATCTTACCTATCTCCTCTTGTTTTTTGTTTCATGTTTCATGACTAATGCACTGCGCAAGAAATGCAAGGATCATAGGCTCGAATAAACGCCCGCAGCTTCTTTTCTTTTTCTGCGTCTTTTAATTTCAAGATTCGAGGAATGTATTCGGCAATATCATCTTCCAAGTTCGACAAGAACTGCGCCGTCGGCGTGATAATGTTGACGTTTTTGACATAACCCTTGGCATCAACATCGACGTGATAATAGAGCGTTCCGCGCGGCGCTTCCACGGCTGCCACTCCCGCACCTTCCCTAATAGTATAGCTCTTTGTGACAACTTCATTCAAGTCACTATTCAAAAGTTCCAGCATTATTTGCTTCGATGCTTCAATGGAATGGATCACTTCTGTCATCTGCGCCAAAATATTATGAAACGGATTATAGTCCGGAAATGTCAAGCCCAGGCTGCTTAGGTATACGGAGGCCCGCTCTCGCAGTTTCGCACGATTATTGTTTATTCGCGCAATCGCGCCGATCATATAGCTTTTGCCGTTTCGCTCAACTCTTTTGATTATCTCATCTTGTTTTTGAAGTTCCTTGAAATTCGCTTCAAATTTTTCCACCGGAATATTGAGTCCAAAATTGGAAATCACATCTCCGTCATAAATCCCATATTCCCCTTTCTTTGAAAGACAGACGTATTCTGTCTCACGCGAAAAATCAGGAATCTTAATTCCCCGAAAAACTTCTCCGAGCTCTAGGGCAATTTGCAAAATTTCACCAGAATCTTTGACTAGCTTTTTCAGTGCTTCCCGGTCCGGCGCCTTTTTGAAACCTCCCACTTCATTGGTGAGCGGATGCACCACTCTCCCCCCCACAACCTTCACAATCTCCATCCCATACTCGCGAATCCGAATAGCTTTTTTGGCTTGGGCGGGATACTTTGTGACAAGTTCAATGTCATTATCCATATCCAAAAAATCCGCCAAAGACAGAAAAAAAAGATGCAGCGCGTGAGAATGGATGAATTGGGCATATTCCAAAAGCGTGCGCAATTTTTCCGTCTCCGGAGTAACTGAAACATCCATCGCATTTTCCAAGGCTTTAATGGAAGTGAGATTATGCACCACCGGACAAATTCCGCAAATCCGCTGAGCAATCAAAGGCATATCCCGATATTCTCGCCCGACAAGCACACCCTCAATTAGACGAATCCCCTCTTGCACCTGCAATTTTGCCGATTTGACATCACCATTAATCACGCTCGCCATAAAGCCAGTGTGCCCCTCCATCTTCGCAATGTGATTTATTTTGATATTCATGAGTTAAGTATACTACGAAAATGCAAATAGATACAAAGAATCATGTTTTGATATATTTTTTGTACTTTTGTATTTTTGTAAAAATTCGCCTGCCTGCCGACGAGGCCGGTACTTTCGTAGTTACTGAAACTTGCAAACAGTTTTAAGTTCAGTAATGTCTTGGGTTGAAAGTGTTGGGTTTTGCATATCTTGATCGCCCATTAAATAATACATAATCGATTTGGAGTTATCATCATGTCCCAGACCTAGCGCGTGTCCCAGTTCGTGAACGAGCGTCATGCGCAAATCGCTAATTTGCTTGAATTGATACAGATCGATTTCCGTTCCCTGATAGACCCCCTTTTCAAACTCCTGCGCCGCGCCATATTTTTCCTTATACGTTGAAACTTGCGAATTATAGTCATTTACGACATTTTTTTCCTGCGTAACCAAATTATTCGCTTTCCCGGCCAGTACATTGACACTGACTTGCTCTTTTTGCAATTTAACATAGAAATCATTCAGATCTTTTTTGGTTTTTTGCAAAGCATCAAACTGGCTTTGCGATGACTTGTCACTCGCATTCCAACTGTCCACATCTTTGTTGTAGTCTTTTAATTGCTTTTGATATTTGTCCACATCAGCATTATATTTTGCCAACGCCTGGTTATAGCTCGCGCTCAGAGAATTATATTGGCTGCCAATTTTGTTTTGGGACGATTCCAGTTGCGTGAGGTTGGCTGATAGACTGTCCGCTTCATTTGATTGCGCCTGGCGATCGTCATAAACCAAATTGATCTTAAAGCTCGCGCTAGGATTATAGGCAAAAAGAGGATGCCCGGCTTCGTCATCCCAAACTTTTTGCGCCTCTTGAATTGTTTGTAAAAAAGTCGCTTGGTCGATTTTGAAACGCGGATCAATCGAACCGATGGAATATTCCAAGGGTTCCCTGCACGGTAAATTTATCCCGGTAATTTCTTGAACCTTATCCCGCACTTGCGTTTTATTGCGCAAAATTATCCCCCAAGTGGAAATGAGGACGATGATTAACAAGTATTGGAAAAATTTTTTCATTGTCGTTCTCTCAGCGGACAGTCTGCCCGCAAAAATTATACAATAGCAAACAGTCCTCTTCTGACCGCCTTAATTCTACCGCTTTGCCAATTTATCTTTTATCTCCCTTTCTTCCAAATCATCCCTAAGACCAAAAATCTCGGTCATATTTTGAAACTGCTCATCGCTCATCATGTTTTTGAGCATCGCGCGCATTGCGGTCACATTGCCGGTTGGCCGCAGACCCCGACAACCCTGGCATTGCGCTCGCGAGCTTGGACAAGTCGCACCGCATCCGCCCAAAATCATCGGACCAAAACATGGAATTTTATCCAAAAGCAAACAGCGATTCCCTGCCTTCCGACACTCCACGCAAACCGGCTGATCAGGAATGACCGGAATATTGCCTTTGAGCAGTTCCGGGATATAGGCCAAAAATTCTTCCCCATTGATCGGGCAACCGGGAAAAACGAAATCTACTTTAACAAAATTACCGATTTCACGAATTTCCGGATTATTAATGCCTTGAATATATTTATAGACATGTTTGATCGTGCTCGTTCCCTCGTGATAGTTTTTTATCTCCGGCACGCCGCCCATCGCCGCACAATTTCCCAAAGCAACAAGTAGCTTAGCTCTCTTTCGCGCTTCGAGCAAAGTTTTTTCATTTTCTTTCGTTACCGGGTTGCCTTCAATAAGCACGAGATCTAGCGCTCCTCCGTCATCCTCCCAATCTTCAATCAAACGAAAATCAACCAACTCAATTTGTTCCGTCAGCTCCAAAAAACGCGCACCCAGATCAAGCAGCACAAACTGGCAACCCTCACAAGATGTGAGGCTAATAATCGCCACCCGCGGTTTTCCCGAGCTGGTTTCTGTTTTTGTTGTTTTTTTAGCAGTTGCTTTTTTAGTTGTCATTATTTTAAGCTAGGTTTTTATTTTACTTTTTATTATCTCTATTTTAGCATAAATTGAAAAAGAAAAAAATAATGTCATCCTGAGCGAAGTCCGTACTCGGACGAAGTCGACCGCGTGCCGCCAAAGCTTTAGCGGTGGAGCAAGGATCTGCTTTCCGTCACCACCGGTCTTACAATTACACCAATACCGGGATAACCGCTGGCAGATTCTTCGACTCCTCCGCCAGCTGGCGGATTCGCTCAAAATGACAATACATATGATATACTTTCATTATCCTATGAATATTTTCCCCTTCCCCCAAAAAACCAAAACAGCTATCCTCGCCCTCGGCGCTGAATCCGACGGAAATTTTTGTTTTTTTGCGCAAAACAAAATCCACTTCTCTGAAAGTTTCGGTGATCTTTTGGATGAAAAAAATTGGACAACCTACCAAAAAGCGGTTCTGGACTATCTCAAAAAAAATAAATTAAAGCCAAAAATAATTCTGACTGATTTGCATCCGCACTACCTGACAACTATTTGGGGGGAAGAACTGGCCAAAAAATATAAGGCCAGACACGTTCAAGTCCAGCACCACATCGCCCACATCTTCTCCGCCATTGGAGATTATATGATTAACTATGGGACTTGCCCCGTGAAACGCGATAGCGTTTTTTACGGGGTTGCCGCTGACGGCACCGGCTATGGTGCTGACGAAAAAATTTGGGGCGGAGAAATATTCGAGCTCAAGAAACAAGAAACGAGAAAAAGGCAACGAGAAAAAGGCAACCTAATTATCGAACGAATTGGACAGCTAGAGAATCAGATTTTAATTGGCGGAGATTTAGCTGTCAAAGAACCAGCCAGAATGCTCATTAGTATTTTGGATAAAGTTTTTTCTGCACCCTCTTCTCCCTTAGGGAGAGGATGTCACGAGCACGTGACAGGTGAGGGAAAGGGCGAACTAAAAAGAAAAGACCATATTTATAGCTTCATCAAAAAATACTATACCAAAAACGAATTTGAACTCATCTATTCACAACTCAAACAAAATTTCAATTGCCTCGAAACTTCCAGCACCGGCCGGGTTCTTGACGCCACTTCTTTGCTTCTAGGTTTTTGCAAGAACGAACGAGAACACAAGCACGCGCCGATTGGTCTTTTGGAAATCAATTCTACGAAGCCCTACACAAACATAAAACCGGAAATTATTTTTGATGAAAAAGAAAAAAAATACATCTTGCAAACTACGCCTCTATTTCAATATTTAATAAAAAATACTCATCGGGATAAAAAACGCCTGGCTGCCACTACACAACTTTATGTCGCTAGTGGATTATATGAAATAATAAAACAAGCATCTCGCATACCAAATACCAGATACCAAATACCAGATACTTTCTTTGCCGGAGGAATAGCTAACAACAAAATCATCTCGAGCTATCTTGAATCAAAAAATATCCACGCAAACAAAAAAATCCCACGCGGCGACGCCGGACTTTCTTTTGGGCAGGTTGTTTATTTTCTTCTTAATCGAAACTAGCAAATCCTCGGAATCAACTTCCCCCTTGGCACTTCAATTTTTTTTATGCTGCCAATATTTGTCTTGAGCCAAACATTTCGCCCCTTTTCAACCACACCAATCATTTTGGCCTCGCGATTATATTTTCGAAGAATTTTAATTACTTTTTGCGCATCTTTCTTTGCCACTGTTGCCACAAACCGGCCTTCGGAGGGAAAAGAGAATTTATCAATCCCCAAAAGTTCTGAAAGTGCTATGGTTTCTTTTTTGAACGGCAACTCTTTTTCAAAAAGCACAAATTTCGTTTGGGATTTTTCACTCATCTCATTGAGCACTGCCGCGAGTCCTCCTCGGGTCGGATCTTTGCAAGACGTGAGATATTTTGCCACACTTTGAATCTCTCTTGTCAGCGGTCGACAATCGCTTTTGATTTTTGTCCGATAGTTAAACCGCTTGGCCAAAAGCGCCACGGTGTGCTCGCCCAAATCACCCGAAGCAATGATCACATCACCAGCAATTGCTCCAGAATTACTAATCACCTTTTTTGCCAGCCCCACACCAGACGTGGTAATTTCAATCTTATCAATCTTGCCCTTCTCCGTCACTTTCGTGTCCCCAGTCACAATCGGCACACCGGTTTCTTTGGATATTTTCTGAATTGATTGAATGATTTTTTCCAAATCACTTTCCAAAAAGCCTTCTTCGATTACCAAGCTCAAAGAAATTCCAATCGGACGCGCGCCCATCACCGAGAGATCATTGATCGTCCCACACATCGCGATTTTCCCAATATCTCCACCGGGGAAAAACAACGGGTCAACAATAAACGCATCCGTAGTAAAAACCAACCTATTGCTACCCTCTCCTTTACAAGGAGAGGGGTTGGGGGTGAGGTCCAAAACCGCCCCATCATCAAAAGTATTCGTCCAAGCGCTTTTTGTTTTTAGTATTTTTCGAATCCCACTAATCAGTTCTTCTGACTTTTTTCCTCCACCGCCCATTTCCATTGTTATATTGCTAAATTGCTTCATTGCTATATTCAAAATTATTAGCGCTAATCATCCATCATATCTATATTCTATATTACACGAACCCTCCGAAGAAACCATACATGCCCCTTTTGGGTCATCCGGCGTGCAAACTTTGCCAAATAAGGGGCAACCTCTTGATTCAATGAGACCCTGCAAAACCTCTCCACAACGACAAGCGCTGGGTTTTTGTTTGATTGTTTTTTTAATCTTTGTGATCAACTCTTGATGAACAAAGCTTGCGTCTTGTTTTTGATATTTCTTCCTAATCACCAGACCGGAATTTCTAATTTCACCCAAGCCTCGCCACCGGCTATTTCTCAGTTCAAACACCTGCATCATTAGCTTGAGTGCTTTTTGATTGCCATTTTCTTTCACGACGCGAGCATATTCATTTTCCACTCTGTTTTCTTTTTTGATTATCTGATCCAATAGCGAATTGACTGCCAAAAGCACGTCTTTCGCTTCAAACCCGGCTATCACCTGGGGAATCGAAAACTGCACATATTCTTTTGTTCCGATGATGGCGCTAACATGCCCAGGATCAATGAACCCATCGACTTTTATTTTTTTATTTCCAAGAAGTGCCCGCATGGCAGGCGGAAAAAGTTTGTGTGAAGAAAAAACCGTAAGACCTTTTGTGATCGCCCAAGCCGTTGCCACTGTCGTCGTTTCAAATCCCAATCCCCAAAAAACTAAATTCGGTTTTTGTTTTTTAAGCTCCAGCGCTTCCGTCACATCATAGACCACACTGACATCCGCTCCATTCCGCCGCGCACCTTCCAAACTCATTGAATTTCCCAAAATCCCCACTGCGTCGCCATAAGTGGCAATCGAAATCCCCGCCTCGGCCAGTCCGACGACAACATCGACGTCCTCTTGGTCACTCACACACACGGGACAACCCGGCCCGGAAATTAATTTGATATTTTCAGGCATTAAATTTTTGATTCCGTGCTTGGCAATCGTTTCCGCGTGTGTTCCGCAAAGCTCCATGAGCCGGATTGGGCGGCCAATTTTTTTTGCTTTTATTTCAATTTCCCCAAGCACACCTTCTATTCGCATATTCGTGTCATTCGCATCCATTCGCGTATTTGCATTATTTTCCTAAATACCCCAGCATTTCCTTCGCATATTCATCATCCATTTTTTCAATCGCAAAACCGGCATGCACCATCACATATTCGCCAATCCGCACATCCACCAGCGAAACATTTACCTCTTTTTGAATACCATCAAAGTCAACTGTCGCCAGCTGATTTTTCATTGCAATAATTTTTCCAGGAATTGCCAGACACATAAGCTTTGAAAAAAAATACTGTTATTATAATCAAACTATACCAACTAACCAACTCAGCGTCAAAGACTCGAAAAAACATATTTTTCAATTTCTTTCCTAGTCTTGTATCCATTACAATGTTTCAAAATCCCCAAATATGACTGCAAGCTTTGGTCAAAACTATTTTGTGAAATTAAATCTTCTCGTAAAAGTTTATGCTTTTGAGAAATTTTCTTGAACATTCTTCTTTTGGTTTTAGCCCGCAATATTTTATGTTTCGGAAAATTAACCATCCCCAGAAAATCCACGCCGGAAGAAAAAGTTTTGATAAAAACTTTGTTGGGATGCAGTTTCAGTTTCAGTTCAGTTTCCAAAAGCCAAAGAATGTCTTTGTCTGAAATATATTCGGCTAAAATGTTTTTGAGTATTTGATGATCAATATTGGCAAAAAACTTTCTGATGTCGCATTTCAAGACCCAGCAAGTTTTCGTATTATTTTGACTGACTTTCTGAAAATATTTTCTGAAATTATTAATGGCTTTATGCGTGCCTTTATTATTCCGGCAGGAATATGAATCACTAATAAAAGTCTTGTCAAAAAACGGATAGAGTTTTCGATAGATGGCATGGTGCAAAAGCCGGTCGCGCACTTTGGCTTTATGGATGTCTCTGGGTTTCGGGTCATTTATCTTGAAAGCTTGATAGCCGCCGTGTTTGTAGGTATGATGAAGAAGTTCGTGGTGCAGTGAAAAGATATTGTCCATTAATTTTATTTGGAAAATCTGGACGTCTTTCTTTTGTTTTTTGCCTTTTTCAAATTCCTTCCAAGCTAGAAGTAAGTTTTCTAAACAAATAATATCTTCAAAACTATGAGTCAATTGAATTTTCATAATAATAACCAAACTTTTAAAGCCCCCCCCCCCAACGCAAATCTTCCGACTGTAATTCAAAAGGGGAAAGAAGCTTATCATTACTGGCTCGCTTTGCACCGTAATTTTCCCAAAACAGAACGCTATGGATTGGGACGCAGAATTGACCAACTCTTTTTGGAAATTCTTGAGCTGAGTTTCACTGTCGCCTACTTGCCGCCTGATCCGAAAATTATTCTGCTGGGAAAAATACTTTCCCGCCTTGATGTCCTCAAGTTTTTCTCGCAACTGGCTTGGGAAAATAAACTGATTCCCAATGAAAAATACATTGAGTTTTCGCAAAGCCTAGAAGAAATTGGACGAATGCTGGGCGGCTGGCGAAAAGGACTTTTGGAAAAGAAAACTCCTGCTGAAAAAGCAGGAGAAACATTTGAGTTTCGGGAGAAGAACTGATTGCCAGCATTCCAGCTATTCGGATCGGTGACCGGATTGGCATTCACGTTCCAGCCGTCATCATTCCAGTTGCAATTCACCGCCCAGAGCACCAGTCGTTCTCATGCGAAAAACCATCCACACCACCATCCTTCAAATATTTTCAGGATTGTATCTTGCTTGGGACTTCGAAGTCCGCCAGTTTCTCGCACCAATTCCTATATTTTTTGAAAAATATTTTTCTCACTCTCGCACAAGCCTTGGCCAATGCGATTCTCACAAAAAATATTCTAAAGCCATGACGTAAAAGCCGTAACCATCACGTATCACATGATCTCATATAAAGTATATCACAAAATTTTTGCATAAAAAAATGACCCTTCAAAATTTTTAGATTTCAAAGGGTCAAAGAATCAAAGAGCCAAAGAGTCTTTAGCTCTGAGATTCGGAGGAACTGCGGGAGAAGAACTGAAGGCCAGCATGCCAGCTATACGGAGCGGTGACCGGATAGGCACTCACGTCCCAGCCGTCATCACTCCAGCGGCAAAGCACCGCCCAGAGCACCAGACGCGCGCCACGAATGTAAAAAATATTCGCGTAGCCATTGATTAGCAATGCTCCGTCTCCGCCATGGGGCTGCTTTCCCAGCATAGCCCAAAGCTCGGTCAGGCTGGTTTCCGCCTTTTTCTCACCGCTAAGTTCGGCGATGATTGGAGTGTCGACGAAAGATTTTTTAAGCTTCCAATAATACAAGACGCTTCCGGCAAAAGGCTCTTCGACTTTGCCAAGGAAATTTTCCGTGAAGTTCTCGCCAAGATAGGAAATTTTTACTTTTGCTTTTTTGCTCGTGTTAAGAATAAAATGGTCACGAGCGATGAATTTTTCGGTTGTCGCTGAAATAGCGATTGTACCGATCAATTCAAGCAACAGCTCAGAAGAAATTGACGGAGGATTTTTGCCAAAAATTTCCAGAAGTTTTTCCGTCAAAACTTCCTTTGAACACCCATTCCACGCGGTGAGAATGTCCGAGCTGATGTTTCGTGGAAAATGAAGTTGAATTTTTTGCGTCAACTCCAACATTGCCGATGATAAGGCCTTGTCGCTCATAGCAACCCTTCCTTTCTTGTTTTACGCTAGAGAGAACTACGCCAGTGGGCTAAGCCAATGTGGTTTTTGCCATAGCAGAAAAAAGCTGGAAAGCTACTTTCTGCTATGGCAAATTTATACTGTAAATGAACGATTTTATAGTATACACCCAAAACACCGTTTTGTCAAACGGTTGTGCTATTTTTTGGCTCAAATAAAGGTTTTATCACAAAAATACTAGAATTGCCCGTCTTTGCATAGATACAAAAGTTAACGCTCCAAAATCCACTTCCAAATCGGCTTAATGATTATCGTTTTATTTTGTATTGCGACCTCATCCTCGTCGTCACTGGTCAAAATTAGTCCGGTTGATAGCTTATATTTCTCCATCGCTTCCAAAAGCCCCCCCGTTTCTCGTTCGTAATTAGTACTATCCAGATGGTCTGTCACTTGAATTAGATTCTCAATTTTTCGCTTGCTCGCAATGATAAAATCGCATTCCTTCTTGCCGGCAAAATAGAAAATTTCTTTTCCTCTGTTTTTCAGCTCTTGAAATACCGCATTTTCCAATATCCTACCGACATTCGAAGAATTCAAAACTGCCACTTCCCGATACATTCCCACGTCTATCAAATACATCTTATCCGGATTGTATATTTGTTTTTTTATGGAAAAACTGTGCTTGGGAATGGAAAAAAACAGATAGGCATCTAGCAGATAGGAGATATAATTTTTCACCGTCATCAAACTTTTGATTTCTGTCATTTTGGCGATATTCTCATAGCTTAGCGGTACGCCGATATTGGAAGAAATAAAAGCAACAATCTCCCGTAAATTTATCTCGCTTTTAATCTTGCGCCGGAGCATAATGTCGCGATAAACGATATTCTTCAAATACTCCTGCAGAATCGGCCGAAACCGATTGATGACCACTTCGGGAAAACCGCCATTTTCCAAATATTGACTCCATATTTTTTTTATTTTGTTTTTCTGTTCCGCATCATAAAGATCTCCTTTTTTCACATCCCCTAACCTATATCCAACCAGTTCTCGAAATGATAGTGGAAAAAGATTGATTGGATAATTTCTTCCGGTAAGAGCGGTGCCGATTTCTTTTGATAGAAGGCTTGCATTGGAACCGGTAATATAGATTTTATAGCGGGACTCTTCCAGCAAGCGATTAATAAATTTTTCCCAACGAGAAATATTTTGAATTTCATCAAAAAATAGATAAATTTTCTTTTTTCTGTCAATATTGATAACTTCATGGAAACATTCAAGCAAAATGGAAAAGTCATTGGCGGAAAAATTCAATAATTTTTCATCTTCAAAATTAAAATACAAAAAATTTTCCCCGCTTGTTTTTTTGATTTCTTTGATTTTTCTCCAAATCAAGCGCATCAAAAAAGACTTGCCCGATCGCCTGATTCCCGTTATCACTACCGCCTCTTTCAGGGCATCGATTTTATCAAACAAATTATCGCTGATGATTTCCCTTTCTATGGGGTTGGTTATGCTCAAAAAAATCTTCCGCTGCGATAATATTAATTCTTTTAGTAAATTTTTACTAATCATACTATTTGTAACATTATATCTATACTGTAATATTATATCAATAATATTATACTGTCAATGTAATATATTGATATGCTTACTATTTTTGGCTCAAATAAAGGTTTTATCACAAAAAACAATGAAATTATTTGCCTCTAGCCGCTAATTTTCATTTTCCCGCTCACAATTTTTTCCTTATCTCGCGCAATACGCGCCACTTCCCGCTCCGAGAGAACATAGTCCAAATATTCGCTCTTTTTGGCTTTTTTGTGGATCTTACTCGAGATAAAAAACGTGCAAATGTTTTTCGGATCAATCTTTTGCGCTCGAGCATAATCCGTTTTGATTTTTTCGATTATTTCGTCTTCCCTGTTCGCATCTTTTTCCCCAAGTTCAATGATTTTCTCAAAACCTAAGTCAAAAAATATTTTTTCTAAATTTTGTTCTGTTGTCACTTTCATTAAGTGTTCTTTTATTTTTTCACTCATTCCAAAATCAACAATTGCCACGGAAAACTTTTTGAGATCGTCCAAACTTTCAATAATCTTGGCATAATCATTTTGGTCGGTTAGCGCCGCTACCGGACATGCCACCACGCATTCTCCGCAAAACCCGCAGTCCAAAACTTTTTCGTACGCAGTGCCCACAACGACATCTCCCGCGCGATGATTGAAGCCAAACTTTTTTTCCGGACAAATGTTTATGCACCGACGACATTCCACGCAAAATTCGCTGTTGCGAGAAATGCACGGGTTCTCGTTTTCCACTACCACGCGCGACCAATTGTCCCGCAAAAGTGCCTGCTCTTCGCGATTAGTCATCTCACCACGCCTTGGCACAAAGTGAAAATTTTCGATTCCATATTCCTGGGCTAGTTTTTGCAAATCACACATACGATTTTTCTTGCAAGTGGCGCATTTCCCCGCGTGATCCGCCCAAAGCAATTCCAAATTGATTCGCCGGGATTTGGAAATTTTTTCATTTTCGCTCACGAGATCCATATCCTTTTGCACTTTGGTATTACAAGAAGTGATAAGGCGCCCGGCACATTCCACCACGCAAATTCGACATAGTCCAACGTGTGAATATTTTGCTCCGCAAAGCGTGGGAATTTTTATCCCTTCGCGCATGCAAACTTGGAAGATAGTTTCTCCGGCTTTTGCGGCGTATTTTTTGTTATTGATTTTGATTTGCATAATTTATTTCAAAATTTCCAGTTTTTCCACTGCGTCACGCACTGCCACGGCGGCAAATTTTCCCAGAGGGCAAAAGGTCGTGTTTTCCAGTGTCCATAAGATATCCTCGATTGCTATCTTATCCCGCTCGGCTATCTCGCCATCCTCCAGACGCTCCATGATTTCATTGAGACGAAAAGTCCCCTCGCGACATGGCACACACTTTCCGCATGATTCCCGCCGGAAAAATCCCGTCCAGGATAACAACAGTTCATAAATATTGGCGGTTTTGTCTACTACTAGGATCGCGCCTGATCCCGGTACGAGTGTGTTTAATTCTTTTTTAAGATACAGCTTTCCCGCAGCTCCTCCCACTTGCGCAAACCAAAATTCCTTGCCATTTTGCATTCCTCCGCCCAATTCTTCAATAGCCTTTTTTATCGTGATATCCGCCTTTGCTTCAAACACGCCCCGATTTTTGACAGCACCGCCAAGTACAAAGAGTTTTGTGGCGCATTTCGCATATTTTTTTCCACCCATTAGCACGATCCACGGAATATTGGCAATTGTTTGGGCATTATTCACTACTGTTGGTTTTCCAAATAAACCCGCTTCGGTTGGATATGGTGGACGTATTTTCGGCTCGCCGCGATTACCTTCCATGGAACTGATGAGGGCTGTTTCTTCTCCGCAAATATATGCTCCCGCGCCGGAAAAAATTTCAATCTCCAATGCATATTTTGAACCTAGGATTTTTTGGCCTAAAAATTTATGCTCTTTTGCCTGTTCAATCGCTCGCTCCAAAATTTCGCGTGCTTTTTCATAGCGACCGTTGAGATAGATATAGGCGACTTTCGCGCCAATCGTGAGCGCGGAAATGATTATCCCCTCCAAAAGCAAGTGCGGATTATTTTGGGCAATCATCCGATCTTTATACACCCCCGGCTCAGATTCGTCCAGATTACAAATAAAATATTTTTCGCGTGCTTTTTGCGCTATTACCATTTCCCATTTTGCACCGGTAGAAAACCCTGCTCCGCCCCTGCCCAAAAGCCCTGATAGTTTCACTTCTTCCAAAACACTTTTCGGATCGGCTTTTTCAATGAAAACTTTCAGCGCGCCATATCCTCCCACATCCAGATAGTCCTCAATTTTTAGAGGATCAATCTTGCCCCAATGTTCGGTTATGATTTTTGTATTTTCTAGTTTTGTCATTCGCATTTCATTTGCATCATTTGTATTACTCCTAAGCCCATTCCCCCAAAATCTTATGCACTCCGCTCTCTGTCACTCGCTCATAGACTTTTCCATTCACAACAACAATCGGTCCCTCGCCGCATCGCCCCAAACAGCTGATTCTTTCCAATCTTACTCTTGGATTATTTTCATCACCAGATTTAATTCGAAAATAATTTTCAATTTCACGGATAATCCCAAGCGAGGAATTCAAGATACAATCCGCACCCGAGCAAACTCCAATCATCAAGTTGGCCGGCTTTTTGGTTTCAATAAAATCATAAAAACTGGCAACTTCATAAACCTTAGCCAATGGCAATTCAAAATAATCGGCGATTTTTTGCGCGTCTTTTTCGCAGATATACCCAAAATCGGCACTAACTCTTTTTAGCGCCAAAAGTAAATTAGTCTTTTCCGGATCAAACTCAAGTAAAATTTTTTCCACTGTTACACTTTTTTGCATATTTCCATTATACCACCTAAAAAACAAAAACTGAAACTATAGTCTCAGTTTTTAAATTAAAGCAACCGCATATACTCTCTGAAGTTATATGTCACATAACTTATCCGTAACACAAGCTTTGCCAGCCCCGCCGAACAACCTGATTTTTTTCTTGACGCTTTCCTTTACCGCGTCTCTTGCTTGACCCAAAACGTCTCGCAGATCAAAACCCGGGTCTCTGTTCCCATGAAAAACACTGCTCAGCGCGTTCATGAATGCTACGCGTGTGTTAGTATCGATATTAAAACAGTTCACTCCGCGCTTGATTGCTTCAGTTGCCTTGCCATCTTCCCAATCAGAAGCTCCATGCAAAATAATTGGAATATCTATCAGACTCTTGATTTTATCCAGACGCTCCCAGTCCGGAGTTTCTCTTTCCCTAAAAAACCCATGCGCATTACCGATTGCCACGGCCAACGCGTCAATTCCCGTATTTTCTACAAAATATTTTGCCTGCTGCGGATTGGTCATATATTCATCCCAATTCACCTCCCCCATCTTAAGCTCGCTCAGATATGGAACATTTCCCAATTCTCCTTGCACGTCAATGCCTTTTTCATGGCAGAAGTCCACCACTTTTTTTGTTATTTCGATATTATCCTCGATTTTCTTTCTTGAACCATCATACATCACAGAGGTAAAGCCAATATTAGCTACTCGTTGGATAATTTCAAAACTATGCCCATGGTCAAGATGAATTCCAATGGGGATTTCCGGCGCATAGAACTCAGCATCGTTTTTAATCAAATGAAACACCCCTCTTCCCCCGGCATACTCAAGCGTTTTTTCGGAAACTTGGATGATTACCGGGGAATGCATTTCTTTTGCCGCATCCACAATCGCCCGCGTTGTTTCCAAATTCACCGTGTTAAAAGCCCCCACAGCATATCCGCCTTCCTTGGCTTTGGTCAAGATTTCTTTGACTGATGTAATCATGTGAGTCACTAATTTTACGCATATTTAGCACAAATTTACGCAAACACACAAATTAAATCTGTGTCTTTGTGTCTAATTTGTCTTAATCTGCGTTAAATTTGTTTAATTGTTTATTATCTTACAAATCTTCAAAAACTCTCTCGGTGTAAGCGCTTCCCTGCCAATCAGCGCGCCTTCCATCTTACTATCAACACAAACTTGCTTTACGCTCGACACACTGACAGATCCGCCATAAATTATCCGCATCTTCTCAACATATTTTTTCGGAAAACTCTGCGAAAGAATTTTTTGGATTAGAACTTTTGCTTCCATAATTTCATTTGCTGTCGGCACAGAGTCGCTTCCTACGGCCCAAACCGGCTCATAAGCGACAACTACTTTTTCCAATTTTCCCGCACCAACTCCCAAGAATGCCTCTTTGACTTGCCTCGTGATAACGTGCATCGTCTGGCCCGCTTGTCGCTCAGCTTTTGTCTCTCCCACGCAAATTATCGGCATGAGACCATTTTTGAGACTACTTAAAACTTTTTGGTTGATTGTTTGGTTATTTTCTCCAAAATATTTGCGCCGCTCGCTGTGTCCAATAATCACATATTCACAACCGAAATTTTTCAACATCAGTGGTGAAATTTCTCCTGTGTATGACCCCTTGTCTTCCCAAAAACAGTTCTGACCGCCAATAGCCACTTTTTTACCTAACGTTTTTCCAAAACTTTCCAAATGAACCGCCGGTGGACAAAGCACAATTTCCGCGTTATTTATTTTTTTTCCATTCAATTCTTTTTTAAATGACGTTAAATATTGTTTTCGTTCTATAGGAGAGATTAAATTCAGCTTTAAATTTCCAATGATAATTTTTTGCATATTATTTGTGCTTAATATTCAAATGCCTCCTTACAAACCAAATCAATCCAATAATAGCCAATACACCGATCACCGCATCGAATTTGTGAAAATAGCCTCCCAGCGTGTTCCAATTGTCCCCCATTTTTTTTCCGATATAGGCCAAGAGATAACAAAAGGGCAGAGAACCTAAAAAAGTATAGACAACGAATTTAGGAAAGTTCATGCGGGCAATTCCCGCCGGAAGAGAAATAAATGTTCGCACCACCGGAAGCATGCGCGAAAAAAATACCGCAAAATTCCCATATTTTAGAAAAAAATTATCAGCAATGTCCAGATCATGCCTGGTAACTAAAATATATTTTCCATATTTTTCCGCTGCTGGTCTTCCACCGTAATAACCCACCCAATAGGCTAAAATCGAACCCAAAACACAACCAATTGATCCGGCTAAAGCTACGCCGATCAAACTGAATCTTCCCTGGGAAACAAGATAGCCGGAAAAAGGCATAATAATCTCCGAAGGAAGCGGAACGCACGCCGACTCAATCGCCATCATCAGAGCCACGCCGGAATATCCAAACATTGAGATACTGGCGATAATAAAACTAGCCAAAACCGAAATTATTTTCTCAATCATACGTCCAATCAATCACCAAACACCAAGATGCAAGAAACAAACAAATCACAATCATCAATTTTCAATAATCAAACTTTTAGATATTGAATTATTCTGCTTTGGAAATTATTTGTACCTTGTCACTTGTTTCTTGGTTTTTTTAAAAAAAATAATTGATACTCTTCAAATCCCCCTAAGATACTCCGCCGCATCTTCCGGACTAATTGTCACAATTTCAATTCCGGTTGAGATTTCAAATCCCGCCCACACATTCAGCTTGGGCAAAATTTCAATGTGCCAGTGATAATGCGGATAATCCTTTCCGTCGCAGGGCGAAGTATGCAAATAGAAATTAAAATCCGGATTATTCAAACCTTGATCTAATTTTGCAATTGCTTTTTGCAAAGCTTCTCCCCCGGCCATTTTTTCCTCCTCCGTTGTCCTTTCAAAATAGGGCTTGTGTTTTTTGGGCATCACACACATCTCAAAATTGGCACGCGCGGCAAAGGGACAAAAAACCACAAACTCCTCATTTTCAAACACAATTCTTTTTTGTTTCTCCTTTTCCCACTCCAGCATCGCGCAATAGACACAATGCTTATTCATCTGATAATATTTTTCCGCACCGTCCAATTCGGATTTCACATAGGGAGAAATCACGGGAATCGCCATCAGCTGCGAGTGTGGATGTGGAATCGATGCTCCGGCGGTTTTTCCGTGATTATGAAAAATGTCGATATAGTTGACCGACTTTTTATTCATCAGATCAATATAGCGCGACTGATAGGCATCCAGCACCTCTGCTACCATAATCGGATCCATTTTTCCAATGTGATTTGAATGATCTCGTGTCACAATCACTTCGTGATATCCAATACTATCCATCCAAAAATATGGCCCATCTTCCTTGTGATTTATCTGCCCCCCCGTTGGCCTGGAAAAGGCCGGGTACTTGTTGGAAAAAACTCGAAGACTCCAATCATTGTCACCTGTGCCATAGAGCAAAACGTCTTTTTCTTGTCCCGATGCAATCGGATCGCAAAACAAACAATCTTGAGCAATAATTTGATGATCTTCGTCTGATTCTTTTTTTGCAAACTCATCCGGCCGTCTCTCGCGAATTTTGGAAACCACCACCCAATCCCCCGTCACCAAATCCTGCCTGAGTTCACTTGTTTTTTTGTTTTTGTTCTCGCCCACTTTTTTTATTTTAAAGCTAAATTTATTTTTTGATTTTATATTTTCCTGTCATCATTTTCCATTTAACCTCAAAAAGTTCTTTGAGTGTTGAAGAATATCCCCCAAGACCCGCCGCTCCCACCAAACTCAATCCCGCATCTTCCCAAATAACCGGCACCTGTGAAATAGTATATTTCATTTTTCTGGCGAGCATGAGCATTTCAAAATCCCCACCCCAACGATCAACTTGCATCAAGGGAATCAGATCCAACGTTGCCTTCTTCGAAAGAACTTTGAAGCCACATTGAGTGTCCAAAATCCCCCGGAGACCCAGCATAAACTGGATGAGATAATTTCCCGCATCCCCCATCAATTCTTTCCATCTTGGTTGATGTTTTTTTATCTTTGAATCGTTCAAATCTCTCGAACCGATAATGATATCATCCCCTTTTTTCATCGCCTCCAAAAACCCATCCAAATTGGAAATTGCCGTTGCGCCATCCGCATCCGTCAGTAGTCGATATTCCCCGCTTGCTTTCATAAATCCCTCTCTAACCGAGTACCATTTGCCTCGATTCTCCTTGCGATCGATAACTTCCAGTCCGGAAATTAATGGTGCGAGATTCCTCACAAATTCAACTGTGTTGTCCTTCGATCCGTCACTTACAACGATAATCTCATAGGTCCAATTTTTATCTTTCGCATATTTACCAATTTCTTCGATATTTCTTTTTAATTCATCGCCCTTTCTTCCTCCTTCGTTATAAGCTGGAATAACCACAGAGAGATATATTTTTTCACTCATGTTTTTTGAAAAATTATTATTTAACTTACTTTTCCCATTGTAGCACGAAAATTACAAAGACAAAACTCCCAGTCTTGTCCAATGCAAGATAAGACTGAACGAGCCACCCATTCCAATGCAAAATGAGCCCGAAAGCCCATTTTGCAAGTAGGTCAAGAGTCATTCATAA
>JAYSLY010000040.1:0-24907 GCA_043725085.1 bacterium
AGTCGATTCTAATCCAACATTAGGCACTAGTGCAACGTCTCTTTCGTCAGTTTCTTGGAATTGTATTGGCTCGAATGGTGGTACTAGCGTTCCTTGCACTGCTACCAGAGCGTGTGTGCCTAGTGGTGGAGCGCCTACTTGCGCGCCTACGACGGATTGTACTAATGCAAATAATTGCGGAAAAAATCAAACCTATACTTGTCTTAATAGTTGTGGTCAAAATGTTGCTTGCAGTGGATGTCCTTCGGGAGTAAAATGTCCTTCTTGCAACTCCGGCAATTGGCAAGAAGTCGCACCCTAAAGAAAGTATTAATTAAGTAAGATTAAAAATAGCTTAACTGGTCAAAATAAAAATTATATGGAGCGAAAGCAAATTCTCATTCTTACGCTAGCTCTCGTCGTGCTCTTTGCCAGCATCTTCTTTGTTGCAAGGGGTATTAAGGAGAACAAAAGTTTAGAAAATACTTCAACTAAAAAATTGACTGTAGAGCAAGAAAAAGCACGCACTGCAATGCTTTCTGGTGCTGGAAAAACAAAAGAAGATGCGAAACCAGCTATTGACATAGTCCTCGGTAGTGTGGACGCAATCAATAAAAAAACGCTTACCATGAAACATCTTCAAGAATCAGCCACGGTTAACGTCAATGACGCTACGCCAGTAATGATTGTCACTGAGGGGAAAGAAGAAGCTGCTATAGGAAAAATAACGGATATCAAGGTTGGAGATGCAGTCAAGGTAACCTATGACAAGGCGACGATGGATACCAAGCTTATTTCACTGACAAGACTAAGTGCTTTGGAGAAAAAATAAAAAATTATTGATTTGCGAAAGATAAGCAAAAAACAAAATAGAAAAAACGAAAAGCAATATTTTGCTACAATAAAAAAATATGAAAAAAATAACAAAAGATAACAAAAAAGAAGTTCAACTAAATCTGCCCAAAAAAAGTGTAAGAAAAAAAAGATCTCCGAAGCTGGACAAAAAGCTGGATAGGGAAGTTTCAACTGTTTTTGCCTTGGCGGTTATTATTATCACTATCACATTTTTTTCTATTTGGGCGTTTTCCTTGAATCGGCAGGTAAAAAATGAGGTAATCACTGCGTTGCCGCAAGAAGCTTTTGCGAATATGCCAAAAGAAAATGTTGACTTGTCCAATAAGCAACTGGCAAATGACGGCGTGGTCTATGCGAACAATGTGTTTGGTTTTAACCTAACCATACCAAAGGATGGGAAGAGGTATGCGGTTAAGGAAATTTCCCCCAAGGGAATGGACAGAGCTGTTCTTTTCGGTTTGCCTTTTTTTGATGATGAAGTCAAGAAGGTTAAAAAAGAAGACTATAGCGAAGTATTTCGCATAGAGTTAGTCCTGGTGTCTGATTTGGGGAAAAAGACTTGCGCGAACAAAAGCAGGCAATTTCCGCTTTGCGATGATGACGATCGAGAATTGGGTCGAAACGATCAATTTGTGTATGTCTATACGCGTTATGACAAATTAGATGCAGTGGAAAAAAGCAAGACTAAGTTAATTCCAGCTGACTTTGATCCGGGAATCTTCACGCAGGCAGATGAGATTTCACAGAGTTTTCGGTTGGTAGATTCTCAGCGTACGGCGGAGAACAAAAATATCTAAAAATCAAAAAAAAGCAATATTGATGCAAGGACAAAGCAGAACTCGTCCTTGCTTTTATTTTCTCACAAAGGTTGCTATAATGTAGAAAGTATGATTTGGAAAAAAATTACCAAAAAAGTAATTATCGCCGCGTTATTTTTCTCGCTGGTTGTTTTTGATTTTATTTCTTTTGAGAATGGAGTGTTTGCGGATGATATTTCCCAGACTCAAGACGCGCTCAAGAACACGCAGAAAAAAATAGATAACACAACAAAGCAATTGCAGACTTCCAAGGTACTTTTGCAAAAAAAAGTTGTTGAGGTGAGCACAACCCAGACGGTCATTCAAAAAACAGCAAGTGATATTGCGCGAAAGGAAGGCGAGCTTGCGGATCTCGATGAAAGATTGAAACTGAACAAGACAATGCTGGAGGGTTATATTCGCGAGGCGTATTTTCGCGACCAAGATCCTTTGGCGGAGTTAATTTTGACGGGAAAAAACTTTAGCAATATTACGGAGAATTTCGATCAAATGCTTAGTGTTGACGATAAAATAGTTATGACATTGGACGAAATCAATAAGGCGACTGATGACATTGAAGGTGTCAAGAGCGAGTTGAGTGATAAAAAAGCGGAGCATGAAAAATTACTGCAACAGCAAAAAATTGAGCAAGGCGGAATCGTTTCTGACATCAGCGAGGCGACGGCGACGCTGGCTGAGCTGCAAAAGAAATTTGCCGAATTGCAAGGCGACTTGAATAAATTATTAGGATCGAATTATAATGCGAAAGACATTCAAGACGCGGTAAAATATGCCAGCGACAAAACGAATGTGCCGGTGGGATTTTTGGTGGGAGTGCTCAAAATGGAAACTAATCTTGGGGCAAATGTCGGCGGTTGCACGTATGGAGACGTGGAAAGCGGAGCGCAAGCGTCGTATAAGAGTGGAAAATTGGGGAAAAATGCTTGGGCTACATTTCAAGCAAGGAGGGATACTTTCAAGGCGATTTGCAAAGACATTGGAATTGACTATCAAAAACAGAAAGTGTCTTGCAATCCGCGGGGCTATGTGGGAACCGGAGGGGCGATGGGTGTGGCGCAATTTATGCCGGATACGTGGAACGCGTACAAAAGCCAAGTCAGTTCCTTTACGGGCCATCGACCGCCAAGTCCATGGAATCTGACGGATGGAGTGGTGGCGATGGCGCTCAAACTTTCAGGAGTGCCTGGTGTTACCGCAGGAAAAACATCCGCCTACAAGACCGCCGCTTGCGCATATCTCGGGACTTGCTACAAACCCTATATCGACGGAATTCTTTATTGGGCGAGTAACTATAAGACATTACTAAATTAGGTAATTAACAACGTTGACGGATTTTTGGATGGACGTATAATATGTCTATAATATAAATCAGTATGGAAAAGAAAGTAAAAAAAGATGGAATGACTTTGGATAAATTGGCGCGCATGGTGCAAGATGGATTTTTAAGTACGGAAGAGAGGATGGTAAAGATGAATAGCGAACTAAAATCGGACATAGCAAATGTCCGAGTTGAATTGGCCGATGTCAAAGCTGAATTAAAATCGGACATAGCGGATGTTAAGGCTGATTTGAATAAACGCGTGGATATTTTTACGCATAAAGAATTGGAATTCCGAGTAGAAAAAATAGAAGAAAAAGTTGGAGCGAAAAAGTAGTTTTCAAAAACCATTAATCACCCTGATATTTTGAAAAAGCTCGCTTTTTAGTGAGGTTTTTTTGGGTTGCCTTGAGTCGTGGTTTGTTATATAGTCAATGTAGTGGAAAAAGGTAATCATTAAAGCAAAAACAATGGAAACATTTGAAATTATCGGAGGAAAAAAACTTAGAGGAGAGATTGAGGTGCGAGGCTCTAAAAATGCGACAACACCGATTTTGGCGGCAACATTGCTCACGAAAGACGAGTGCATTATTTCCAATATTCCACTGATTGAAGACGTAAGCCGAATGTTGGAAATTCTTGAGAGTATGGGCGCGGAAATAAAATGGCTGGGGAAAAGAAAAATTAGTGTGAAAAATGAAAAGATTGATCCGGCCAAAATGGATTTGGAAACAGTTAGGAAATTGCGATCCTCAGTTTTGCTTTTAGGATCCCTTAGCGCGCGTTTCGATCAGTTCAAATTTTATCGTCCTGGCGGTTGTGTAATTGGAGCGCGTCCGCTTGGTACGCATTTTGAAGCGCTGCGCAAGTTGGGCGTAGATGTGCGGCAAAACGATCATGGCTATTTGGTGAATGCGAAAAAAAGAAAAGCCGCTAAATTTACTTTAGGTGAAATGTCAGTAACCGCGACGGAAAATGCCATGATGCTTGCTGCAACATTACCGGGAAAAACTGTCATTAAAGCGGCAGCTTGTGAGCCGCACGTCGAGGATTTAGGAAAATTTTTGATATCACTCGGGGCAAAAATCAAAGGCCTCGGGACGCATAGTTTGGAAATTACCGGCACAAAAAAACTGCAAGGAGCGACGCACGCGATTATTCCGGATGCCAATGAAGCAGCGACTTTTCTGATTTTGGGCGTGACGACGGGAAGTAATATTTTAGTGCGCAATGCCAGAGAAGATCATTTGGATTTGGTTTTAGAGAAGTTGCGCGAGTTTGGAGCAGATTTCAAGATTAGTAAAAATGCTATTGAAGTTATTCCCGCCAAAAAATTAAAAGCGGTTTCCAAAGTAGACACAAGAACTTATCCCGGTGTTCCTTCTGATGTTCAAGCGCCTTTTGGGGTTCTTGCTACGCAAGCCGAAGGGCAAACGCTCATTCATGATTCGCTCTATGAAAGTCGGTTTAACTATATTGGTGAGTTGCAAAAAATGGGAGCAAAAGCAAAAATTCTCGATCCGCATCGAGTGCTTATCGAAGGACCGGCAAAACTGAAAGGCAAGACGATTACCAGTTTTGATTTGCGTGCCGGAGCAACTTTGATTATTGCCGCATTGATTGCTCAAGGTAAAACGACTATCAAGGAAATCTATCAAGTTGATCGTGGCTATGAAAAAATAGAAGAACGCTTGCAAAAATTGGGGGCGGAGATTAAGAGAGTGGATAAATAATATGGCACAGATTAAAAAGCAAATGAAATCAGGCGCAGCCAAAAATCGGGAACCGGAAAAATTTGATGATGTGGCTTGGTTTCGACTTGATAAATTGCCCAAAAAACTGGCGCAGCCAACCAGAGAATCAGTCAAGAATTATCTGGCAGGGAAGTATATTCGGTTGTAGTTTTTCTGATGGATTTTCCCTTAAACAAAGCAAGACTTGAATTTTGGTTTTGTTTGTTTTTTATAATTTGATTTATCTCGTTACTATGCTAAAATGATGGTGAGGATTTGATCTGAAAAAAAGCATCAAATCCTATTCGTATTATATACTAAATGCGCTTAAATAAGCAAGAAAAAGCCTAAAAATGCTAAGGCGGATAAACATTATGCTAGTAAGAAAAATCGGAATTGATCTTGGCACAGCCAACGTTTTAGTCTTTGTTCCAGGCAAAGGAATTGTTTCCAATGAGCCGTCAGTGGTGGCGATTTCGCTTTTGGAGAATAAGGTTTTGGCGATTGGCAATGAAGCGAAAGAAATGCTGGGGCGCACGCCGGACACAATTGTGGCGAGCCGACCAATGCGAGACGGCGTGATCGCGGACTACAAAATCACCGAGGCAATGCTCAAATATTTTATCAATAAAGTTAGTGGGCGATTTCGGCTCATTCGTCCGGAAGTGATGGTTTCCATTCCGGCTGGGGTGACTTCCACCGAAAGACGGGCGGTGATTGATGCTACAATTCGCGCGGGGGCGAAAATGGCCTATGTCGTGAAAGAACCAATTTTGGCGGCGATTGGTGCGGGCATTCCAATTAACAACGCAGCAGGGAATATGATTATTGATATTGGTGGCGGCACATCGGAAGTGGCGGTCGTATCTTTGGGCGGCGTCGTTTCGGCGCACAGTGCGCGGGTAGGAGGAAACAGGATTGATCAGGCGATTGCGGATTATATCAAGCGAAAATATAGTCTTTCGATTGGCGATCGAACGGCGGAAGAAGTGAAAATCAAAATTGGTTCGGCGCTTCCTCAAGTGAAGGAAGATTATATGGATGTGCGTGGGCGTGATTTGACCGGAGGGTTGCCCAGGACTGTGCGGATTTCTTCCAATGAAGTGACCGAAGCGATTCAAGATGAACTGCGTGAAGTGATTAATGCGATCAAAAAAGTTTTGCAAGAAACCCCACCGGAATTGGCAGCGGATATTATGGACAAGGGGATGGTGCTTTCTGGCGGGGGAGCACTTTTGCGCAATCTTGATCAGCTGATTACGAAAACTATTGGAGTGCCATGCTATGTGGCGGATGATGCGTTGTTTTGTGTGATTAAGGGAATTGGAATAGCACTGGAAAATTTGGATATGTATAAAAGGACGATGATGCTATCCAAGTAAAATAATTTAAAATTTAGACTTTATGAAGATCGGTATCGACGGCTCACGGGCTTTTCTCAAACAAAGAACAGGAATTGAGGAATATTCCTATCAGGTGATCAGGCAGTTGCGCGATAGACTAAAGAAACATAGGGTGATTCTCTATATTCGCGGTTATCAAAAAGTAGATTTTCCTGTGCCAAGCAATTGGCGGGTCAAAAAAGTTCGCTTTCCCCGTCTTTGGACTCAGATTGGGCTTTCTCTTGAGCTATTTTTCCATCCGGTTGACGTTCTTTTTGTTCCCGCCCATACTGTGCCGTTTTTTCATCCAAAGAAAACAATCACGACCGTGCATGGTTTGGAATATGAAATTATGCCGGAAGCCTATTCGCCTTTTGAGCGTTTCTATATGCGTTTTTCAATTAAGAATTCTTGTCGCTGGTCTCGGAAAATTATTAGCGTTTCAAAAAATACCAAGCGAGATCTTATGAATCTTTATGATATTCCCGAAGGAAAAATCAATCTCGTCTATGAGGGCTATGAGGATAATACATCAGAGTTGGCAATGGGAGATGAGAAAGAATTTATTGATATGCAGCCCTATTTGCTTTTTATCGGGCGCCTTGAAAAACGTAAAAACATTGAAAGGATTGTGGAAGCCTTTGATTTATTCAAGCAGAAAACCGGCGCTTCGCACAAGCTGGTTTTGGGCGGAAGATTTGGTTATGGTGAGGAGGAAATCAAAGCCAGAATTAGCCAATCTAAATACAAAGAAGATATTGTGCTGTTTGGCTTTGTTAAGGACGCCAGGAAATGGCAGCTATATAGAAATGCCGATGTGTTTCTTTTTCCGACGCTCTATGAAGGTTTTGGACTTCCTGTTCTCGAAGCGCAAAGCCAGGGCGTGCCAGTCATCACATCCAACACTTCTTCGCTTCCTGAAGTGGCCAATGGCAGTGCATTTCTGGTTGATCCTATGGAACCGAAATTTATTGCTGATGCAATGATTGCACTTACGGGGGACAAAAAAATGGCCGATGATATGGTTAAAAAGGGCTATAAGAATATCAAGCGGTTTAGTTGGAAAAATTGCGCGGATTTAATTGCGACGGTTTTGACGGAATAGGATTTTTTAGGAATAGCCTAGAAGCTAAATTTAACTTCTCTTCTCCCGGAGGGAGAAGAGGATATAAATAAAGTCCTGTCGAGTGCAAAAAATAAGGGTTTGTGGTAAAATTAGAATTACTGAAATGTCCAATAGTATGCCACAACCAAAAGAACTAAAAATTGCTCTAGTCCATGATTTTCTGATTGAATTTGGCGGAGCGGAACGCGTTTTGAAAGTGCTTTGCGAAATGTTTCCCGAAGCGCCGATTTATACGCTGCTCGCAGAGAAAGAAAATTTTCCCGGCTGGCTTAAGAATAGAAAAATTGAAACCTCATTTCTTCAAAAGTGGCCGGCGTTTTTGCGTAAAAGAAAAAAATGGCTTTTGCCATTTTTGCCGGTAGCGCCGGAAACTTTCAATCTTCGTGATTTTGATCTGGTTATCTCCAGCTCCGGAGCGTGGTCTAAGGGGATTGTGACGCGGCTCAACACGGTGCATATTTCCTATTTGCACAGCCCGATGCGTTTTGTTTGGGATATGAACGGGGAATATTTGAAGGATCAAAAAAAAGGTCGAGCGATGAATTTTTTCACGCGACTAATCCTAAACTATATCCGCGTTTGGGATTTTGCGGCAGCCGATCGGCCGGAATTTTTGATTGCCAATTCGCGCTATACTAAAGATAGAATCAAAAAATATTATAACCGTGAATCAACCGTGATCTATCCGCCCGTCCACATTGCTACGCAAAGTGTTATGGGCAGGCCCGCAGTTGAAACTGCGCAAAAGTATTTTTTGGTCGTTTCCAGACTTTCGGCCTACAAAAAAATAGATGTGATTGTGGAGGCGTTTAATAAGCTCGAATTGCCCTTGGTTGTCGTGGGCACGGGTGAGCAAGAAAAATATCTAAAGTCAATTGCTAATAAGAACATCAAATTCCTCGGATTTCAATCGGATGAAAAGCTGGCAAAGATTTATGCCGGAGCGCGGGCATTTGTTTTTTCCGCTATTGATGATTTTGGCATTGCGCCTGTTGAAGCGATGCAAGAAGGTGTGCCGGTTTTAGCGCTCAAAAAAGGTGGAATGAAAGAGATTGTCATTGAAGGAAAAACAGGCGAATTTTTTGAAGCTGCGACACCGGAAGTAATCGCTGATGGTGTGCGTCGACTGCGAGAAAATGAAGCTAGCTATGACATTGAAGCAATCAAAGCGCGAGCGAAAGAGTTTAGCGAGGAGCGGTTTAAAAAAGAAATGGGGGAGTTTATTGAGAATGTTTATGCGAATTATCGGCAATAAAAAAATAATTGATTCGCTCAATCAGGCGCTGGAAAAAAATAGCTTAGCACAGAGCTATCTTTTTTGCGGTCCGCAGGCGCTGGGAAAGTTTCTTTCTGCCAGAGAATTTGCGGAAAAATTAACCGGCGGACATGGCGAGGTGGTAAATTCCAATTTACGACTAATCGAACCGGAAATAGAAGAAAAAGACGGAGTTTTCAAGGAAAAAGAAATTAAGTTGGATGCGATTCGGCGCTTGCAAAAAGAATTTAGCTTAACTGGCTTTGCCTCGCAGTATCGCGTGGCGGTTATTCGCAGCGCTCAAAATTTGAATGTGTCGTCACAAAACGCACTGCTCAAGATTCTCGAAGAGCCGCCGGAAAAAGCGGTGATTATTCTTATTGCGGAAGATGAAAAAAAATTATTGCCAACCATTATTTCGCGTTGTCAAATCAAGCGGTTTAGGCTTTTATCCAAAAACGAATTAAGCGAGATGGCGGAGCCGGATGTGCCAAACAGAAACGAGCTCATTTTTTGGTCTCTTGGTCGTCCGGGATTTTTCCGAGATTTGTTGGATAATCCCGAGAAATTGAAGGAGCGAAAAGTAATTGCGAGAGAGTTACGCGGCATATTTTCTACCTCCGGAAATGAAAAGCTATTTTTGGCAGAAAGCCTGAGTAAAAATACTCCCGTGCTTTTGGAAAAAATGGATCTTTGGAGCGTGCTTTTTCGCAGTGTGATTTTGGGTGAAAAAAGTCCTATTGTGATCGATCCGGCAAAAGCGCTAAAATTGATTGAAAAAATAGAAGAAAGCAAAAAGCTAATTAGCAGTACAAATTCCAATGTACGCTTGGTGGTGGAAAACCTCTTGTTGGCATTTTAAATTCACATGATCAAAGTAATTAATCGTAGAAAAAATAGATCAGGCGTTGAATCGTCACGCGGGAAAAAGAAATTTTCCGGCAAGTGGGTGATTCGTTTGGTGGCACTATTTTTTTTGGCAACTGTGGCCTATGCTTTGTTTTTTTCTGATTTTTTGAACATAACGGATTTGGAGATTTCCGGTCTGGAGAAATTGAACGAAGCACCGGTTAGGGAAGCGATTAATGAGAGATTAGAGGAGAAATACTTAAATCTGATCGGCAAGAATAACCTGATTCTATTGCAAAAAAGTGAGATTCGAAGGATGCTTTTGACTGATTTCAAGCGAATTGAAGCTGTGCAGATTGAAGAAGTTTTTCCAAATAAACTGGTGGTGGCGATTAAGGAGAGAAACTTGACGATGCTGCTTTGCAGCTCCGGCAAGTGCTATGTTCTCAATGAGCGAGGAGAAGAGTATCCGGCGGATAACTTCAGCCCAGAAGAGCTGGAGGCGGAGAATCTGGTCACGCTGGATGATTTGAGCGGTTCGCAAATTGACACAGAAAACAATCCGCTGGAGAGTAGTTTTCAAGATTTCATATTAAAACTGGGAGACAGAGTTTTTGGCGATACCGGAATCGTTCTTGGCAAGCACTATGAAACTCCAAGCCGAATGTCAGGGGACTTGAAAGTGGAAACTCAAGATGGTTGGCAAATTAATTTTAGTCAAGACATTGGATTGGAAAAAGAACTTTTAATGCTTAAAACCGTGCTTACGAATAAGATTCCAAAAGATCAGCAAAAAAATCTTGAATATATCGATCTGCGTATTGCCAATAAGGTTTTTTATAAGTTCAAAGACGGCGTGGAACAAACGCAGGAGCAAGCGCCAGAAAATGTTCCAGTGCAGACGCCGGAGGTTAAGAAAGATAAGAAGAAAAACTAGTTCAGATTCTTCAAATCTTCCGGGTTGAGATGATAGATGAAAATTGAAGTGCCGACTTGATAGAATGGTTTGATTTTTTGAGTCCAGCGGTAAGTTTCTTGGTCTTTTTTGTCTTTGTTGTAGATACTACCCTCAAGGAAATTGGTTGAGATGGCGTACCATCCGGCTTCCAGCGGACGCTTGGAGTCATGCCACATCACATATTTGTCTTTGATATAGTATTTCACATCCGCTCCGCCGAAATAATCCACGCGGATTTTGTCTATTTCCGGATGCTTATTCAGAAATAGTTGCAGTCTTTTGAGGTCTTGTCCCCAATCAGCATTGGAATCGGTGACAAAGTTGTAGCCATTTTTTGGCCCACCGGCGATTTGATTGAAATAGGACATATAGTAGGGATAGGCAACAGCGGTTTCAATGATGAGGAGTAGCGACAGGATGAAGGTGGTAGAAAGAAAAGTGATTTTAGTGGGCAAATTTTTTCTTTTTTGGCAAAAGTCGATGATAACTTTTGCTGTCAGGATATAGGCAAAAGGCAAAATCGGGAAGAGATGGCGAAAGCCGATGTTGAGGTTCCCGGTAACACTAATGTAGGTGTAGAGCAAGATAAAAGAAAACATTCCCAGCGTTTCAATGTGGTGTCTTATGTAGTCCCTAAGCGCAACAAACCAGGGTGCTCTCGCAGTCGATTCTTTGAAGTGATTGGCGAGGGCTTTGATATTATTCCAAAATGCCAGAAGCAAAGCTGAGAGCATGAGAAAGAGCATAATTAGAGGTTCTTTGAGTACGAAAACTGTTTGGAAATAGGTAGGAAAAGCGTTTATGGAAACTTGATGCATGAAATAGGCGCCATTTCCGCCAGCTACTCTTTTGAAGACCATGGCAATGCCAAGCAGATAGGTAGCGAGCGGGCGGAGCGTGGCCGATTCGTTGAGTGAGAGTAGAATTTTATTGGTATAGACGTTTTTGATGTTGGCAGTATCTTGGGGACTGAAAGAAAAATTAATTTGTTGAGCGAGCTTGTCAGCCGGCATTTTATACGTATTAAAGGCATAAAATAGCCAGACAATAAGGATTGAGATGGCGAAGGCGACTAGGCTCTTTCCAAGATATTCGCCCAGTTTTTTTAGTTTGAACAAAATCACGCTTTTATCCCGGGCAGGAATTTTTTTGACTAATGGGTAGATGATCGCAACGAGGCCAAAAATCGGGAAAAGCATAATCGAGGAAAATTTTGTCAGCTGAACGAGAGCGAGAAAAAATCCTCCAATGGCAACATTTTTCCAGGTCGGATCTTTGATGAATTTTAGAAAATAATAAAAAGACAGCATCATAAATCCGGCAATGCCAATGTCGGTTGTGACAAAATGATTGTGGCCAAGGATGTTCGGATCGAAAGCGTAAAGAGTGAGAGCGAGAAGCCCTCCTAATGTTCCGGAAAATTCCTTGCCCCATTTGAAAATAAAGAAGCCAAAAAGCAGCGAGAGCAAGATGATGGGAATGCGCGCCCAAAAAATCAGCTGATCAGCGTTATTCCCCATTTCCCAAAAGAGATTATGGCCGGCGTCCCACTGGCCGTTGGTATCAGTGGTCCAAAAATTTTGCGTGGTATCAAATTTCAGATGCATAAACATCAGTGGCAGGGCGGCGAGGTCTTTGAGGAGTGGTGGATGCTCCGGGTTGAGACGCATGTCATGCATCGTCAGGTAGGAATAGCCGGCCGGGATATGAGCTGTTTCGTCATAAACAGCGCTGTCCCACCAGGCGTTAAGGACTGAGACGACAAACATAAATGTGAGAATAACCCCCACAATTAGCTTGTAGTTTTTTTCTAGGAATTTTTGCATTTTTTTATTTTTTATGACTTACATCGTTTGACTATTTTTTGGCAAATGCGTAAGCCTTGGTTTAGAAAGTTTAAAAATTTATTCCAGCGTATAAAAACTAAGTCCGTATGAATCTTTTGCTTCTTTTAGCTGCAGTGTGGGAAATTCATTTTCGAGATAGGTAAGCACATCATCATTTTTTTCTGTCAGGATGATGATAAAGTCAGTCGTTTTTGGTTTTATGGAATCAATTTGTCCGGAATAGACAAATTCCAAATTGGGCATATTTTGACTAAAAAGGGTGATCGGAACTCTTTGCATGCTTTCTGCTACGACAAACTTCTCTTTTTGATCCGGGAGTGTCTTGAGATAGTTTGTGACATCCATAGAGACGTTTTCGAAAGAACGCGCAGTTTCAGTTTTGCTAGCCCAAAAGATATGATATTTGATGCTGTTAAATAATCCAACAAAAAGGAGCATTGAGATGATCAAAAACATTGAGATACCGCGAAAGAGCCAGGAATATTTCTTGGTATATTCGATTAGGTAGTCAATCGTGAGTGCGGAAAAAATGAAAACTACCGGGAGGGTGCCGATGGAACGTAGTGCATGAGGCAGCCCCTCGTTTGTCATAAATTCCGGTGCGAGCATAATGAAAAACCAAGAGACTAAAAACATATAGAGATCCATTTTATCGCTGCGTTCTTTTTTGTAGAAGCGCAATGCGAGCAAGTGAATCAGGCGCAAAGCCGAATAGATTAGGCCAAAAAGAAAAGCGATGCCGGAAATCACGTCAAGAATCGGATAGGGTGGATAGTTATGACGCCAATTCTGGTCACCCCAAAAGTTATACTTCACCAAGCTCAAAGAAAGGCTGCGTAAAAATGTTTTCACCGGATGTCCATGATTAACCTCAGGAGAGAGCACGGAAATTGAAGCGCTGCGCGAGTCCAAATATTCCGGGTGGATATAGTATGTGTAGAGCATGGGAGCGGCAGCGATGGTGGTGAAAATGACAAAAATCAAAATCTGTTTCCAATAGTTTTTTAGGAAACTTTTACGCGAGATAATGAAGCTCACAAGCATCACGATGAGAATGGCCGGAGCAATGCGAAACGCGATGTAGGTATGAAGACCGAGGCCGAAAACTAGCCCGCCCAAGACAAAGTCCCACCATTTTTTAGTACGCAGGCCTTTGAAAAGGAAATAGAAAGAAAAAACCAAGACCATCGGGAGCATGTTGGCGCGAAAAGAAATGCGCGAAAAATTGATAGCCCAATAGGAGACGGCCACTAAATAGCCGGCGATAAGAGCAATACGTTCTTTTCTGGTGGCGGAAAAGAAGGGTGTGAAGAGTTCTTTGGTGAGAAGATATGTGCCTAGAATTGTTAGTGTGCCGCAAAGAATGGCGGGGAGTCTGAGTGACATCACACTGATACCAAAGAGTTTGAAACACATAGCGACCATATTCATGAAAAGTCCCTCGCGGCCGTTATTGGCTGTGTAGAACAGTTGGTAGTTGCCGGTATTGTTGGCGGTCACGGCGTCAATTCCGTTCACGGCTTCATCCGGATAAACTCCCGGCGGAGTGTGGTCGATATTGACGAAGCGCAGAAAAAATCCCAACGCAACAATCGCAAAAAGCAAAACGTAAATCCAACTTTTATTTTTTTTCATTGTTTTTGGTTTTCACCGGAATTAAAAAATTAAAAATACTCACCTTTGTTGCGAAATTAGTATAGCATATTTTTTTTGAGTTATCCACAGGGATGATTTGTTTTTCTCTTGTAGCGAAAAATGTTTTTTTGGTGTATAATTTAGACAAGTAAAAATAATATTTATTTATGGGACCTGAAAATAATATTGCAGTAGTGGGTGCTAGCGCAGAAGATAAGAAAAAATTACTTGCGCGTATTGCCGAAGAGACAAAGGAGTTTGATAATGGCAAGGGTTCTAAGAAATGGGAAGACCTTAGTCCTGAAACTCAAGCTGCGATAGAAAAAAGCAAAAAGGATGACAGAAAAAAGAGAAAGATGGTTGCAACAGGTGGCAGAAAGAATGAACCGAAAAATGTGGTAGGTGCCGGTGACATTGAGCAAGAAGATGTAAAAGACACGTACGCAGAGCGGGTGATTAATTCGCCGGACTCGGTTATTTCTCATGAAGATGAGGACGAGCTGGCGGAGCGAATGGCAGGGGCCAAAGAGAAGGATTTGGCTATTACTGGACAGGAAGAAGAAGTTGAAAATATAGAAGAGCTCAAGCAAAAACTTGGGATGGCGGAATTGAGCCTGGAAGAAGCCGAGGCGGCTTATCGAGAAAAAGTAGCAGAGAACGAAAAGGCCGCTAAGAGTTTTTTGGTTAAATTATGGCTTAGGAAAATCGATGATCAGGCGCAAACTAAGGATGAAGAAAAGCTTTTGCGGCAAATAATGGAGGAGAGAAAGAAGACAGTCGAAGATTTGAAGCAAAAAATACAAGATTTGGAACCAAAACAAGAAAAAGAGAAGCCCAATACCATATTCGATGGTTTCAAGGAATTGGGAATAAAAAAAGAAGAATTGGAAAAAATGGATGGGTTTGAAAACTTGTCTGAGGGACAAAAACTTTTGGTTTTGGAAAATTTGAAACAATTGACACTGGGGAGGATTCAGGAAGAAGCGGCGGAAAGTGTTGATAAGGATATTGCAAAGTCAAATATCTTGGGTAAAATATGGAAAAATATTGGTAAGAAATTTTATATTGCCAAGAAAGAAAAGATGACTGCCAAGGAATTGATGGGTGGCGGGATGGGTGTGCATGGAGAAATGTTGGGGCAATTGATAGCTGGAGCAAAGGATGGGCCAGGAGTAGAAGTGAAGGATGGAAAATTAGAAATCCAATATGTCAGTGGTTTGGATAATTTAACACCGGAGCAAGAAGGTCAGGTAGCAGAATTTAATACCATAGCGACTGAATTTAGTAAGATTCCCTACGAGTGGTCGTTGGATACAGCCGGTGGAAAGGAAAAGAAAAGATATCAGGAAGTTAGAGCGAGATATCAAGAATCAGTTAGAAATATTTTTGATATCAAAAATGAAAGAGATGGCGGGGATATGTGCAAGACAGCCGTCTACATTAGCAACTTGGAAAAAAACGTGCAACTCAATCAGTTTTTAAGTAGCAATCCCGAGGTCGAGGAGCAATTAGCGAGTATTAAGGATGATGCTTTATGGACAAAAGCTTTGGCGAATATTGTTACGGAAAAAGGAGTTTATTCCGGGATTGGTTTTTTGGCTCGAACGGGGACTGTTAGTCTCATCGGCTTGGCAGGCGCTCCTTTGGTTGCGGCCAGTATGGGAGGGGTTATGGCTTGGAGAAGGGCCAAGGAATCTCTTAAGGATAAAGATCGAAAAGCGAGGAAGGGTGGCCCAGAGGACAAGAGCGAGGAAGCAAAAGAATTTATGGATGTTAAATATTTGCAAGAGCCGATTGGAGATCTTATCTCGGTGATTGAGAGCCTTTCGGGCGCAGTGGCGATAGAAGGCAAAGATTCAACGCAGTATCTTCTATTATCCAAAGAGCAAATCAAGGAGAGACGAGAAGAAGCATTGCGGTCATTGAAGTTTAATCTTTCTGAAGCGCAGCGTAATCTTGAGGCGGGAACGGTTAACTTTGGAGAAAAGAAAGACAGAGTTTTTAATCAATATGAGTTAATTAAGAATATTTCCAGAGGATCAGTGCTTTTGGAGGCGAATAAATTTAATATTGATAATAAGAAATATGATGGGAATCCAGAAGCGAAAGCGAACATAAATATTGAGGAAAAAATAAAGGAAAGTATTCTCAATGCGCGAAAAGAGTATGACAATGGTCATATACCGGTATTTGATCCAAAAGCGATTGAAAGAGACTGGAGAAATAGAGTTGCTTTGGAGGGTAAGGGAGATTTGCAAGCTATCATGGAAATCGTAGAACAAAAAAACACGGAAATTTCAGAAGCACGAAGAAGGTATTTGCTTGAAAAAACACTCAACGGTGTCGTGATGGGAGCAACTTTTGCTTCGATTGGAGCGGCGGCAAGACATTTTGGTGAGGCTTGGTTTGGCTGGAAGGGATCTGAAAATGTGGCTGGAGGAGGAGCGGACAAATCAACGGAACCTGCAAAATATGATCTAACGGTCCCTGCTCCGGCGGATAATCTGCAGCCTGGCAATGTTCCTGCGGCAGTGGCAGGAAATATGGCTAAACCAGTTGCTGCTTCGGCTGCTGGAGTTGGCGGTTCTCATGAAACAGTAACTCGTACCGGTGCTTCAGATGGTGATCGATTTCATGCTGGCAATGCGGATACGCACACATCTCCCCAATATCAAGAAGGTATTCCTAAGGGTAGCAGTATAGAAAGGGAAATTATTAAAAAATTCGAGGAAGCCGGCTTGGACAAAAAAGATGCGGGGAAATATGCGCATCGAATGGTTCAAAGGTTTATTGATGACAACAATGGAAAAACATCCCTAGAGGCATTGAATAAAGTTAAGCCAGGAGAATTACTCAAATTTGATATTGATCCGAAAAATCCAGACAGCAGCTCTATTCAAGAGTTTCGAGGAATGTTTGGTCATCATGCTGATGCGACTTCTCTGCATAACGATACTGGTGCGATGAGCGGAGAAGCGACAGGAGATTCCAGAATGGACGCAATAACAAGGCAAATGGAAGATGAAGCAAAAGAAAGAGGGTTTAATAATCATATTATTGGAGAACAGGTAAAAGAGATGAATAGTGTTTCGCCTGGTAATTTAGAAAGTATAGAAAGCAACCTTGCAGATGGTGCGAAAGGCGCCGGGAATAGCGTTGCTGGTCCGGAGAACATAGAAAGTAAAACTGCCAATCTTGACCGGTATGCTGGATTAAGGAATGTTGAAATTTCAAAAGCATTGGAAAATATCAAGGAATTATCAGAAAAATTTGGCGGAAATGTTTTCAATGAAGCAGCTATTTCCAGTCAATTAGAATTATTAAGAGGGATGGATGGAAACAGTCCTGGGTTTATGGAAGTTTATGGAAGAATTTGTGGTAAAATAGCCAGTGGGATTTTTAAGGGGCAAGGTGTTAATTCTCTGGAGACACTAAAATTTATGAACGCTCAGGATTATATTGAAAATAGCAATAATCCGCAGATACTGAAAGTAATTAAATTCGCCAAACACGTCAAAGGCTTTGATGTGACGGCCAAAAAAAATGAAACTTTGTGGTCATGGACAATCATGGTAACGGATCAGATGATGATGTCTTGCGGGGTTGAATTTAAGCCAAGGCAGGTATTTTAAAATTATAGCAGTTCATAATTAATCTAAAAATATGCTAGAACCAATTGAAGAAGGAGACTTGGATTTGAAAAATAAATTTTTGAAAGGTGGAGTGAATTTAGAAAAAAAAGAAATTCCAAATTTACCAAAAACCGAATCAGAAACTGCTCCAATCCCGGAAGCCCCGGAAAGAAAAGAGGGCAAAATGGAAAAAGATGATGCTTATGCTAAGATTTTGGCCAAAGCAAAAAGTCCGGCCTCGGCAGTGCAAAATGATGTTTCGGCGGACGCGAAAATGGCAAGCGAAGGAACAGACTATGAAAACAAAATCATAAAACTGGTGGAAATTGCCGAGACAAAAGGCGTCGTGCACGCCGTGAAAGTCGCGCAGCATCTGGAGGACAACTATCTTCTCGATGAGCTGCACGACCGGCTTTTAGCAGTTGATTTGCATGACGCACTGGTAAAAAAAGGAGTAATATTCGAACTATGATTCGTCTGATTAAATGAGCACTATTATGGATTATTCCAGTTTAATTAATATTTCACTTCTAATTTCCGGCCTCGCCACGCTTATTAGCGGGGCGTGGCTCATTGTGTCTGGTTTTTTGGGCTTTCGGGCGCAAATCAATCAATCGATGAATTTGGATTTGGATGTGATTCGGGTGTCCAAGATAAATAAAAGCGAAGAGGAGAAAAGCAAGGAAGGAGAAAGTTGGAAAAATGAAATCGGGGCGATGGAGCAGATGCTCACGGCTTTTTCTTCAATTCGCGATACGCGCAGTTTTTTCAAAAAATTACTCTATGGTTCACCGGCAATTTCATTGGAAATCGCCAATTCCTCCAAGAGCGAAGAAATCGTTTTTTTTATTGCCGTGCCGCGAAAGTTTCGCGAAAACATTGAAAAACAAATCCATAGTTTTTTCCCCTATGCATCATTGGAAAAAACAACCGATTTTAATATTTTTTCACCGGGAAGTAAAACCGAAGCTTCCATAATTCAATTGAAGAAAAAGTTTGCTTTGCCAATCCGAACCTATGAAAATCAAGAGATGGATCCGCTAAATTCCATTGCCAATGCGCTTAGTAAATTAGATACGGTAAGCGAAGGGGCGGCGATTCAGTTGGTAATTCGTCCGGCCGGAACGGCTTGGCGGGCGGAAGGAAGGCGCATCGCTCATGAAATGCAACAGGGAAAACGTCTGCGAGAAGCAAATAAGTCTTTTCTGGCAAAAGTCGGAACTGAGTTTGGAGCGGTAGCGTTATCCATCATTACTCCGGCCAAAAAAGATGACTCAATGGGGGATAGAAAAACGGTGCAATTAACACCGGAAGAACAAGAATTGGTGAAAAGCATTGAAAAAAAAGCCTCGAAGACCGGCTTTGAAACGAATATCCGCTTGGTTGCTTCAGCAAAAACATCCGAGCGGGCGCAGGAAATTCTGGCACATATGGAAAATGCTTTTGCTCAATATGAAAATGCCGATATTAATTGTTTTCAAGTAAAGAGAGGGGATAAAAAAACAATTGCCTTTGATTTTATCTTCCGCAATTTCAAAGCGGAAGAAAAGATGATTTTGGGTGTCGAGGAGATTGCCAGTATTTTTCATATTCCCATTTCGACGACTGAAGCGCCAAAAATCAAATGGCTTAAATCAAATGCCGCGGCTCCTCCAATTGACATTCCGACGGAAGGAATCGTTCTTGGTTTCAATGAATATCGTGGAATAAAAACAACAATCAGAATTGCCCAGAAAGATCGTCGCAGGCATCTCTATGCAATCGGCCAGACCGGAACAGGAAAGTCGAATTTTTTGCAAGAAATGGCCAAGCAAGATGCGCGGGAAGGGCGAGGTTTTTGCTTTATCGATCCGCATGGCGATGCAATTGAGGATATTCTCACCGCTATTCCCAAGGAGCGCGCGCAAGATGTGATAGTCTTTGATCCATCTGATGTGGAACGTCCGTTTGGTCTTAATATGCTCGAATATGACTTGGCATATCCGGAACAGATGACATTTGTGATCAACGAAATGATTGGAATTTTTGATCAACTCTATGATCTCAAGGCAACGGGTGGCCCGATGTTTGAGCAATATATGCGAAACGCCATGCTCCTTGTTATGAGCGATCCTGATTCCGGTTCGACGCTTTTGGAAATTTCCAAAGTACTTTCCGATGAAGAATTTCGGGCGATGAAGCTTTCCAAATGCACCAATCAAATCGTGGTGGATTTTTGGACTAAAGAGGCGGAAAAAGCCGGTGGCGAAGCGGCGCTGGCCAATATGGTACCCTATATCACTTCCAAACTCACACCGTTTATTTCCAATGATATGATGCGCCCGATCATCTCTCAACAAAAAAGCACAATCAATTTCCGCGATATAATGGATAACAAAAAAATTCTGCTTATCGCTCTTTCCAAAGGAAAAATCGGCGAGATTAACGCTCGGCTCCTGGGAATGGTTATGGTGGGAAAAATTTTAATGGCAGCGCTTGGGCGCACCAATATTCCGGAAAATGATCGCGTTGATTTTTATCTCTATTTGGACGAATTCCAAAATGTTACAACCAACTCTATCGCGCAAATTCTTTCCGAGGCGCGTAAATATCGCTTGTGTCTTGTTTTGGCTCATCAGTTTATCGCTCAATTGAAAGAAGAGATTTCCAAAGCGGTGTTTGGTAATGTTGGTTCAATGGTGGCTCTTCGTGTCGGGCCGGAGGATGCTGAATTTTTGGAAAAGCAATTTGCTCCGGTTTTCAAAGCGCAGGATTTGGTCAATGTGGATAATTTTAACGGATTTGCTAAGACTCTGGTTAATAATGTTTTGACCAAGCCGTTTAATATTGCTTTTTTTCCGCCGACCAAGGGTGATCAAGAAGTGGCGAATGCGATCAAAGAACTCTCGCGCCTGACCTATGGACGAGATCGGCATATTGTTAATCAAGAAATCATTGAGCGGATGAAATTTTGATTGGCGCAGTAATATCTTGTTACAGTGACTTAGTAAAACAAAAGGAACGAGTTTTAAACTCGTTCCCATTTTTTTATTATCGGGGCTTATACGTAAGTTGCGATTAGATTTTATTGATTCATCCCAAAACTTTTTATTCCGCTTGAGTCCGAGATGTATACTAAGTTACTTTCTTCACTGACTGAAAAATCAGTCGCGTTTTTAATGTTTTCGTTGTAGTACTGGGCGATAATTTTTCCATCATTGTCGAGTTTCACAATTCTCGCGTTGGTCTTGTCCAGGACGTATAAGTTAGTGCCGGAATTTTGCGCGTAGAGCTTGTCCGGTGCGATTGGTGTCTGGGTATTTTCGATTGAAAAATCAAGTTTTTTGCCGCGAAATAATTTCAGGATATTTTGCCCATTAATGACGAAGATATTTTCGTTAATTGCGAGGCTTTTTGCGTTGGACAGGTCCAGATTATCTTTGAGCCAGGCAGTTTTTTCACCAAAGCCACCTTCCGCTCTGGGTGCGCGATAAATCTGATTGTTATTCGCGTCAAGCAGGTAGATGTAGGTAAGATAAGTCTTGGCATCGACTATTTTTCCTCCTTGCGGAAAGGCAAGCGTATTGCCTAGGAATTTTCCTGTGATGGGGGCAAAAGAGGTGATCTGGCTATTCTTGACCAGAAAAATTAAATTCAAATCATCCATGCCTAGGAATAATTCGGGATTTTGGAAATTTTCCGGCAAAGGAAAACTTTTCTTATTTTCCAAATCAATAAGTTCTGCTTCTGTTTGAGCAAAAAATTTGTTGTTGAGACCGATAATTTTGGTAATATTTCCGGAATAAACCGTATCAAGTTTTTCGATGCGCGTTACATTCAAATCTTTCTCCAGCGGCACTACGACTACAGGAAGAACTTCCGCAGTTTCCGGTTTTTTTTCTATTTTTTTATCTTCCCATCTGACAATCCAATAGGGCACAATAAAAAGAAGGACTAGTATAATTAGTGCGGAAATTTTTTGTTTTTGATCAAGACCACTTACAATTTGTTTTAGGCGGGAAAAATCGGGGAGGATTTTTTTTGGCTCGATGAATTGTCTTGGTCCGGCAGTTTTTTCCGTTGAGGCCACCGCGGCAGGCTTACTGGTGGTAGTTGGAGTCTCTTTGAATTCTGTTTTTGGCAAATTAGGGGAGTCGAGGGTGTTCTCCCATGGGTATCTTTTTTTGTTGACAATTCGGATTTGTTCTCTTGTCTTTCGATTGCGCCATTTTTCTTTCAAAATAGCAATGGATTTGAGGGTAAGACTGGCGGGTTTTTGCAAAATTAGAACAAGCGCGTCAGCCGTTTTATCTTTTAACCATCCGGCTTCCGTTTGCAATCTTTTCAAAGCTAATTCTAACCTTGTTTTGATTTCCAATTCGGAATAAAATGTTTTATCTTTTTCTTTTTCAACGACAATTTCATTATTACTGAATTGGTTTTCTTGCGCGGAGCGTTCTTTTTTGATTTTGATCCGGGCAATTTTCAGGCCGATTTTTTGTCGAATTGCACGAGACAGAATCCCTGCCCTTATTTTTGTGCTCTTGAAAAGTTTTACGCTTAATGCAGTGAGGCCGGAAATTTTTTCTTTGAAAAATTCTGATGGATCAAAGTCAATTTTTTCTGCGTTACTTTTTTGGGAAATATTATGTGATTCCTTGATGTAGATGTGTCCGGTTTTTTTATCTGTAAAATCTTTGACTTCTCCCTTTAATTCTTGAATTATCTCTTGTCGTTCCTTTTTTTGCGCTTCTTCTCTGGCTCTTTCTTTTTCGAGCATTTTTGGTGAAAGTTCTTTTTGGAAAGCGGTTTGGCTAAAGACATTCAAATCCTGTGTCCTTTTGGCGCGAGGGATTTCAACCGGCTCTTCAACTTTTTCCAGCATGTCCGTTACAAGCACAACCGCTTGGTCCAACTCATTAACAAGAGCAGTGTTGAGGAATTGGATAAAATTTTCACGGGAAAACTTAAGCGCGCTCTTTTTGATTTCTTCCAAGGAAAAAATATCAAAAATTTCCTTGGTGGTAAAAAGCAACTTGTCGCCTATCTCAATTCTTCCCGAGATGACATCTTGGAAGGTTTTTAGTGGATTGGAATCTATGTTGGTATCCGGCATCTCTGTGATTTCCGTCATAGTGGTGCCGCGCAAAAGAAAAGCCGAAGCATTTCCGGTTTGCGAAAGAAGCAGATTATTTTTCTCAATCACGGCGCAAATGGCATTAATCTTGCCGATCCAGCCAATATTTTCATGCGTGGCAAGTTTGGCCAGTGCCAAATTGGCTTTATGCAGCGCCGCTTCGAAATTTTCTACCGGACCGCGATTGGCACGAGAAAAATATTCCTTTTTGATGATAGAAATGAGGTAGTTGACGACATAGGAGGAATCCTCGCTGTAGTCGTCAATTTGGAAAATGCCGATCAAAATTCCCAGGTTTTGACGCGAAATATTTTCCGGCTCTTCGACTAGAACTTCCAAAAAAGGCCGACAATCATTTTTTTTGCAAATCAAAACATCATGAAACTGCGGTTCCAGGCTGGGCATTTTTTTGTCCGTTCTTTTTTTGGTCATAATTGAGAGGGGCAAGAGAATTGCCTGATAGATATAATTTAGCATAATTTGGGAAAAAGAAAAAGCCGGCCGGATGGTTTAGGGCAGGCTTGAATTGTGCTGAAGTTTTGCCAATTGCTCTGGTGATTGAAATGTGTTAATATATGACTATGAAAAAAATCATCAAAAAATCCAAAAAACTAATTCTCATTCTCGGTTTTTCTGCTTTAATCATTTTCACTCCGCTCCAAATCTCTCGCCTCTATTCCAGCGCCGAAGAAGTAACGGTGATGGACAGCGCGCCGGAGTTTCAAACGGCGCAAGTAGAGTTGCAAGCACTGTCCGCACAGGAACAAAAACTAAACCAAGAGCTGGCGGATTTGGACAAAAAAACTGAAATCGCAAACTCAAGCGAAACTCAAACCGATTCGCCCGCGGATGATCCGGCGATTGCGCCGGGAAAAGTAAAGTTGAAAATTCTTTTGGAGAACAAAACCGCGCCAAATTTTTCTGTTTCCATCAGATTTGTCGCGGTTGGCGACAAAACTTTTGAAACTAAAACGGACAGTTCCGGCCAAGTAGAAATCAAACTGACTAGCGGACGCTACTATGCCGAAATTGTCAGTGAAGATGCCGCCTATCAGCTCAAAGGTGACGGTCCGGCTTTTTTCCTCAATGCCGGTGAAGAAAAAGATCTGGGCGCATACTATCTGGCAAAAAAGTAGTCCAAAAAAATAGATGAAAAACAACTTTCAAAACAGGTTGGTAGTGGATTTGCGCCGAATTGAAAAAAAACCAACCATAGAAGAAAAAATACGAATCTTTTTGCAAAAACTGCTGGCCAAAAAAACTCTTTCTTGGCTTTTCTTAGGGATGTTAATTTTTGTTTTTAGCATATCTTTGATTCTCTCTCTCAAATCAAATTTTTCGCCAAAAACTATTGAAAAAAATACCGTAAGTAAAACACCGGAGAGCGAAGTCTACCATCTTCCGCAAGAAACTCATCCGCGCGGACTAAACCTGGTTTTTTTCGCCGATCACTATGCTTCTTGGGAAGAGTTTGACAGCGACATTGACATACTGATGCTTGGACTGAGAACGATTGAGCCATGGAAAAGCTATGAGCAGTTTAATCTCTACAAAATCAAGCCAAACGGAGAAAAGGATATTTGCCAAGTCAAAACAGACAATGAACGAAAGCCGGTTTTGCGTTGCAATGAAGAAATCAACACGTATCTGTCAAAATTAAACTTTGAACGTTTCAAATTCATCGTGCTTTCACGCCAGGATTTCCAATCTTGGGCCAATGTGGCTAGAATAGAAAACTCCGGCATCTTTTTCAGTCTGAAAGATAAATTGACCGAGGGTAACGCCCCGAGCTATGCGTACTTATTCGCCCATCTGATGGGGCATGCTTTTGGCCTCAAAGATGAAGAAAAATTCGTGATTGCTCGGGCTAATGGCGCTCCCCACACACCGGACGGACCAAATTGCGCCCCGGATGAAAAAACAGCAAAAAAGTGGTGGGGCAATCTGGCCAAAACAAATCCGGAGGTGGGTTATTTCAAAACTTGTTGCGGGAATGAAAACTACATCAAACCAACGCAGTCATCCCTCATGAATTTGGGAAGCGAAATGGAAAAATTCAGACCGAATTATGGTCCGGTTTCCCAGGAATATTTAGACAAAATTCTCAGGTATTGCTACACCGATCAGAATTTTTCCCCGGAAAATGATCCGGAATTCTTTGGGCGTTATCCCGAGGTGGAAAAGTGTTTGGGTTATTGACAAATTTGTGGTACAATCAACTGTTAATTATCAAAGCGTTGATTCCGCGGACTGTCCGCGTTTCGCGGACCGTTCGCAAGCACACACAGTGAACAGCGAACAAAGGGCAGTATATTCCAATCTTAAGAAGTGACTAAACTCATAACCGGACTTTTTGGTTATTTTGTTAAATCTTTACTAATTTTTTCAAATAATTTATCTTTGG
>JAYSLY010000041.1:0-19814 GCA_043725085.1 bacterium
TTTATTGAAAACTGATTTCAGAAAAAAAGAATCTGGGAAATACGAAATCGAAGGTGATGAGTTATACTATTTTGTAAATGAATACAAAACAAAATCTGAAGTTGAGACTATTCCTGAACTGCATAAACGATACATTGACATACAATGACGTTGCAGAAGGAACTGAAAGAATAGGTTATGCACCATATTCCCGTCAGAAAACATTCAAAAGATATAAATATGATATTGCATTCTACAAATGTGATATGTCTTTTATAAACCTCACAAAAGGAATGTTTGCAATAATCAACACCATGGAATTACACCAACCCGGAATCTTACTAAAAGAACCAGAATACGTCAAGAAGATAGTATTCAAAGTAAGAGATTCCTAAACTCCACATGTTGCAATTTTATCTTAATAAACGTACATAATAAAAAAGCCGATTCAATGAATCGGCTTTTTAAAATAAATCCGGCAAAACCTACTCTCCCACACAGTTGCCCATGCAGTACCATCGGTGACAAAGAGCTTAACGACTCTGTTCGGAATGGGAAGAGGTGTGACCTCTTTGTTAAATCACCGGAAAACTCGTAATAAAGCATTAGTTTCTAAAGCAATAGTTTCAAATGATGCATTTAGCTATCTGAACAATAAAAAAATTGGCAAGTCGTTCGACTTATTAGTACTACTCGGCTGAACACATCGCTGTGCTTACACCTGTAGCCTATCAACCAGATAATCTCTCTGGAGTCTTATTTCCACAAGGGAAGAGAAACCTAATCTTGAAGTGAGTTTCGCGCTTAGATGCTTTCAGCGCTTATCTCATCCGAACATAGCTACCCAGCGGTGCCATTGGCATGACAACTGGTACACCATAGGTTCGTTCACTCCGGTCCTCTCGTACTAAGAGCGAGTCTTCTCAAGTTTCTTTCGCCCGCATAGGATAGAGACCGAACTGTCTCACGACGTTCTGAACCAGCTCACGTACCGCTTTAATTGGCGAACAGCCAAACCCTTGGGACCTTCTCCAGCCCCAGGATGCGATGAGCCGACATCGAGGTGCCAAACCCCATCGTCGATATGGACTCTTGGATGGGATCAGCCTGTTATCCCCGGGGTAACTTTTATCTGATGATCTTCCACGCTTCTATAAGCAATGGTCGGTTCACTAAATTCTACTTTCGTAACTGATCGACTAATAAGTCTTGCAGTAAAGCTGGCTTATGCTTTTGCACTATCGATCCGATTTCCATCCGGATCTAGCCAACCTTTGTAAACGCCTCCGTTGCCATTTAGGAGGCGACCGCCCCAGTCAAACTACCCGCCAGGCACTGTTCCCGGACTGGTATGAATAACTAAAAACGTATGCATACAATTTTTTTGTGAACCGCAAAAGACAATACTAATAATATCCTAACACTCGGAAGTGTCAGGACTTTACTACGTCGTTTTTTACACGACGTGGTTACAACTTATGCTCTTAGTTTTGTCATTTGCTGGTTCGCTGTATGCGAGTTTTCGTTCCTCATAACAGTCCAGGGTTAGATTTAAAACCTTAGAAGAGTGGTATTACACTGTCGACTCCATCTCAACCGAAATCGAGATCTCAAAGTCTCCCACCTATTCTAGGCAACCAAAATCCTAAATCAATGCCAAGTTGTAGTAAAGCTCCACGGGGTCTTTTCGTCTTGCTGCAGGTCGACGGCATCTTTACCGTCATTGCAATTTCACCGAGCTCTTTGTTAAGACAGTTCCCAAGTCGTTACGCCTTTGATGCGGGTCAGAATTTACCTGACAAGGAATTTCGCTACCTTAGAACGATTATAGTTATCGCTGACGTTCACTGGCGCTTCGGGGATTGGCTTGCACCGCTCCCGTTAACGTTCCAGCACTGGTCAGGCGTCACCCCCTATACTTCCCCTTACGGGTTTGCAGAGAGCTGTGTTTTTGGTAAACAGTCGCTTGGGCTCTTTCGCTGCGGCCCGCCTACTGCTCTGCAGTAGAATTTCCAAGTTGCAAGAAACAATAACCAAACAAATTCTAAAAAAGTTTGTATCTTGTTCCTTGGTATTTGGTCATTCCAATGCAAAGCATTGGCGGGCGGTCCATATCCCTAGGTTACGGACGCTTTTTTGCCGAATTCCTTAACAAAGGTTCACTCGTTCACCTTAGGCTACTCGCCCAGTCTACCTGTGTCGGTTTTAGTACGGATACTATTGGACCCGTATCCTTCACTCACGCTCCGAATTTTATAATTTTTAATTTTTGCAATTTTTTAATTAATGTTTTAATTTCTAATGTTTAAAAAATTAAAGCATTAAGAAATTATTTACAAAATTAAAAATTGGAAATTGGAAATTTATTCTGAACGTTAGTGAAGAATACGGTATAGAAGATTTTCCCGGCACCCTGCTTTATTTCGTTCTCCCAACTTACGTTGAAATTCCAGAAATATCTTGGAGTATTGTCAAACGGATTTGCCTGTCTGACCTCCTCAATATCCCTACGCCAATCCAATAAGGCGCGAAATATACTAGAATGCGTCCCTTCATTTATAAACCAATAATAGTTACGGAATATTAACCGTATGTCCATCGACTACGCCTTTCGGCCTCACCTTAGGACCGACTAACCCTGGGATGATTGCCATTGCCCAGGAAACCTTAGACTTTCGGTGTTGGGGGATCTCACCCCAATTGCGGTTACTCGTTCCAGCATTCTTGCTTCTTTGCACTCCACGCTGGCTCACGCCTGACGCTTCAATGCGCAAAGAACACTTCCTTACCGACCAACGCTATGCGCTGGAATTTTAAATTTTCAATTTTCAATTTTCAATCAATTTTCAATGACTAAATGAATAAATTTTTAACAATTTTAGCATTTAGAAATTTGGATTTGATTTTAAATTTCAAATTTAGAATTTCAAATTTCAGTGCATAGCACTGGTCCCACATCTTCGGTACTATGTTTAGCCCCGTTGAATTTTCGGCGCAAAATCTCTAGACTAGTGAGCTGTTACGCACTCTTTAAAGGATGGCTGCTTCTAAGCCAACCTCCTAGGTGTATAAGAAATTTCACCTCCTTTACCACTTAACATAGATTTGGGGACCTTAGATTGTGATCTGGGCTTTTTCCCTTTTGAGCTCCGAGCTTAGCCCCGGAGTTCTGACTGCTTAGATAAGAAACACAATAATTCGGAGTTTGGTTGAGATGGCTACGGCGAACCGCGCCGATCTCATTCAGTAGCTCTACCTATTGTGCTCATTTAATAAGCGCTAGCCCTCAAGCTATTTCAGGAAGAACCAGCTATCGCCAAGTTCGATTGGAATTTCTCCTCTATTCACAAGTCATCCCCGAGTGTTGCACGGCTCGTGGGTTCGGGCCTCCTTTGCCTGTTACAGCAAATTCACCCTGCTCATAAATAGCTCACCTGGCTTCGGGTCTAGTCCATGCCATTATGTTCGCCCTTTCAGGCTCGCTTTCACTCTGACTCCGCAACAAAGTTGCTTAGTCAACGACATAGAACTAACTCGCTGGATCGTTCTACAAAAAGCACGCAGTCACCCCGCCGAGGCGGGGCTCCTACTCTTCGTTAGCATATGGTTTCAGATACTATTTCATCTCCCTCATCGGGATACTTTTCACCTTTCCCTCACGGTACTCATTTCGCTATCGATCACTAAAAATATTTAGTCTTGGAGCTATAGTGGCCCCAGCTTCAAACGGGATTTCTCCGGTCCCGCCCTACTTGAGAATAAGCTCATCATCATAATTTATTTTCGCGTACAAGGCTTTCACTTTGTGTCGCCGTCCTTTCCAGGAGCGTTCCGCTAATAAACCATTTCAGACCCCGATTAAACGAGTCCGCTTACCTCGCAACCCCGTATCCTTCACTCGCGTTCCGAATTTTATAATTTTTAATTTTTGTAATTTTTAAATAATGTTTCAATTTCTAATGTTTAAAAAATTAAAGCATTAAAAATTATTTACAAAATAAAAAAAATAAAAATAAAAAATTCATTCTGAACGTCAGTGAAGAATACGGTTTAGACTTTTCCGCTTTCGCTCGCCACTACTCACGGAATCACATTTGTTTTCTATTCCTCCTGGTACTAAGATGTTTCAGTTCCCAGGGTTCGCTCTAATACCCTATGTATTCAGGTAGAAGTTCCCCGCCGAGGCGAGGAGGGTTTTCCCATTCGGAAATCTCCGGGTCAAAGGTTGCTCAGCACCTCACCGAAGCTTATCGCAGCTAGCTACGTCCTTCATCGCTTTTTAGTGTCAAGGCATTCACCATATGCATTAGTATTACCGCTCTTAAATCCTATCCTCGTTTGCACGAGGATCTATCGGTTAGCAGTTAGCAATCGCTAACTGGTTTTTGCATCATTCCAACGCAGCGCTGGAATAATGCAGTTTGCATTTATTTACCTACTTTTTCTTAATATTTTACCTCTTAAAATATTAAGACGAATCGATCGTCATATCAGACTTTCTTTCCGCCAAACGGAAAACCCGATACTTGATCAAGACCTGTATTCAGTTGGTAAGGTTCGCACTAACGCGGAAATTGGTGTGTTTAGCAGCTTTTTCTGCTTAGCAAACTGATTTTCGCACTAACTGCCCTAGAAATAAAAAAGACCCGCATCTAAACGGGTTTTGAGCAAAAACAAAAAACGACTCACCCGTTTATTCTTTGGAAAAATATCACTAAATGTATCATCTATTGCACCCCTGGAAATTCTCACTAGAAAGCCAAGGATCACTAATTTATTTTTAACGCTTAATTATCATAGCAAACTGAAAAAGTTTGTCAAGCTTTAGTCTACTCCAATACAAGAAGTGACTAAACGGAGTTCCCATTTCAATACAAATTAACTCAGTAAGTCCATTTTTGAAAATGACCTTCCTTTAGTCTTATCTTAGGATTGGAATATACTGCATTTGTCTAAATTAAACACTGAGCACCCAAACAGTGCTCCAATAAGCCCCCATGCAGGCAAGATGCCACCCTACCACTGTCATATTCTTATCTGTGTTTTTCCGTCAATTCTTCGCGCAGTTTCTTGAGAATCAACTGCGCTTCGTCGCGTCCGCCAAGACCGAAAGCCAACCCGCCAGCCAAAGAAATCATAGCGATAAGACCGATAAACATTGTATTCACCAAAGAATCCACGACTCCCAACTGGATGAGTGCGGCAAAAAAACCAAAAATAATAATCGCCCATTTAGAAATTGTCGCAAGAAGCGTAGCAGACATCACGCCGGCGGCACGCGTACTGCCTTTTACCACTTGGTAGACAAAATTTCCCAAAAGAAACACCGCAGTGAGGATAACGACTGCCACAAGCACGTTAGGCAGATACAGTACTATTCGGTTAAGAAAGATTGTTATCTGATTGAGGTGTAAAATATCCGTCGCTGCCATCAAAAACACTAGCGCCAAAAACCACTTGAAAAGTCCGCCAATAAAGCCAGAAAAGCTAAAATTAATTCCCCCTCTACTCACCTCACCACCAAAACCGATTTTTTTCATTGCCCGATCTACTCCCAATTCACTCACCATTTTTTCAATCAATCTCCCAAGTGTCACAGACATAACCCAACCGGCAATGAGCACAAGAGCTGCGCCCAAAAGAGTGGGAAAAGAATCCATAATCTTTTGCCCGACACTCACCAGCGAAAGCGTAATCGCCTCCCCCCAAGTCTTGACATTGTCCATTTTTTTGACTACTCACAACCTCGTTTAACATTTCATAAAACGAGATTATTGAGCGATAAGTTTTTATTTTGGTTTTAAGTTAATAACAACAACCTAAAGGCAAAATTATTGAGCAGGGGCTATTGGAGTTGTTGTGGGGGTAGTTGGAACAGCAGGAACAGAGTTATCTGACGATGCCTTATCAGCCGGCTTGGTCAAGCCCAAGTTTTCTGGCGTATTTTCAATGCCCCTGTCAATATTGCTAATCATCTTCTCCAATTGTTTTTTAGTATCCGCTACCTTATCCCCGGAAAGCGAATCAATCACTTTTTGATATTCACCCTTAGCACCATCCTTATTCTTATCCTTCTCATAAGCTAAGCCCAAATAGAAGTGCGCGTTGATATCCTTATCATTAACCTGAAGTGCGATCTTAAAAACATCTTCGGCATTTTTCAAGTCATCATCTTTTGCTCTTAGGCGATACATATTAGCAAGACTAACCAAATAATCAGAATTTTTTGGCTCAAGCTGTGCAGCTTTCAGGGCATTGCCAATTGCCGAATCTGTTTCAGAAAGCGCATCTTTGATTAGAGAAAGTTGATAATAGCCGGCTGCAAAATTATTTTTTTCGTCAATTGCTTTTTGGAAAAAGTCTTTCGCTTCACCAAAAATTGATTTTCTCGTTGCTTCGTCTTTTTCGGCAGCACCTTCGGCAATTTTGATTTGTCCTAATTTCAAAAGATAATTTGGATTATATGGATCAAGCAAAAGGGCTTTTTGATATGTATCTTCGGCTAGCTTTAGCGAATCCGAAACATATATCCCTGAGTTTTCATAAATCTGCGCCAAAGCTTCGACAGTTTCAATATTATCCTTATCAACCTCCACGCCCTTCGCTGCTGCCACCACGGAATAATTGATATATTGCTTGATGTTATCAATATTTCTATCGCCCTCCGACTTCAAGGCTTCTTTGTTAGCCAACATCATATAATAGACACCGGCTTTAGTATAATAGAGTCCCTCTCGACTATTAAGATTAATCGATTTGCCCATCTTAACAATCGCGCCTTCTTGATCTTGATTGGAGATCCTCGAAGCTGATCCAGCATACACATCGGCGATATATATTTTCCCCAAAAACACAAAGAGAAATGCCACTCCGGCACTGACCAGCATGAAAATGAAAGCCAAAGCTAAGGCGAATTTAGGTGAAGCCTTCAATGATAGCGCGAGATACCTTGGAGTAGCCTCACTTTCAAAAAGAAGTACCGCTAGTGCCAAGATCGCCAAGATGACTGCCAAGAGCAACACGCTACCCTCCAACTTAGTTGTGAAAATATCAGTAATAACGATAATCGAAGCCGAAAAAACCCCCAGGGAATATAATTTATTCTTTTCTTTCTCTCGAGAAAGCAAATAAAAACAAATGCTTATATAGGATAAGACTAGAATTACGAGCAAGGCCGTACCCAATCCGCCAATTGTCGAAACTGCTTCAAAGAAGATTCCGGATCCTTGCGAAAAACGCAGATTATAAAACATTGAGTCATTGAAATATTTCGGTCGATGCAATGAAAAATCATAACCAAATGTCGAAGGACCAGATCCGAGAAGGAAATTACTCTTAAGAGAGCTCACGGCAATATCCGTAGAAACCTTATAACCGCCAGTGAAAGAATCAGGGTTAACTTCAGCAGGAAGATTGATCTTATCTGAAATAAGCGAAACTGTTCCCGTCATTTTCACAATCATAATGAGCACGAAAAGTACCATCGGAAGCCAAACCCAATCTTTTGCAGGGCGCACAATCTTAGATAGGATGTAAACCAGAAATAAAACAACCCCCGTGAACAATCCTGCCCAAAGCATGTAACCGCTAATATTTAGGATTATAAACAAATCAACAAGTAAAATAAATAATAGAAAACCTAAAAGTATTTTTCGCTTACCTTTTTTCATATCCTCATTTTCTACCACTTTTAAAATCACAGTAGAAAGAAGAATTACCATAGCAGAAAAGAATACCCCCAATCCCCCAATGCTGCCCATCAGACTCAAGGGAATAAATTGCGCAATACCGGCAGGAACCAAGGATCCTATGGAATTTCCCGTGAAAGGCACATTAAAAAACAGCAGCAGAGTCCAGATGGAAAGAATGACGCCGGAACTGATCAGTGCTGTTAGCATCAACTTAAGTCGTTTTTGATTAAAATTGCTTACCACTAGATAGTAGGCAATAACAAAAGCCGTTACACTCATGAAACCTCGGGATGGATCACCAAAGGCACCCCAAAAACTGTGCCAACGATCAATGGAAAAAACAGCTGAGAGCAGATAAGCCAACCAAAATCCAATAATCGGGATGTCAAGTGGAGTGCGTCTGATATCCATCTCTTCATTAATCACTCCCTTGGCTGCCCAAGAAATCAAAGCTAGAAGCAACCAAAAATAAAAATAGATTTGTTTTTCAAAAATAATCCCCTGAGAAGTAACCCCCGTAAAAAAAAGCGGCAGACCGAAAAACAACAGAAACAAGCTCCCTCCGATAATCTTATCCAGCATCCGCAAAACAAACTTTGAATCTTTGACACCCTCCGGTTTTGGCTGAATACCGGACCGTCTCTTCTCGTCTTCATTCGTCGTTCTTGCTGGCTTGCGAAGAAAATTGTCCTCAAGGTTTCCTCTGCTGACATCAACCCTGATTCCACCAGCTGATTGTACTTCCATACTTTTATTTTATAAACAAATTAAAAAAAATATTTAACTTACGCTTAGTATACAAAAAAACAAAAAAAAGTGCAAATTCACTATCCCCCAATGATAAACCTAATCTAGATTTTCCACGCCATCACTTGTTGCAAATAATAGTCCACATCGCTTACCCATTTTGCCACCGCTTTTCTATCATCCAAATCCGGCCGATAACCACATTTCCAAGGGCTGACAATTTTCTGCGCCGTTGTCATTTTTTCGTCATAGATCAAATTTTTTATCCGCTTGACTGTTACTTCAAAACCTTCTTTGGGGCTAGCAAAACAACTATGTCCGCCTGTGCCTAATGTTTTCGTTTTAAGGCGAAAACCGACGTAATTATAACAATCGTCACCGTTGCTATCCGCAGGAACATGCTCGCCCCAAGAGCTCTCTTTTTTGGCAATTGCGATAAAGAACGCTGCTACGAGCGGGTCCTCCTTGGCAATATAGGGTGCCATATTTTCAATCGGATAGCCCTTGACCATATCTCTAATCTTGATTTCAAAATCTTTCTGTTTTTTGTCAATCATATCCTGCGCCAATTTTTTTTCTGCTTCCGCCTGAACCTTCTTGTTCTCTTGAGCTTTTGCGATACTTTCACCAAGCACTTTTTGCTCCTCTTCTTTTTGGACTATCTGCGCTGTCTCAACCCTATCCTTTTCTTCTTGCATCTTGGCCTGAGCACCTGGTCCTAAGTAACGATAAATCATTGTCATCAGAAACATGCCAAAAATGAGTGAACCAATCAGTGACAAATTCCACACCCGCACCATGCTGACACCATGCGTGTACCCGTGAAACAGATCTCCGAGATAGGCCCTAAAATTAGAGTACCGCTCTCTTAATTCAAGATACATACGATCTTCCTTTTTTCGAGAAAAAGTATGTTGGAAATTTTTCTGTCGGCGCGCACATGCGCCCTCAAGTCTACCCATAACAAAACCAACACTGTCTCCACGTCTCATCCTCAAAAGCTCATTTTGAGAAAAATAGAGCTTGGAATCACGCGTAGTGAAATTTCGCACCTTGCCATATTTTTTAGTCATCAAAACAGAAGAACTCTTATGTTTTAAGACGAATTTAGCCAAGGCATAATCCAGTTCGACCGGTTTTGTTTGTTTTTTGAAAATTCCGTCTAGTAGCATTTTTTTATTATACCACAAGTTTGTTTTTTTGTGAAAAGCAGACTATTCGCTTCGCACCCCCATACTATGACGTGCTAATATCTCTGCGTAGCAAAATTAGCCCGATAAAAAGCATGGCGACAGAAAACAATTGCCCCAACGTAAAGCTGCCAAAAAGAAAACCAATCTGCGGATCTGGCTCGCGAAAAAACTCACCCAAAAAACGCATAGCAGCATAACTAATCAGATAGCAGGCGAGAAATTTGCCTTGCAATTCCACCCTATTCCTAATTTTCCAAAAAATAAGAAATAACAGAAGTCCTTCTAGCAACGCTTCATATAATTGTGAAGGGTGCCGCAACACACCAAGATAGTCACTGGGAAAATACATTCCGGCAAGCGCATCAGTCGCCCGACCATACAGTTCGCCGTTGAGAAAATTCCCGATGCGACCAAAAAAATAGCCGGCTGGAATCGCCGGAACCACAAAATCCGCCAGTGCCCAAAAACTCAATTTGTTTTCTCTCGCAAAAAATAGTGCGAAAAGGAGAGCGCCAATGAGCCCACCATGGTAGCTCATGCCATAAATTCCAACAAGCTCTCCTGTGACAGAATCAAAGGGTGAAATAATCGCCAGGGGGTGCGCGAGATAGAAAGAAAAATTATAGAAAAAAACATAACCCAAGCGTCCACCGATAATCGCACCCAAAAAACTAAAAAGTAAAAAATCAAAGATTATTTCTTGTTTTTGCCGCAATTTATTATTTGCTTTTTTATCTTTCTCTTTGAGTTTATTTTGGAAAATATTATCACCTTCACCGCTACGTAATCTTTTTCTCAAAAGTCTAAAGACAACAAAAAAAGCCACCAAATACATCACAGCATACCAGCCAATCGAAAAAAATCCAATGCGAATTATCTCGGGATGGATATGTTCAGGGATGTGCTGATAGAAATCTAAAAAGTTATTCATTAAAATTATTTCCCTTTCTTAATCTCTTCCTCCGCTTTTTTCTCTTCTTTTTTCTCAAGTTGTGACAAATAAAAGCTAAGTACAGCGACAATTAGAGTAATAAATATCGCATAAACCAGCTTGGCTTTGAGACTATTTTGATCCTGCGGAAAAAAGTATTCGATTAGCGACTTTATCGCATCATTCCAAGCGAGACCGGCCACAAGTCCGAGCGCCGCGACGATATATTTCACCGTTCGATTGCGCACTTCGCTTCTCACTTTCGCCATTTCGCTAATTAATTTTTCTTCGATTTTTGTCATAGAATCTGTCTAATTTAAATATCAAAAATCAATCTCTCGTATTTTCAATAACTTCCGCCACAATAAGACTTGCGGCGAGTGCAAACGCGTGATGTCGTCCAAAGCGCGGGATGTCATATTCTTTGGTTTTTTCCTCATGTCTAATTTCCACATCCTGCCCAGTTTCTGTTTTTGTAATTTTCACAATCTGCCAATTATTTTTTTCCGTGCATGTTTCGCCAAAATAATACACGGGCGCTCTTGCTTTTTTTGCCAGCTCCTTCACACGCAGATTATCACCATTTAAAATCACAGCGCCATTTTTTTTAGTTTTTCTTGCCAGATAAACATATTCCGCCACCAAGTCGTTCATGGAAGGGAAGGATTCCAAATATCTTTGTGTAATGTCAGTTATAATAGAAATTTCCGGCGCAACAATCGTTAGTAAATAACACATATCCTTTGCCTGAGAAACTCCCAGTTCCAAAACCAAATATTCGGGAAAGTTTTTTTGCCATATCGCGCGGCATGCCTTGCCAATTACCGGACGCCACTGGCGATAAGAGCCATACCCACTGGAAATGTTGAGAATAGCCAGCGGCAAACCAATATCCGTGTTAAAATTGCGCGGATTAACCCGCACACTCTTGCCGGCTTTTTCCAACACTTTTCTAATTTCATCGCGCACAAAAGTCTTATTCACACTTCCGGAAACTACAATAATTTTAGGACGATAAATCGCCAAAACTAACTTGGCGATTAGTTTTAGGTAATATTTTAAAATTGGTTTGAAGATAAGTTTCATCACGTAGGAATTTAAAATTATTTAAAGATCCTCTCCATCCGATCAAACGCTCGATTAATATCTTTTTCGCTTCGCCCAAAACTCATTCGAATGTGTCCCTCTCCGCTTGGTCCAAATGCTACTCCTGGCACAGTCGCCACTTGCGCACGCTCCAAAAGTCCAATTGCAAAACGCCAAGAAAGACTATCCGGACAATCTTTCAACTCACCGAAATCAAAATCTTTTCTGATAATCCTTGGAAAAACATAATAGGCGCTCGTTGGCTTCACATAGCTAAAAATATGACTTAATTTATCCAATCTGCGACAAATCAAATCACGCCTTTTTTTGTACTCCTTGTTAAAAAAATCGATATCCTTGTCTCCCATCTCCAGCGCTCCCATCGCCGCATATTGTGAAATAACCGGGGCACAAGTGACCAATGAATCATGCACTTTGAGGATTTCTTTCGCGATACTTTCGTCCGTATGGAGATAAGCCACGCGCCAGCCGGTCATCGCAAATGATTTGGAAAAACTAAACAAACGAATTACGCGCTTACGCAGTTCCGGCAACTCCGCCAAACTGAATATTTTTTCATTTGAATCAAAAATAAAATCCTTGTAAACCTCATCAGAAATCAAATAGAGATTATGCTTTTTCGCCAGCTCCGCTAGGCCTAATAATTGCTCCTTGGAATAAATCGTGCCGGTTGGGTTATTCGGATTGCAATAAAAAATCGCTTTGGTTTTCTCTGTGATCGCCGCTTCATATTTTTCCAGCGAAAAAGCCCAGCCTTTTTCCTCATCAAGCGGAACATTCACCGGCTGACAACCGGCTAAAAGAATCACCTCGCGGTACGATGTATAGGTCGGCTCGGGAATAATCACTTCATCACCGGGATTAGTAATCGCAAAAAGTGTCGCCGTAATCCCTTCGATTGAACCTGCCGTCACAATAATTTCTTTTTCAAAATCATAGAACATTCCTGCTTCGGCCAGCTTTGTTTCAATCAGCTCGCGAAGTTCCGAAAGACCCGGCGAAAGCGAATACTTCGCCACCACGCCATTTTTCAAAGCCAGTTCCACTCGCCTTTTGATGCATTCCGGTGTGTCAAAGCTTGGCACACCTTGCGCGAGAGAAATCACATCAGGAAACTTGGAAGCTCGCAGCTCCATTTGTTTGATGACAGATAGACGCAGATTTTTCGTTCGTTCAAACATATGCCGATTATTGTTTCAATTTCAACTTCACCGAATTGGCAAAGCTCATCATATCCGAATCGAAAGTATACTTAAATTTATTCTTTTCGTGGTGACGCTCCTTAGCAAAGTTTATCAATTTTTCCAAGAGTTGATTTAGCTCTAGTCCACTGGCTTTCCAGAGATGATGATAGACCGTGCCGGGCATCGGGTTGATTTCATTGGCATAGACTTTTTTGGCAATTTTATCATAGAGAAAATCCACGCGAGCAATGCCACTCGCTCCCACGCCTAAGTATATTTTCTTGGCCAAGTCTTGAATATTTTTTGTCTCCTCCTGGGTAAGCCGCGCCGGAATCACCAAACTGTCTTTCGCATTACCCAGTTGCGCCCCGCCGTCTTTTAGATATTTTTCTTTGAAATCAAAAAGTTCACTTTCAAAAACCGATTCTTGAATGAGTGAAGCTTCGAGCTCGTCATTGCCAATGACACAACAAGTAATGTCCATCAAATTTTCCACCCCTTCTTCAACAAGAACTTTTTCGCCATAATGCAACGCCACTTCAATGCCAAATTCCAATTCCTTATCATCTTTCGCTTTAGAAATTCCAATTGACGATCCGAGTTTTGGCGGCTTCACAAAAAGCGGATAGCGCAAAGTATTTTTAATATTTGCTATGATTTCTGTCCGGTTTTTGTCCCAAGCATTTTTGTCAAAAAAAGTAAATGCGGCCGTTGGAATGTCTTGGCTTTTGTAATAATTTTTAGTCAAAATTTTATCAAAGGCAATTGCTGACGAAGCCACGTCGCAACCAACATAGGGCAGATTAACCAACTCAAAAAGACCTTGGATAGTGCCGTCTTCACCATTAGACCCATGGAAAGCCGGAAAAGCCAAATCGATTTCAATTGCCTGACCCATAAAACCCTTTTTTTGAAAAACCATTTTTCCCTGAGATTTTTCCAAGTCCAATGAAACTCGTGAAAACTCCAAAAGTTTTTTGTCCTTTTCCGAGTCCTGGAAAAATTTTAACGTCCCCAACTCCTGCGCGACATACCACTCACCATTTTTTCCCAAATAGACCGGCACAACAGCGTGCCCCATTTTTTTGAGCTCTGAAATGACAAGTTGTCCTGTGATAATGGAAACATCATGTTCGGGACTTTTCCCGCCAAAAAATACTCCTATATTCATAAATTTATTTTTAAAAATAATTATCCGGCAAATCATTTTGAAAAATAATTGTGTCGCCACTTTTCATAACATTTGAAAGATCGGCGTGCGCCTCTTGCGACGACGCATAGACCCGATAATTTTCAAACCCTCTCTCTTTGAGTCCTTTAGTAATATAACCAGAATTAGGGCTTTTTATCAAGAGAACCAAATCCACCCCAAAGTCCGCATACAGCCGACCGATTTTTTCGTGAATTTCTTGAGATTTTTCACCCAATTCAACGAGGCCTGGAGTAAGCACAATTTTGCGCCCGAGCGCCCTACCCAGCACCTCGATTCCACTCACAATGCCAGCATAATTTCCATTATAACTATCATCAATTATCCAAACTTTCGTCATTTCATTATAAATCGGCTCCAGACGATGAGGCACATATTCAACTTTTCCCACACCTCGCGAGATTTCCGCCATAGTCATGCCCAGTTTTTGCGCCAACCGACTAGCTAGAATAATGAGAGAAATATTATGCCGGGCCAAAAGTTTTGTGCGAAATGTCACGCAATCCAATTCAAACTCCAACCCGGAAAAATTGTCCAAAACTGCAACATTTTTCGATTCATTCTTTGATGCACCAATAAATTCCCCGATTTTAAAACGCGCATAATTTTTCAAAATATTTTCATCGTCAAAATTAAGTACGGTTGTTTTTTTCGAAGCCTCCGGCAATTCAAATTTTGCTTTGATAACATTTTCCAGACTGCCAAAGCGTTCCAGATGCGACTCGTTAATTCCGGTGAGAATTGCATAATCCGGCTCGACCAAATCACAAAGCTTTTTGATTTCTCCAACTTTATACGCACCCATTTCGACAATAAAAATTTCATTTTCTTGAAAAAGTTTTGGATTTTTCAAAATAAAATCAGCCGTTCCCAAATCGGTATTTATATTTTCCGCCAGTTTTATTACGCGAAATTTTTCCTTGAGAATTGCAGATAGAATTTCCCGGGTCGTTGTTTTGCCATAGCTGCCCGTCACACCAATCACAATAAGCTTTTTCCGATTTTCCCGCAAAAATTTTTGCGCTTTTTGAAACAATTGTTTTTTCAAATATTGATCGATTGGTTCAATAACTCCCAGTGCGGCAAAAACGATAAGTGGTAAAAGCAGAATTATTGGAATCACAGACAACACGCCAAAAACTCCAAACATGCCCAAACTTAGGCCAAAAAATGCAATAGCAATAGCAAGCGTTATGACATAAATAAGTTTAGCTTTTTTAGTCCAAACCAAATGCCCTCTTTTTTCCAATTTCCACCACGCGAAATGTGAATAGGCAAATTGTAAAAATTTCTTGCCATCATAGAGCTCGGCTTGCAAAATATAAATTAGGTTTCGGATGATCATCTTATTTTTTGAGAAGCGGACTGTCCGCTAGAAACTCTGCCCCGTTATTTTTCATAAACTCTCTTCCAAAACTTTATTAAACTTTTCTGGCTGATCCAAAAAAACATAGTGCCCGGCATTCTCAATCACATGCAACTTGGAATTTTTTATGAGCTTATGCATAAGCTCCGCTTGCCAAAGCGGCGTCGCGCCGTCATCTTTGCCCCAGATTAAAACCGCCTCTTGTTTGATTTTTTCCAAATCAGATGAAATATCTTCACTAATCACTTTTCGATAAATTTCCGTCATCTCCCCCGCTTCAAGATAATCCTCGGAATCGATTAGCTGATAGAATTTCTTGCGGATTTTAGTGCGGAATATTTTTATGCCCGGCAAGCACAAAAATAATTTAACAATCTTAGCCCCAAATTTATAGACAAAAATTTTTGCGCCTCTTTTTCTGATTCCGGCCGCGTCAATCAAAATCAGTTTTTTCGCACCATTACCTTTGGCCGCATATTTCGCAATCACACTCCCGCCAAAAGAATGTCCCGCCAAAATTGGGCTTCTAATTTCTAACTTTTCCAAAAAATCGCGCAAAAAATCAGCATAATCGATCAGCCCCCAAATCTCTTTTGGCCTTTCGCTGCCTCCAAAACCGGGCAAATCAATAGCAATGAAATTGGAACAATTATCCAGCGCATTCCCGAAATGCGCGCCTTGCGATTTCCAGCCATGCAAAAAAACCACTGTGCTATCTCTATCCAGTTTCTCGCTTTGATAATACCTAACTTTTAGGCCGCCGATGATGATATTTTTCTCTTGCATAGCTTGTCTTTTGGCTACTACTATTCTACTATCTAAGCAAGATAAAATCCACTCTCAAGAGAAAGTGGATTTTATTTTTAGATTGGCTAATATTTTCGCGACACATTGCTATTGCGCCGGGGTCACTGGTGCGGTTGTTGCGTCACTTGGAAAAGCCTTTTTCAATTCGACTCGCGCTTGTTCCATTGTCGTTTTGAAAGTAGCCAACGCTGCATCAACGGCTGTTTTTCTTGCAGTGATGAGCGCTTGAATATCGCTGCCCACTTTCGGCACACCTTGCTTGTCTAGCTTAAACTTACTCCTTGCCGCAGCAAGCGCCGTCCTTAGGGTATTTCTCACTGTAGTCGGAGCAATATTATTATTACAATCCGTTTGAGCCTGACTAAACGCCGCTTTAATTGCCGCCTCAAAAGCTGTCCGGTCATCGCTAATTCCCTGTTGCCGAGTAGTGATCAGATTTTTAACCCCGGCGCGGAATGTTGCGATGGCTGCGTCAACTGCAGTTTGCCGTGTGGAAATTGCCGCTTTCGTTGTCGCTTTAAATTCCGCCACAGCTGCCTTTTGCGCATCCGTAGAAGCTTTTTCATTTAGCTTGGCAAATTGGGCATCGCGATTAGCACTCCACTGCGCGCGAAGCGCTGCCAGTTTCGCATCATTTTCCGTTGCCTTCTCTTGCCAATTAGCAAAGCGTTCCCCCGGAGTTTTGATTTGACTCATTCTTTGTTCCGCCTTCGAAGTCAAATCAGAAATTCTAGTGCAGATGTTGCCACCGCCCTGACCATTTCCCTGTTGACCACTCTGTCCATCAGCTCCCAAAAATCGCCTGCCCATCATTGGAGGTTTTAAAGTATTCGTATCAGCATTGTTCCCATTCGCATCCGCCGCGAAAGCAGACACGGGAGCAGTGAGACTTAACATCAAAATCAAGCTTGCAACGTACTTCATTTTGTTTAAATTTTTTCTTGTCATAGACCTGCGCCAAGATCATTTGCAGCTTGGCTATTAGTCGAATTATCCGTGGCCGCTTTCGCATCATTTTCATCGCTCGTCACTTGAGTGCTTTCATTTTTGGCGCCATCCACGATCGCATTCACCGTATCATCAACTTTTCCGGTTGGTGTTGGTGGCGTGGAAAGATTAGAGGTGTCCGCGGAAGTAGGAGCAACAGGAGTCGCGTTATCCTTCACAGTGTCCGCACTAGACTCAATTCCATTGGGAACATTTGTATTTGTTCCGGTCTGGCCATTCCCGCATCCGGCCAAAAAGACCACTCCCAAAACTAGCACGGAAAGCGAGATTACTTTTTTTATTTCTTTTTGCATAGTGATTTGCTTAAAATTATATTAGATTAATTAAGGAGAATCGACCAACTCCCTTTCATTTTCATTCTTACTCAATACAACAATCAATTGCTTTTCTGACTAATTCTCGTAATTTTCCCGTGAAGCCGGAGGGATTTTTATCGTTTTTATTCAAAGCCTGATCCGGAATTTTTTTAATTCCCAAGTCCTGCTCTTTGGAAATTCCGCCAGCTTCTTTGATATCACTCGTACCAATCAGTTTCATGTTAAGCGCCCAAAACATTCCATAAAGATCGTAGGACTTGTGAAATAGTTCCTGTGCTTCCGCCTTATTTCCCATTCCTTGCTGTTTTGTTCCCACTTCCATCAGACGCATTGAGGCCGCCAACAGGTGCTTTGAGATACACCAAACTTCACCCTCATATTCTTTGATAATCTTACGCAAGAGTTCCCCGCGCATCTTGCGCACCTCTTGGAGCAAATCAAAATATTTGCTTTTGCCGGTTTTTTCCGCCGTGAAGAAAAAATGCTCCTCAATGCTGATGAGATTCATAATCGCCAGGCTCAAATCTTGGTCGGATGACAAATCCATTTTGTCCTGTTTTTTCATCTGATCAATACGCTCCACAAATTCATTCAAACTTCTGATTTTATTCTCTTCCATATGATTTATTTAGTTAAAAAATAGAAAACAAAACTCAGTAGTATTAGCAGCCCCACCGGGATAACTACTTTTTGAAACGGAAAATGCACTTTGCCATTATTTTTTTTCTTGAGTGAAAAATGCCACATTCCGCCGAAATAAAAAACCAGGCTGCCAAGAATTATTCCCAAAAGTAATTTGTCCACACCCCAAAAACTGTGTCTCACTTGCCCCATCAGACCCGCCCAATATAGCGGAATGATTGTCAAAAGATAATAGGCTCCGTATACTGTCAATTTTTCTCCTCTAAATTTAATTTTTCGTTTCAAGAACCACTCCAAAGTCCAAGCCGAGATCGCGACCAAAAGCGCGCCGATCCAGAGCCCCGTCACTGTATCATCAATCCCAAAATAGTGCGAAAGCTCGAGTCCCGCTCCCACTGCCACCACACAAACCGGACAAAAAGCCTGAGTGGAAAAAGCTAGAAACAGCGTCAGCCCGAGTAAAAATAAAAATATTTTTTTTCCAAAAAATTTATTGTCCACTGGTTTTATCCTTAAAAAACTGAATTATCTCCTCTTGTCCCAAATAGCATTTATCTTGCGTCCAAAGAAATGGCACAGCGCCGATATTGTTTTTATCAAACTGCGCGCAAGCTTCTTGTTTTTTCAGCATAAAATCAGCGTTCGCCTGATTATGATTAACTTCATATTGCGGAAAAGAAATTTTATCCTTCACACTATTATCCGCAATATACTTTTCCACAATCTGACAATGCGGACACTCCTGACCATAGAACAAAATAATTGAAGAACTATCGGAAACCGGCACAGGCTGATTGCCACAACCGCTAAAAACAAAAAGGCCTAAAAACAAAAAACCGCTCAGAATAATTTTTTTCATAAAAAATTTGATCTCCATTAGTTTATTATGCTAAATTGATCTATCTCTAAAACCAATGACTTTTGTTTCATTACTTCTCGAGTCAGTTTTCATAAATCGTATAATAACATCAAATACGGCTTTGAATTTTTTGTCATATTTTTCCTCCATTTTCTCAATTTTCTCTCTCAACTCTTTGTGCGTCGCGAGCATTTTGCGCATATTGGTGAATGTTCGCATGATTTGAATATTGACCTGAATCGCCCGATCACTTTTCAAAACGCTCGAAAGCATCGCGATACCTTGTTCCGTGAAAACATAGGGAACATATTTCATATGTTGCCCCCTCTTTAAGATCACAAATTGTGATCTTAAAGAATCCTCCTTGCTTGAGGTCACAATTTGTGACCTCAAAAACGCATCTGCTTCTCGCTTGTTCAGCCGAAACATAAAATCTTCCGGAAACCTCTTTTCATTTCTCTTGGCTGCTTGGTTTAGAATCCTCGTTTCTACGCCATAAAGAATCGCTAAGTCGCGGTCGAACATAACTTTTTCCCCGCGAATAAAATAAATTTTTCCGATGATTGTTTCACTTGGAACTGCAATAGCTACTTTTGCTTTTTGTTTTGACATAAAATTGAACACAAGTTGCTACTTTATAAATTATACCAGCAGCCGGTTTATCCTGCAAACCCCAGTCTACTCCAATACAAGAAGTGACTAAACGGAGTTCCCATTCCAATACAAAATAGGCCCGAAGGCCCATTTTGCAAGAAGGCAAGTCCTATTCATAA
>JAYSLY010000042.1:0-2330 GCA_043725085.1 bacterium
GTTATTCTTTGCATAAGCCACTTTGCTACCCTTAAAAGTTAACTGGTAAGCATACCATGGGTTTTGGGTAAAGTGGTGCAATGGGTTTTGAATCCGCCTAAAGCCAATTTGTATGCTTCAGGATCAGGAAATATGATATTGTTTGGATGTATACCCGCCTCAATCCAAAGCGAGGCTATTTCTGGTTGGGTTTCGGAGACTCCGATATACAGATTTTTCTTTTCAAGTTTTGCCACATCTTGAATAAAATTCCATATATTTTCAATAAAAACTGGCGTCGAAGACGAGTCAATGGAGAGGCAATTTAATTGTTCGAAAAAAGTCAGGTAGCCGTCCCTATTCATCATATCCATAAGCGAAAGGCGATTTGTACCATGCTTGATACAGGGTTGGCACATCGTTAAATTTTTTTCCAGTAGATCTTTCTCTTTTTTTGTCTCTAATGAGCTTACTAATCCAGAGCCAATAAAGAGGGATGTTGTCCATATTCTTGGAATTATCGAGGGACTACTCAAAAGCTGAAAGCCCCTGCTTCTCCAAAATTCAAGAAAAGAGCGAGTAAATTCTTCTTTTTTTCGTTTCATGAAACCCTCCTCGATTTGTTGGTTTTTGGTGGTATTCGGTTGACAATGTGCTTAAGGCATTATATAAGTCTATTTTACTATTTTTCGCTTGTCAAGTTTTTTCATGGATTGCCCGCCATTTGACTTTTTGCGGACATTCTGATTGAATTGAATATCAAGGCAAGTTCTTTCCAAAAACAAGCAATTTATCAAGAAGTTAAATCTGTCAAAAAGGAGAAATATTATGAAGGTAACGGCTGATGAAATAAGAAAAATGTTTCTTGGTTTTTTTGCTCAAAACGGGCACACGGAAATTGGGAATGCCTCATTAATTCCCAAAAATGACCCTACGCTTCTAATAATCAATTCTGGAATGGCTCCAATGAAGAGTTTCTTTACAGGAGAAAGTATTCCGCCAAATCGCAGACTTTGTAATATTCAAAGGTGTGTGAGAACGAATGATATTGAAAACGTCGGCGATCCTCATCATTTGACATTTTTTGAGATGATGGGTAATTGGTCAATCGGGGATTATTTCAAAAAAGAATCAATTCGGCTGAGCTGGAAGTTGATTAAAAATGTTTTTGGATTTGATATTTCCAAGGTTTCCGTAACCGTGTTTGGTGGGGATGAAAAAATACCGAATGTCTCTCCGGACATGGAGTCAATGGAAATTTGGTCAAATTTTATTCCTGACGAACGAATTGTGCCATTGGGAGCTGATTCAAATTTTTGGGGTCCAGCAGGTGATAATGGTCCGTGTGGTCCGTGTACGGAGGTTTTTTATGACCGCGGTATGGAAAAGGGGTGCGGAAAATCTGACTGTGGACCAGGATGCGAGTGTGGAAGATTTCTTGAAATCTGGAACGCAGGAGTTTTTATGCAGTATTATTTGCATGGAGATGGATCACTTTCAAGCCTTCCATTGCTTAGTGTAGATGCGGGTGCTGGAATCGAAAGATTTTCTTTCGTTCTTCAAGAAGCCAGCTCAATCTATGAAACAGATTTATTTCTGCCCTTATTTCAGGTAATCGGTTCAAAAATAGATCTGAATGAGCACGAGAGGTCTTCCAGGATCATGGCAGATCATGCACGAACGACTGTTTTTATGATTGCTGATGGAATTTATCCAGGGAAAACCAAAAGAGAATATGTATTAAGACGTATCATGAGAAGGGTGCTTCTGCATGCAAACCTTCTTGGTATCGATAGCGCCATATTCTCGGAAATTGCGAAAACTACTATCCAGTCTTTTTCTTGCCATTATCCTTTACTGACTGAGAGTAGCGGATTAATACAGGAAGTTATCCGTTCTGAAGCAATATCGTTCACTAAGGTTCTCAACAAAGGACTTCGTGAATTTGATAAAATTGTTCTCAAGTCAAATTCCAATCTGGTGTCAGGGGAAGATGCATTCAAATTGCATGATACTCTTGGCTTCCCACTCGAGTTAACGAAGGAGATTGCAGTAAGTAGAAACATGTCTGTCGATATTCTTGGTTACGCAGCACTTTTGGAAGGGCAGCGTAACAAAAGCAGGGCATAATCTTTCAGCATTGGTGCTTAGGTTATTTTTTGAGATTGCCTTTTAGCAAGTTGGGACATTCCGTATATCGGCGTGTCCCATTTTTTATTTTTTATACTAAAAAATAACCCAATTGTCTTCAAAAACCCCACCTGCGCATCACCGTTTCTGACACGGGCATTGGCGTGCCAGCTGATGAAATTCCCTATCTTTTTGCCAAATTTTCTCGCGGCAAAGACATC
>JAYSLY010000043.1:0-40843 GCA_043725085.1 bacterium
AGATTAGAGCCGATGATGAGCGAATATGTTTCAGTTTTGGAAAGATTCAAAGAAGTGATCATTCCCGATTCAGTCAAAGAAAAAGTTTTGAAAATTAAACTTAATTACCCATTGGGGGATTATTTCCTTTCTTTGCTCTCCACCACCAAGCGCCCATCACCAAAACAAGGATGCCAGCGAGCCAATAGGGCCAGTTTCGATTCCCCGGTTGAGAAACATCTTTGACGGTTGCGTCTCCTGCCACTTGATCATTTTCTCCCTTGCCCACTTCGGGGTTTTGTCCACTTTGCGTTCCATCATTTCCGGTTTGCGCTCCCAAGACTTCTTGCGGCGTCACTGCTGTTCCCTCATTAGTCACAATCGCCGCTCCACCTGTCAACGGGATTTTGACGGAAATAATTTTAGTATCACTTTTGTTTCCCGCGTCATCTCGAGTGACGAATTTATAATAATACTTCTCTCCGCGCTCAACATCCTTATCCGTATAGCTATCATCACCATCTTTATTCTCCGTCACTCGTGATCCGCTGTTGACCGAAAATCCCCGGCTTCCCCCACGATAGACTAAGATCTTACTGATGTCGGAATCATTTGAATCCCAAGATAGCTTTAGCTCATTTTTCTCTTCATCATATTTCGCATCCACATTTTCAACATTGCGAGGACTTCGCGTGTCCACTTTCACATTTTTCACTCCTATATTACTAATATTGCCCGCTTTGTCGATCGAACGATAATAGCATGTGTGCTTGCCGTCATCAATTTTAAACGGTGCCACATATACATTCCACACTCCATCAACTGAATCAATCTGATATTCTATTTGACTGAGATTTATATCGCCAGCAGTCAAAGTTATTTCAGGAATAGAATAATACCAACCATTATCTCCGTTCGGATTTTCCGGATTAATCGACAAGCTGACTGTCGGGATCGTTTTGTCCAAAACAATCTTAAGTTTGAAAGTATTTTCTTTGTTACCGGCATTGTCCGTCGCGTGAGATTCGATACTATACTCTCCATCAACAAGCGGCGAAGCCAACGGACCATATGTCCATGAGGTTGTTCCTGTGGCACCCACTAATACTTCGCCCGGCTGCCAATCTAATCCGTTCCAATATGTGATACCACCCGCAACATTTCTTTCAATCAATAATTCCACTTTTTGCACTCCGCTCAAATTGTCGCCAGCCGTTCCGGCGAGCATTCTATTCCAGTTGTTCAAATAAACAACTCCTTCAGGCCCATCACTTGGAGAGGTGATGGTGCTGGTGGGAATAGTTAAATCAATATCTGCTCCATTTGAAACCACAGTGGCAGTATTACAATTTCCTGCCTTGTCACAAACATTTGGCGTAACCGAGCAAGTTTGACCCACGCCTTCTGTAGCGATGTTGCAAGTCGGAGCGACATAGCCACCTGCCATATTAATATCAGTGTAATTAAACATTGATGTTTGCGGAACGGCGTTATACCAGCCGGAAAAAATTGTTTGAGATGCAAGAACTGGCGCAATATTATCAACGGTCACTTTCCATGGGTCACTCCAAACGCTTGCGTTTCCAGCCGCGTCAATCGCTCGAACATGCCAGAAATAGACATTGTCAGGCGTACCTGGGCTGGCAATTTGTGGTGACGTTAGATTGCCATGAAACCCGGATCGACTCACGAAAGATCCGCCACTGCCATTAGTAGAACTTGAATACGAAAACTCCCATTCATACACTACCGGACTGCTCAAATCACTGACTGAATTCCAGAAAAAAGTGAAATTATGAGTATTGAGATAGCTATCATTTCCTGGCAAATTGTTTTGAGGAACAGCTGGCGTTGTTTTATCGATATTGGTTATCGTAACCGTTTTTGTTGTCGAATTTCCTGCCGCATCAGTCGCGATAAAATCAAATGCCGCGTTGGATGTAAATGTGTGCGAAGTAACATTTAGTGCGCCTTCATTAGTTGAAGCTGTTACCGTTATATTTTGATTCGTAAGAGTAGTAGTATAAGGATTGATTGTAATCACTGGCGCAACAGTATCAACAGTCACGCTTGCTGACGAAACTTGTCCGCTTTGATTCCCGGCATTATCCTCAGCCGTAACTTTCATTGTGTACGTTTCATCAGTTAAGCCACTAGTGGAAACACCTGCCACACTGGTTGCTCCGGACAAAACCAGCACGGTACTATTCCAAAGTTCCCACAGATATTGCTTCACTCCTGATCCAGCGTCAGTAGCAGCAGCCCAAACCCAGTTGATAATTGTCGAATTAGTAGGGCTGGAAACATTGGGAGTCGGCGTACCCGGATTAGTTGGATCTAACATAGCAGTTGATGTTTCGCTGTAAGGGTTTACTGCTTGAAGATTACCCGCTAAATCATGAACATTTCGCACTCCCCATTCCTGCTCAGGAGAAATATACCAGCCGGATGTTGTGAGAGTTACAGTCGCAGTGTGAGAAGTTGAATTATATGAAACGGTAGCATGCCCATCCAGATTTCCGCTTCCTCCGGCTCCCGGCCAATTTTGAAGAAAATAGTTCGCCGGATTCTCTGCCTCGCCTTGATTCACATTTTCACTAAACGCTGCTTGAAAAGTTTTGATGCTTGGTCCTGTTCCCGAGAAAATCAAATTAACCGTCGGAGCAGTAGAATCATAAATTATCTGGCAACTGCCCGCCAATGTTTTTTCCGAGAGCGCCCAATCTGATTTATTGCCAGCTTTGTCTACCGACCTCACCGCATAACCATATGCGCCTTCTGCCGGTGGCATCCAAGAATTGTTGAGTTCGGACACTGTCAAAACTTGTTCATTTAATCCGACACTTCCATTAGGCAAAAAAGAAGTATACTCATAGTGATCGAATGTCGAATCTCCTGTCACATCATCCCAATTTGGAATAGCCACTTGGAGCGGAACATGCTCGCCACACGCAAAATCTTTTGTCCGATCTTGTGATTGAAATTTAAGCCCAGTTGGTTTTGCCGGGGCGTTCGTGTCAATCGTCATGTTCCAAATTTCACTCCACGCACTCGTATTTCCCAGAGAATCAATCGCCCTGACCTGCCAATACCAAGTCCCGTCCGGAGCACCGGAAGAATGAATCATGCTCGTCGGCAATACTCCTGAATTCCAAAGTCCGGTAGTCAAAACTCCGCCTATTTGCGCCGGATTAAGAGACGACTGAAATTCGTAAGTTATGGCATTTTCATCTGTTGAATCATTCCAATTAAAATCAAAATTGTTCGTAGCTTCATAAGCATTATTCGGAGTTCCCCCAGTTGGAACGCTCGGAGGCGTAGTATCTAGAACCGGCACGATTGGAGTCAAATGCTGAAGAGAAGCGGTAATTTTATTCGCATTTTTATCGATACTAACTGTCGAAGCTGGGTCGTCTAACCTATAATCATGCCAAATTCCTCCTGATTGATAATAAAGGGTGGAAAAATGATTTTCGTCCAGATAGTTGGAATCAGCTGGATTGTCGCTATAAGCTATTTCAATATTGACCGGAAAAACCGTTTTAGCCGGAGCGTCAATATTATAATAAAAACTTCCCACCCCAAAAGCAGTACCACCATTTGGCACATCGCTCAAACCATGATATTTTGCCACAAAGATATCTCCTGTTCCGGTGATTCCCTTTATCTTGAGATTACCAACAGTAATATCTTGAGGAATTCCTGACAAAACCGCTCCCTCACTTCCCTCGGAATATATAGCCGAAGTTTTGAAACAATCAGCGTCCAAACACCACGGAGAATAAGTCACGTTAGCACTCACTTTATCCCCTATACCTGACCCAATAACTCCCGGTCCGCTCTGATCTCCCCACCAGTTTCCAGTGGCATTAACAGTCGGATGAGTAGAGTTAATTCCCGTACCGCAATCAATAAACTGATTATCATGAGCCGTCACATCGCTTGAATCTGATCCATCATACCCCACTGCAATTCCGTCAGTACAATTAGAAATTGTATTTCCGGTAATTTTGGCTTCAGTGCCTGAGCCGTAGTATGTGGTTGCCATAATTCCGGCCGAAGTCGAACCGTCATAAGCTACCCCGATATTATTGGAAATAGTGTTATCAGTAATAGTTGCATGCGCTCCAGCTCCTAATTCGATTCCATAATCCAACCGGTCTTCAGCTCCTTTTCCTGTGTAAGTATTTCTCAATATCGTTGCCTTTGAAGAACCTTTCAGTATCGTTCCCACCCGTTCAATATTGGAAAAGGTATTGTTAGTTACGTTCGTAGTGCCATTCCAAAGATAAACTCCAAAACCGCGATATTCGGCGTAATGGATATTAGTGATTATATTGTCACTAATAGTTCCACCACCATGAGAAAGGATTCCAATTCCGATATTTTTCCCTGAACCATCAAAAGTAAACCCGCTGATATTTGGATTAACTCCCGATGAAATTACAAACCATCCGCTGCCATCACCCGGCGCGCTTGTCCCTCCCCCTGGCATGGTAGTGTTGGAAGACGGATGAATAATTGTTGTTGCCTTATTCTCGCCTGTTAGTGTTATATTTTTATCTACTATTATCTGTCCTTCTATATATGTTCCCGCATCCACATTAATTGTACTGCCTGAAACAGCCGCATTTATAGCCGCTTGCATGCTCATTCCTTCGCCAACGACAAAGCTGTTATTAAGCGCTCCTCCGGCTCCGACAGTTTGGATATAGGAATCAGAATTCGCAGGAAAAGGAGTAGTTTGCATTGCTAGCGCAGAAGAGACGGCATTCTCTTTGGAATTTCGAAAAACAGTAAATGCTTCACTTCTATTAGATCCTTCACTGTCACGAAAAGTTGTGTTTCGTATTCCAAAATTATATCCGAAAGGCAATGTTATGTTTGTAACAGCATGCCCATATTCTGCATCAATATAGATCGGCCATGATTCACCAAAACTGCCAGAGCCGCTAAAAGCAACATTAGAAGTAGTGCCGCTAGAAGTATCATATAGCCCAACACCTCCCCAAGCGTTATTAGTTGTAACAACTCCATCCAAAGTGATATTCGATGAAGCAGATAAGGCAATACCAACGCCCTTGGTATTCTTACCATTTGCGGTGACGTTTTTTAGAGTTGCCACGTTAACGGTATTCAAATCCACTTCTGAGCGTCCAGATCCCCCGACTGTCACGTTTTCAATAGTCAGGTTATTGGTATGAGTAGCCTTGATGCCATAACTTGATCCTGCATCAATGCTAGGGCCAAGTAAGCTAAAATTTTTCAAAGTAATCTTGTTTATTCCAGCACTATTAGTAATACCATAGCCACTGACACTACTAGCATTGATTATCACGCCAGATTCGCTCTCTCCGATAATGGACACTTCCTTATTCACATTAAGCGTAGAAGATAAAACGTAAGTTCCATTTTTGACATTGATCGTATCGCCATTAGTAGCCGCGTTAATTGCGGCTTGAACGGTTAAATAGCAACCATTATTATCAGTAGCACCAGCAGAAACACACGAACTGCCTGTTGGAGTTGGATTAACTACCACAAAAATAGTAAAATGCTCCAAGCCCTTAAGCTCCATCACTTTTTTGAAGTCGTTAGCATTTCGATCCACATTCTGATCCTCCGTAATATTTTTTAAATCTTCTTTTTTGATTTCATCGTTTTCCGTATAGAGAACCTGAACATCACCCGCTTTTATTTTTTCATTATTCTTTTTTTCCGGATACGGCAAAGTCAGATCATATTTGAATGTTCCATTTTCCATGTCTGAAGTGATGTCATAAGCCGTGTCAGTCAAAGCGCCAAAAGTAGCCTGCTCTTTGGGAGATAATTTTATTTCCTTAATCACAAGACTGCCAGCCTTTTCCGGTAATTTTGTGAAAGTAACAGTCACTTGATCGTTTTGCGGAGCTTTATAGGTCTTATTCAAAACCACAGGCTCGATTGTAGCCACGTTTCCCTCAAAAATCCATTCGGCATCTTTCGCAATTGAAACGGCTGTCGCTTCAACTGGCTTTTCGATTGAAGCCGCTTCTGGCGTAATCGTTCCTTGCTCTTTCTCCACAGAGACTACTGCTTCGTCTTTTGTTGGCGCAACCGGAGCAGCCTCTGGCGCTGGGGCAACTTCCACTTTCGGCGCTTCATTTTTCACTTCAGGCTTAACTTCCGTAGTATTTTTTTCTTCCACTTTCGGTGCTTCTTCTTTGACTTTTTCTTCAACCTTGGGGATTTCCTCTTTCGGCGCAGCTTTTTCCTCCTTCGCTTCAACTTTTGGCACCTCAACTTTCTGCGTTTCTTGAGTAATCGCAACATCATCAGCTCTCGCCGTCATCAATTCCATCGCCAAAAAATTCATCGAGGTCATCTGAAAGATAAGCATCGGAAGCATGATGCTTGCCATGATTCTTTTCCCTGTTCGCAATTCTTTCTGCGAGAGTTGCATTTGAAACAGCTTCTTCATTTTTTTCATATAATTAGTAGAAGATTAAAAAAAAATTACCTTATATCACCGCCGTACAGTTTTTATTTAAAGCTGAATAAAAAATGAATTTTTGTTAATTTACACCTCACCACTCTTATAATATTCATACAGATTCAAATTCATAGAGATAAACAAAAAACCAACCCAAAGCTAACTGCTAAGGTTGGTCCGCATTAATCACATCCAAATTTTTTTTCATTTTTTCATCCATACTCCGTCGCCTATAAAATAAAACAAACCGGAACTACTTCAAAAAATTTCTCTTCGGTTTTATTTTTACTTTATCCTCACCTGTTATTTCCCCTCTCTACTTCCCCATTCTATCAACTCTCAAAAACTTGTCAAGCGTTTTTCGGCTTGACAAGAGGCTAATTTGTGGTCTGAGTAATATTTTCCCCTTACCAAAAATCATAAAAGAGAAAGGAAGCATTGCTCTTTTCCCTTTTTCACGTCACAAACATCAAACACATAAAAGCATAATCGCAACAGCTCCAACAAGATTTAGTGCCATTCTCGTCGCTGTAGCCGATTTTCAAATTGCACTTCGAACACGATTTCATTTCCACATTTTGTTCCTCGCTGTAAAGTTGTGATGAAATATCGCGCCAACTGCGCTTCTTTTTTTTGGCATACCAACTGCGAGAAAAACGCGCAAATATTTATTGGCTTAGAAAAAAATTAAAACCTAAAAAATTCAAAAAACCACTCTGCCCAAATCTTCACGGCAAACTATTTTCCCAAAGAAAAAAGGGAACCAAGCGTGTTCACTTTCTTCCCTTTCATTGTCAATTTGCCTCCTTTCGGGGTGGACAATCACCACTTTGATTCAATTTTTCATCCGTAGACGGAAAATCATCAAGCAGCATCTCTCCAAGCTTTCCTTCGAACCTACAATCTACCTCCTCCCGAATGACTTTCTTTAGACATGCGGGGCATATTCCGTGTGAGACGAGACTGTCATCATTATCGTCCGCCTTTCCAAGATACGTTTTGCACCAACCGCAGATTCTTACCATAATCCTTTCCTTTTTTTAAGGTTTCAGCAAGTCTTCCCCTGGCCAAAGGATGATGCTTTTTCACTTTCCAAATTAATTCCCCGCCATCTGTAATCGGCATAATGATATCAGTCAACCTAATGTCTATCCGCCCTATTTCATCAACGATTACCGCCGATGTGTCTTCTGCCCTTTCCAAAACATGCACTCGATAGCCCTGAATTTCCAAAGCTTTTTTTAACAGCGCAGTTATTGCAGGTCCGTCGTCAATAATGATAACTAACTTATCCATCTCATCTCCCGCCAACCCATATTGGCTATGTTAATGTTCCGTCATTGTCAGTATTTTATTCTAGCTTGAAAAAATTGTTTCGTCAAACATATTACTCTCCCAACTGACCCAACTCTTCAAGCAGCCTCCTTTGCTCGCGATTCAATTTTCTAGGAATTCGCACAATCACTTTCACAATTTGATTGCCACGCACTCCCGAATGTAAATCAGGCACGCCTTTGCCTTTGACGCGAAATTGTTCGCCTGATTGCGTGCCGGAAGGAATTTTCAAAGTCAAACGCCCATCGATTGTTTCAATGATTGTTTCTCCGCCCAGCGCCGCCACCGAAAAAGGAACTTCAACTGAGCTCAAAATATCCTGTCCGCTTCTCTTAAGCTCCTTGTGCGCTCTCACATGCACGTTAATATACAGATCTCCAAAAACACCACCAACGCCAGATGCTTCTCCGGCGCCTTGCATAGAAAGCGTCTGCCCGTCAGCAATGCCGGCTGGAATTTCAATCTCTAATTCAGTCTCTGCCATCACTCGTCCGTCTCCTCCGCATTTGGAACATTTTTTTGAAATAACTTTTCCAACCCCGTGACAGTCAGGGCACTGGGCAACTTGAGAAAAATTACCAAAAAAACTGCGACTGACTTTTTGCACGCGTCCAGCTCCACCGCAAGTCGAACAAATTTTAAGCTCGCTCCCTTTTTCTCCGCCTGTTCCATCGCAATAATAACAAGTAGTATTTTTCCGCAAATTTATCTGACGTTTTGCGCCACTTACCATTTCGGCAAAATCAATTTCCACATCGACTTGAATATCCTTGCCTCTTTTTTTTCGCGTTGAAGCACCACCACGACCACCACTAAAAATAGAAGAAAAAATATCTTCAAAATCCCCTCCACCGAATTCAAAATCAGCGCCTTGTCCTCCTCCGCCAAAGCCCTGAAATCCAGAAAAGTCAAAACCGCCAAAGCCTTGCCCCGCACCTCCACCGGATCGTCCGGCTTGCTCAAAAGTTTGTCCAAACTGATCATATTGTGAACGCTTCGTTTTGTCCGAAAGTACTTGATAGGCCTCGTTGATTTCTTTGAATTTTGCCTCGTCTCCTCCGGCTTTATCCGGATGATGCTTGTGCGCCAGTTTGCGATAAGCCTTCTTAATCTCATCATCACTTGCGCCCTTGGAAACGCCCAATGTATCGTAATAATTATTAGCCATAAAAAATAATTTTATCATCCCCACTTTTGCCAGGATAACAATTAAAATAAATTCTTAAATGTTTTTAACATCAAGTATTTTAGCACGAATTAAAAAAATTAGCAATCCCCCCAAGAGAGTGCTAATTTTCCATTTGGCACGCCTTTTATTCAATCACTTCCATCTCCACCGGTACCATTTTTATCTTCACAACTTTCGTGGAAGTCAGTATCCAAAAAATGAAACTGATGAAATAGACTATTATCCTTAGCAAAAATGCACCGAGAGAAAGCACTGTCAAAAACAAAACTGCCGCCATACCAATAGGCACGGCTGGAAAATTTCCGTTCGCATAGTCCGGCGAAACCAGACTCTGCAGTTTTTGATTCATGATTTCCGTAAGCACATCAGACACTTTTTCCGCTCCTGTCAATTTTCGATTAGCCATTGTTCCCAGTTGCTCTCTTCCTGCTTCCAAGATTTTTTGTTTTCGAATCTCCTCAATTTTTTGCAAATTAACCAGAGAAATTGCTTGACTGCTCTGGGCCAAATTAAGAAGCTCTGTTTCGTCACCAGTAGCCTGGCTATCTTGATAGTTTTGCAAAATCATTTGATCAACCGTTAAGTTCTTGTCACTCAATTTTTGCAAATCAGGATTAAGCTGATAGAGAATTTGCCGTGCCCAACTATTTTCCAAAATCACACCGGCATCAAAAGCAGGCAATTTCAAAAGTCCCACTGCTTTAGCTTGAAAATAATATTGACTGGAAATGACAAGCGCTAAGGCAAACAAAAAAGAAACCTTTCCCATGCGCAAAGTTTTCGGCAGATGCAGCTTTACGTTCTGACCCAAATCAGTTCTAATTTGCCGATAGGAAATAAACAGTAAGCCTGCGGAGACAAATAAAATAAGCGCGTGCCACAAGGTGTGCACAAAAATTAAACTGAAAAAAAGTCCAAGCACAATTGAAAGAATTGACCAAATTTTTTCTGGCACAATGACAAATTCCAGCGAATATATTATGTACAAAAAAGAAAACCAAATCGCCGGAACCAGCCAAACGCTGGAGCTTGCAACCGTGATGGCATTACTGACGGAAAACCAAGCAAAAAAAGCCGCCAAAAGCGAGAGAAAAAATAGCGAGAACTTGAGAATATTTTTTTGCATTTTTTGTTTTGACTGATTATACTCACAGCTTAGCAGAATTTAGCAATTTCATAAAGTCCTTGCTAGTAAAGTTTTTTTATGTTAATACTAGTGTATGTAAAAAATGAATCTGTTTTTTATAAACCCAAAAAAGGAGGGTCCGCCATTGTCAGAACCAAAAAATAAAAACTCAAAAGAATGGCTCGAATGGGCACTGAGAGAAAAGGGCAAGTTTAATCCAATATTTTTTGAGCAATCCATCAAGCGTGGGCTCGATCTGGTGGTCCTCAGAAATTATCTGGACGCGCTAGAAAAAAATGGGGCCGGAGATGAATTTTCCGATGCACTGCTAAAGGGATACGACTTCAACACTATATCCCTAAAAGTCGCCTTCAATAACATGCTTGATCTGGGCATACTCCGAGCATATATTGACTGCCTGGAAAAAGAAATGATACCGACTTAACAGATGCTAGCAGCCGCTCCACGGCAAGCTCAAAGAAATCTTGAGCTTGCCGTGTTTTTTTACCAAAAAATAAATACGCCTTTGATGATTTTTATGCTAAAATAAAGTTGCAAAAAACATGTGACTTACGCATAAGCCCTAAACATACAAAAAATAAAATTAAGTTACTATTCGGCAAAAAAGAAAAGAAGAAAATAAAAGCTTAATTCAAAATGAAATACCGCCTTCACACAACTTCACAAAAAGCCTGGGACGCGATGCTCGATGCGATTGATAGCGCCCAAAAATCAATCTACATAGAGATTTATATTTTTCTTGATGACACAAAAAAGAGCCATGATTTTATTGGAAAATTAAGAGCCAAGGCTCGTTCCGGCGTGCGCGTCATCATTATCGCAGATGCCTATGGCAGCAAACTCCTGAAAGACGAAGTTGCCAAAACTATTACCAAATCAGGTATTGAGTTTATTTTTTTCAGTCATTGGCTTCGCCACATTCACCGCAAAATTCTTATTGTTGACGAAAAAGTCGCTTTCATTGGAGGCGTGAACATTGGTCGACGTTTCAGAAATTGGTCAGACCTCCAGCTGCAGTTGCGCGGCAGAATCGTGAAAAGAATCTTGCAATCTTTTGCCTATACCTACGCGATGGCTGGCGGAAAAAACAAAAAAATTCTCATCTATCGCCAAAGAAAACTTGTCAGTAAGTTGCGGTTTTGGCTCTTGGATCACTGGCCAACTAAAAATATCCACACACTCAAAAATCATTATGTTGAGAAAATTTCCGGTGCAAAAAAATCCATCCAAATCGCCACCCCCTATTTCACTCCCCCGCGTTGGCTGATTTCGCTCCTGGACGATGCGCTAAGACGCGGCGTAGCGATAGAGATAATGATTCCCAGAAAAGTTGACTGGCGTATCATGAATCTTTTGAATTATCGCTACATGCACAGTCTTCACAACTTAGGCATAAAATTTTATCTTTCAAAAACAATGAACCACTCCAAACTGCTTGTCATCGACAAAGAAGAAGGTCTTATTGGTTCGCAAAATATGGATATGTTTTCCTTTACCCTAAACGCCGAGGTTGGAATTTTTTTCCGCGAAAAAAACTTGCTCAAAGAACTTGAGCAAGTTATTCTAGACTGGAAAAAACATTCGGTCCTTTTTCAGCCAAAGAGATATAAGATGAAAATCAGTGACTATTTTGTTCTCGCTTTTCTTAAAACTTTTCGCCCAATCCTCTAATTTTTTTGGTCTGGCTGAGCAGGTCTGATTTGAATACTATCTGCGGCAATGCTACCGTCCGGACTCGCGTTGCCACTCACCATCACGTCTTGACCGACATTCAAATCTGTCGAGGTGTCAGCGACCGTCTTTCCGACATTTGTCGAGCCGGAATAATAGACAATTTTTGAGCTGCCATCTCGAGTTTTGATTGTGATGCTTGTATCGTCTTTGGAAATAATTTGCCCGTTGGAAAATCCGCCGGCGCCCATGCCGCCTGGTCCGCGTTGGCCACGCTGTCCACCACTATTGTCCGCGCTGCTGCCGCTGCCATTTCCCCTGCCTTGTCTCGCCTGCGCTGCAACGCTGGCAGCCTTGCTTGTTCCATATTGCATCCCGCCATAAAACATTCCTCCGGCGACAATAATTATGATGCCGATCATTGTTATAATGTGCTTTTTTCTATTCATTGTTTTATATTTATTAAATTAAATTATGAATTTCCTGCAATCAATAAACTACTCATATCTCAAAGCTTCGATTGGACTCAAATTTGCCGCTCTTCTCGCCGGATAAAATCCGAAAATAATCCCCACTCCGGCCGAAACACCAAAAGCCAATATCACGGTTGAAGGAGATACTTGCGTTGTTATTCCCGCGAATTTAGTCACCGCGAGAGACGCCAACCAGCCAAGTAAAACACCAACAGCGCCACCTAAAAATGTTAGCACCACCGCTTCAGATAAAAACTGCAAATTAACATATATTTTCTTAATCCCAACCGCTTTTCGCAAGCCAATCTCGCGCGTTCTTTCTGTCACTGTTGTGAGCATCATATTCATAATCCCGATTCCACCCACCAGAAGTGAGATTCCGGCAATGGAAGCCAAAAGAATCGTGAATGTGCCCGTGATACTTGAGGCTGTCGCAATAATATCCGCTTGATTAATCGTACTGAAATCCGCTTGAGTTGGATCAGAGATGCCGTGTCTTTGCAAAAGCAAGTCGGTCAAATCACTTTGGACGGTTGGCAAAATAGTTGAGTCCTGAGCAGACACGCCAATCGTTGTGACATAAGTATCACCCGATAGATAATGTTGCGCCGTAGAAAGTGGAACATAGACCGCGTCATCAGCATTATTAAAACCCGTTCCGCCTTTAGTAACAGTAAGGCCAATCACCTGAAAATCAATATTCTTAATTCTAATCGTTTGTCCTGTCGGATCGACATCCGCACCAAATAAGTCATCGCGCACACCGGGACCAATGACGGCAACTTTTGCAGAAGTCTGATTTTGATAATCTGTCAGAAAAGTTCCAAAGTCTATTGTCACATTTCTCACATCAGCATAGCTTGGCACTGTGCCGGTAATTTGCGTGTTTGTGTTGTTGCCTTTGGCTGTCACTTGATAACGATGCGTATCTTCCGGCGCCACGCCAACAACATTTTGCACCTCACTTGCAATCGCATTCGCATCCTCCAGTTTCAGCGACTGCGCACTGCCCTGCCCGGCACTGACACCAGCCGTCCTTTGCGCACCGGGAGTAACAATAATCAAATTAGATCCAATAGATTGAATTCGCGCTTGAATAGAAGCTTGCGATCCCTGGCCAATTGCCACCATCGTAATTACTGAAGCAATTCCAATCACAATTCCTAAAATCGTCAGTCCCGATCGAACCTTGTTTCCCGCCAACGACCAAATTGTTTCGCTAAATAAATCCCTAATCATTTCTTTTTTATATCTGATTCAATTAGTCCATCTCGGATGGTGATTATTCTTTTGGCAAAGTTGGCAATTTCCTGTTCATGCGTAATAAGCACGATTGTGTGTCCATTCGCATTCAAATCCAAAAATGTCTGCATTACCACGTGACTGGTTTTTGTATCCAAATTTCCCGTCGGCTCATCGGCCAAAATAATGGAAGGGCTATTGATGAGCGATCTCGCAATTGCCACTCTTTGCATCTGTCCGCCGGACAATTGGTTGGAAAGATTATTAAATTTACTTTCTTCCATACCTGCATATTTCAAAGCTTCCCGCGCCCGCTTCTCGCGTTCTTTTTTTGTTGTATCACTGAAAAGTAACGGCAAGGTCACGTTACGCAGCACCGTAGTTCTTGGCAATAAATTAAAAGACTGAAAGACAAAACCGATCTTGTCGCGACGCAATTGGGAAAGTTCATCGTCATTTAATTTTGAAACCTCTTTGCCGTCAAGAAAATACTCCCCGCTTGTGGGAGTATCAAGTGCGCCCAAAATATGCATGAGGGAGGACTTGCCACTGCCGGATGGCCCGATGATTGCCACAAACTCACCCTTCTCAATCTTAAAAGTGATCCCGCAAACAGCCTGGGTCTCCACATCACCATTAACATATGTTTTGCTTAGATTCCTACATTCAATCATACAAAATTATGACTTACGCGTTTGCTCGAGTCAGCCGCATGAGATGAAACGCGTAACTCCTAAAATATATTTTTAGCCTCCAAGTCTACCACCGCCAATACCGGGAAGTCTCGCCCCTCCTTGGCTTGAATTATTCGTAGTTGCATTTGGATTGATCGTCCGCGTGACGACTTGATCGCCCACACTAAGACCACTCACGATTTCCGTATCAGTATTATTAACTGCTCCGGTTTGGATCGTAACTTGTTCGGGCGAAGATCCTCCGCTATTCAAAACCTCCACATAACTATTATTGCCTTGTTTTTTCACTGCACTATTTGGCACAACAATTACATCTTGTTTCACTCCGGTAATAATTGATGCGGAAACGCTCATTCCCGGTTTAATCCGTGAGTCAAGTGCATCAAAATTGATTGTGGCGTTATACGTCACCACGCCTTGTGTAATTGTTCCCAGAGAGTCTAATTTTTCCACCTTTCCTGAGGCGCTAAGGCCTGCTACGGAGTTAAAAGTCATCATCACTTTTTGTCCGATTTGCACATTTGGCATATCAACTTCATTGATCTGAACTTGAGCTTTCATCGTGCCAAGATCTCCAATAATCATTGGAACAGTTCTTGAACTTCCCGAAGAAAGCTTGGAAAGATCGTCACCATTCTTGACATTCACCGCATTAACTGTGCCGTCGATTGGCGCTGTCACTTTTCGTTTTGCCGCATCAGAAAGTTGATTTTGATAGTCCGCCTGAGAAACCGCTAAATCTTGCTCGGCCACATCAATCGCATGATCATCAAGCGCCACCTGATCTTTGTTTATTTTTTTTGGATTAAGTTTATATGCAGCCTGATCTTTTTTCTTGTTATATTTTTGATCATCAACCGCTTTTTTCGCTTGCGCGGAACTAGCAGCCGATTTTGCCGCATTTACCCCCAACTGATCATTGACGATATTGAAAAGTAATTGCCCTTTTTTTACCTGATCGCCAATCTTCACGGAAAGATTAGCTACGGTACCGACAATTGTCGGGTCGATATTTTCACTTTGATCCACAACAACATTGCCGGAACCGGAAACAGAGCTTGTCAATGTTCCCTTTTGCACCGCCGTTGTTTTGTAGGTGATAGCAGTACTGGCAGTATGAGTCTTTTTATACCAGAAGTAACCACCGCCAATAACAAGCAGGATGACAAGAGTAATATAGCTTTTTTTCATTTTCATAGAATTAATTATTGCTATTATTAGTACTGCCGGAACTATTATTGCTACTATTTTCCGAAGCATTATTAGGCATGGCAGGAAAAACTCGAATTAAATCAGCCGCAATGACACCCTGATCATTGGGAGTACCCATTACCACAATATGATCATTAGCTTTAAGATCAGTAATCTTAAGATCGCTTGCTCGATTTTTGATAATAGTTTTATCTGAAACAGTCACAGTATTTTCCTTATTGTCACGATCCTTCACAATTAAACTATCATTTGAAATGGAGACTATCGCACCAGCCAGCCCGTGCGCGTTACGAAAACCCCGCCCTTCAATGTCTCGAGGGATATCCATCATTCCGCCACGATTATCATTATTTCCCATCATCGGAACATTTCCCGGTCCAAAACCCATAAAATTTCGTTCGTAGTTTTGCCCCCACTGATAGGAAAATTTTGCTTTGTGCAATCCCACCACCACTCCGCCGGCAAAACTGATAAAAGCAATGAGAAAAACACCCACTATGCCAGCGGCTAGCTTAAACTTTCTCGACTTGATCATTTCCTTCGCATTGATTTCCATATATTTAGATATACTTATGTTTATAACAAGCTTTATTAGCAAAATAAAAATCGGCTGAAACTAGCATAATAAAAACGGGTACTAAAAATATGATCACGTGCATCGTTGGAAAAGTTTCCAAAAGTGACAAAGAATAGGTATCCCAGTTTTTTGCGACAACAGCGATATCGGAGAAAGCCAAAGAAAGCATCGCCCAAAATTCCGATTGCAAGAAAGCTTGCCCAAAATATATTCCTGCCAAAACAGCCAGGAGAAATGAGCTGCCAAGACCAAAATAGGACAAAATCAGCTGTCTTTTAGCCTTTCTGATTTTTTCTTTTTCGATTTTGGCGAAAATAAAACCACACAGATTGATCGGTGGGTTCAACTCACAGACACCCTCGCATAATTGTCTTAGCTTTTTGCTCATAAAATATTTCAGAGACTTGCGCGTTTGAATTGCTATGAAAAATGAAAAACATAGAATTAAACGCGCATGTCTCAGGAGTAGTACGAATAAGATTCGCCTACGGGTGCATGAAAACTTCTTTGAGCGCCAGCAGTGCTCTTTGATGTTGACTTTTGATTGTATTATAGGGCAAATTAAGCGTTTTTGCGATTTCCGAAAGACTCAGGTCATCCTTGTAGCGTAAAAGTAGGATGGTCTCATGTTTTTTGGAAAGCTTTTTCAGCTTTTCTTCCAACTCTTTTGTTGATTCAATGCGTTCCAAAATTTCATCCGGCAGAGCCTTATCTTCAGCCATCTCTTCCAATCTATTATACCCTTCACTATTTTCAAAAAGAGAAAATGGCAAGGTTTTTTTCTTTTTCCAAAAATCTCGAGCGCTATTTTTAGCAATCGCAAACAGCCATGTCTTGAAACTCTTTTCCCCATCAAACTTTCTAATATTCTTCCAGACTTTCAGAAAAGTTTCCTGCGTCAAATCGTCCGTCAACGGCGCATCACCCCCGGTCAGACGATAGAGAAAGTTATAAACCGCCTTCAGATGCCTCTTTATCAAAATTTCAAAAGCCGCATCGTCTCCGGACAAAAAGTCCAAAATCAATTGTTGATCAGTTCGTTCCATAGACTAATCCTAGCACGAGCCGAAGATTATTTCAAAAAAGTGAGTTTTAGGGGAAATAAAAACAACCAGTGACTTTGCCCTCCTTTCAATGAGGTCACTGGTTGTACTTGTTAGTGCTTTTTATGGCATTAATATTATGTCAAGGCGGTTGTTTTTACATCTCCATCATCGCCAGTTTGATTTCTTCTTTCATCTTTTTCGCTTCCTTGCCAGCAGCCTCTGCATAGTCCTCTTCTGAACTGGCAAAAATGATTGCTGAAGAAGAATTGATGGCGATTGAACCAGCGGTTGTATAAGCAGCTCTGACTGTTTCCTTGATAAAACCTTCCTGCGTTCCGACACCTGGTATTAAATACCACATAGAATTACCGGTAATCTCGCGGCAACGAGTCAAATGCTCGGAATACACAATTCCAGAACCTTTGGGATTTTCATAGGCAGCTGCCATCACCAGACCGGCATTATCAAGAATACCCAGGCGCGTAGCCCAGACCATCGTCCTTTCGGCAATGAACTCCCAATAGCGCCTCCCGTCCTCAATGACAACATCCTGAACTTCCCGTGCAGAAGGATTGCTGGTATAACACAACCCAACAATCGCTCTCCCCAGAAAAGCAGGATCGGCAAGATATTGCATGCAATCCTTGCCCATATAGGGCGAAAAATTCATACCATCCACTCCGTCGATTTCGAAATGAGCGATACGATAGCGCTCTTGCGTCCGTCCGATATCGCCCCGTTTACAATCTAGAAAAACGGGAATACTGGGATAGAACTCATGAATATAGCTAACCACGGTCTGAAGAATTTTTCTGCCGTCCGGAAAAGCTTCGTAATGCGCCACCTGTGGTTTAAACAAGGACGTATACGGTGCAGTGGCATCAACGATATCAATCAGCCATTGCGCGACCACCTTCCACTTTTTGAAAGTCCAGAATTTACGCTTAAGACACGCGGGCAATTTTTCCGGCAACGGATCGAGCCCGACACACACTAGAGAGGCTATTTTTTCCTGCCGTTCTGCCAATTTTTGTCTAAAACCTTTTTCGTTCTTCATTAGCTTTCTCCTTTCGCTTTAATGCTTTTCTTTTTTACTCCATCAGCGGAGTAGGTGCTTTGTTCACATTTGTGGCACTTCTTATTTCGCTCAGGATCGCCTTGCTTCACTCGACACTTCTTGCCAATCAAGTTGCACATGAATCTCATCTCCCTTACTGTTTAGGTTTTGCCAAATTTTAACACCATATATTACTATAACCGATTAAAAAACCGGATTATTGTTAACGAACTACCAAAAAAATCCCCAAAAGGATAATTTTATCTAAAAACTAACTAACCCCAAAATAGCGAAAAATTGAGCATTAGTCAAATAAACAAGTTAATTTTACCCTATTGGCGTTTAGTGCTATCATAGGAATATAACCATTTTGAAAAATCACCATGCTTACAATTCTAGTTGTCATTTCTCTTGTTTTTAATCTTGCCATTTTAGCTTTCCTCTTTTCGAGAAAATCCGGTGACAATTCACAACTGATCAAAGAAGGCAATGAAAGAATCAGCCGGGCGCTGCGCGAAGAAATGCTTGCCAATCGCAATGAATCATCCCTTGCCACCAAAGAAACACGAGGAGAAATCGCCGGATCGATCAAAAATTTCGGTGACTCCGTCGACAAGCGTATCTTCACTCTAGCCGATATGCAAAACAAAAATTTCGCCGTTTTTTCTGACAAGCTTGGCGAAGTGATTGAAAAAAATGACAAAAAAATGGAATATGTGCGTGAAACAATTGAGAAGCGTTTGGAGAATATTCAAAAAGACAACAGTGAAAAATTGGAAAAGATGCGAGAAACTGTGGATGAAAAACTGCATGCCACTTTGGAAAAACGCCTAGGTGAATCTTTCAAACTCGTCAGCGAACGACTCGAGCTGGTGCATAAAGGTTTGGGTGAAATGCAAACGCTTGCCAGTGGCGTGGGGGATCTCAAAAAAGTTTTGCAAAATGTCAAAACGCGCGGGACTTGGGGTGAAGTCCAACTTGGCTCTTTGCTTGATCAAATTATGACGATTGAGCAATATGAAAAAAATGTCGCTACCAAAAAAGGCTCCAACGACCGCGTTGAGTTTGCCATCAAGATTCCCGCCAAAGATGACAAAATCAAAAATCTCTGGCTGCCGATTGATGCTAAATTCCCTATGGAAGATTTTCAAAATCTCATTGACGCGGAAGAAAAATGCGATCTGGCACTCATGGCCACTCTCGGAAAAGCTCTGGAAAATAGGATTAAATCCGAAGCCAAAGACATCAAAGAAAAATATTTAGATCCGCCCTACACCACTGATTTTGGCATTCTCTTTTTGCCAATCGAAGGACTCTATGCCGAAGTTTTGCGCCGTCCGGGGCTGGCTGACACGCTGCAACGGGATTATAAGGTAATCATCACCGGCCCAACCACGATTGCCGCGATTCTCAACAGTCTCCAAATGGGATTTCGCACATTGGCGATTGAAAAAAGATCCAGTGATGTTTGGGCCACTCTTGGTGCCATTAAAACCGAGTTTTCCACTTTCGGAGATCTTCTCGACAAGACACACAAAAAACTGCAAGAAGCATCCAACACAATTGAAACCGCATCAAGAAAAAGCCGCACAATCGAGCGAAAGCTAAACAAAGTGGAAGAATTGCCCATGCCGGAAATCATCAAAGAATTGCCGCTGGGGATTGAGGTGGAGGAATAAAAATTTTTTTAAAAATAAATAGCTCACACTATCTACTAAGAAAGGCTTTTATTTATATCCCCTTCTCCATTAGGGAGAAGGTGGCTGAAAGCCGGATGAGGGAAAGGGCTTTTGAAAAATATAAGGTGTTGTTTTTATTTGAGCTACTTTTAATTTAACACCTATCCCTCACCTGTCTCGAAGGAAGAAGAGGCATTTTAATTAAAATACTAACAAACAAAATCCATGGACCCCCAACTTGAACAAAGACTCACCGAGCAAGATAAAAAGCTCGAACAAATTTACAATTCAGCTGAGAAAATGCGCAAATATTTTCTTTGGACGATGATCATCACAATCGTCACCATTGTCCTGCCAATCATCATTCTCATTTTCGCCATTCCTTGGTTTTTGAGCGTAATGACTAGCGCGTATAATATTCAATAGAGAAAACAGGACTTTTTTGACTTCGACAGACTATTTCAACTTGGAAATCATAAATTCATACCCTTCCTTCTGAAAGCCTAATCTTCGATATAATCGCCTTGCTTTCTCGTTTTTCCGTCCCACTTCCAAAGAAACCGCCACTGAATTTTTGGCGGCATTTTTTTTAAAATATTCAATAAAAGCTGTAGCAATACCTTTTTCGCGCCAAGACACATCCACAAAAATCTCATCTATGGCAGTATAATTTCCGCCCGCACTAATGCTCCAATAATTGGACGAAATGGCGTAGCCGATAATCTTTTTCTCTAGCATAAAGACGTAGATTACGCCTCTTTGTGGAGACTTGGCAAATTCATTAATAGTTTTGCTAATAAATTTCTTTGGCAACTTCTCGCCTCTTTCTTCCTGAGAAAAAAGCTGGATCAATTCCTCCAAGCACTTACGATCTTCACTTTTATATTTTCGAAAGATTATTTTCATTAAATTACTCATCGCGATTTTATTAGCAGCGTCAGACATATAATTTCATAATTTCACTTAAAAAAATTACATACCTTTGTTCTTCCTAAAATCCACCTCATCCCAGCCGTGGCGAATGAGGTGGATTTTGGATTCATATCTTTCTTTCTAAAAGAGCCCGGACTTTAGTCGGGGCTCAAATTAAAACCTATTTTTTCTCTTCCTCTTTCGGCTCATCCTTCGTCTGGGCATCTTTCACATCGCCTGCCGGGCTTCCTTCGCCCGCAGTAGCTTCAGCGGAGGCGGGAGCTTCCTTGGCCTGCGCATCGGCTGCAGCCTTATAAAGCTTCTCCCCGATTTTTTGCGCTTCCTGCGAAAGTTCCTCGGTGGCTTTTTTGATTGCTTCGCTGTCGTCTCCGTCTTTGACCTTTTTCAAAGCTTCGATTTTTTCTTCCACCGGTTTTTTCTCCTCGGCTGTGATTTTGTCACCGGCGTCGCGCAATGCTTTTTCAGTTGTGTAGACAAGCGTGTCCGCCATATTTTTTGCTTCAATCGCTTCTTTCTTTTTCTTGTCTTCCTCGGCGTGAACTTCCGCGTCTTTTTTCATCTTCTCAATTTCTTCTTTGGAGAGTCCACTAGATGCTTCAATACGAATGGATTGTTCCTTGTTTGTCGCTTTATCTTTCGCTTTGACACTTAGAATTCCGTTGGCATCAATATCAAAAGTCACTTCGACTTGCGGAATGCCGCGTGGAGAAGGTGGAATGCCGTCAAGAATAAATCTGCCCAGAGTTTTATTATCCGCGGCCATTTCTCTTTCGCCTTGAAGAACATGGATTTCCACAGATGGTTGATTATCCGCGGCCGTTGAAAAAACTTGCGATTTGGATGTTGGAATGGTTGTGTTTCGATCAATGAGAGGTGTCCTCACGCCACCCATTGTTTCAATTCCAAAGGTCAGCGGTGTCACATCTAAAAGAAGCACGTCCTTCACATCACCCTGCAAAACTCCGCCTTGAATCGCTGCGCCAAGCGCAACTACTTCATCAGGATTCACTGTGATATTTGGTTTTTTGCCAAAGAATTTTTCCACGGTCGCAAGAACTAGTGGCATCCTCGTCATTCCTCCCACCAAGACCACTTCGTTGATGTCAGACACGGAAAGTTTTGCATCAGCGAGAGCTTTTTTGGTTGGCTCAAGTGTTTTAGCCACAAGGTCACCGACCAATTCTTCCAATTTGGAACGAGTAATTTTCATCACAAGATGTTTTGGACCATTCGCATCGGTGGTGATAAATGGTTGATTAATTTCGGATTCCATTGCCGTTGAAAGTTCAATTTTGGCTTTTTCCGCCGCTTCTTTGATTCTCTGCAAAGCTAATGAATCCTTGGAAAGATCAATCGCTTCTTGTTTTTTGAATTCGGAAATTATCCAATTGATAATGATTTGATCAAAGTCGTCTCCTCCGAGGTGCGTGTCACCATTGGTTGATTTCACTTCGACTGTGTCTTCAGATACTTCCAAAATAGAAATATCAAAAGTTCCTCCGCCAAGGTCATAGACCGCGATTTTCTCGTCTTTCTTTTTATTAAAACCATAGGCCAAAGCGGCCGCCGTTGGTTCATTGATGATTCTTTTGACATTAAGGCCGGCAATTTCACCCGCTTCTTTGGTGGCTTTTCTTTGTGCGTCATCGAAATAGGCAGGAACGGTAATGACGGCTTCCGTGATTTTCTCGCCCAACTTTTCTTCCGCGTCCGCTTTTAGTTTTGCCAAAATCATTGCCGAAATTTCTTGCGGAGTATATTCCTTGCCGCCCATCTCCACTTTCACTCCGCCATTGGCTTTAATGATTTTATACGGAAGCAACTTCAAATCGCGTTGCACTTCCTCATCCTCAAATTTTCGTCCAATGAGACGTTTGATGGAATACAAAGTATTTCCTGGATTGGTCACAGCTTGACGCTTAGCGAGAAGACCAACCAATCTTTCATTGGATTTGGAAATCGCCACCATTGACGGTGTTGTGCGGTTTCCCTCTTTGTTTTCGATAATACTGGGCGAACCACCTTCCACAACTGCCATCGCAGAATTGGTTGTCCCCAAATCGATTCCTAATATCTTACTCATACTTATTGATTAGCAATACTCTGCACCCGTCTAGACTGATACAAAGTTCGCTTTGATTAAATAATTTTATTACTTTTCAAATTTCAACCTTTAATTTAGCTTAAAAATTGAAGTTTGAGAGCAAAATATTGACTTTTTGGCTAAAATGCTATATTTTACCAACACGCACGTTTGAACAACTAACCCAGGAGGCACCATGCTAAAGAAAGCCAAGGTATCATTTATTGTCGATCCCGTTTCGATTTCAAAAAAGCAAATCCTGAAATCAATGAAGGAGATTGCCGAAATACTTGAAAAACTGCAAAGGGTCCAGCGTAAACTCAATGAGCTTATCGTTAAGGCGCCATTGGACAGAAATGAAGTTATACTCAGCAGAAAACGGCTCAACCTCATAGAGGCTCTGCTGGAGAAAACCCTTGATGCTATTCCTCGTGATGAGCAAAAAATCGAATAGCGAATTGACTACTTTCCGCCCCAGGAATTGCAACAGCTTTTTCTGGGGTGTTGCTTTTTAAAAGAACTTTTTCACCTCTACTTATACCGGATTAACTAAATCTGTGTTACCTCAAGGAGGCTCAACCTCCACAATGGAGGTTGAGCCTCCAAGGCCTATCTGAAACGAATTAAGTTAATTTGGTATTATTCTACGATCACCCTTGCCACTCGGATCACTTTTTCCCCTAATTTATACCCCTTCAGCACAACTCTTGTAATTTTATTATTATCTTCCGTCTCTTTTGTTTCTTGCTCGCTGTTCACTGATTCCTGTTCACTGTTCACTGTCTCTTGCTTGCCTGCCGAAGCCTCGGCGTAGGCAGGGCCGCTGGCCACCGCTTCATGCAAATTTGGATCAAATTCATCCCCAACTTTGATATTCATTTCAGTCACTCCATTCTCTTTCAAAACATCTTCTAATTGTTTTTGAATATACATCACTCCCGTGACCCATGGAACATTTTTTTGTTCTTCAGGAATATGTTCAGTCGCGCTGTGAAAGTTATCAATCACGGGAATAATTTGGAGCATAAAATCTTCTTTCACATATTCCCCAAGGCTTTTTTGATTTTCCTGCTGCCGTTTCTTGTAGTTTTCAAAATCCGCCAGACATCTTCGCCAACCGAGCAGATATTCCTCTTCTTTATTCTCCTTTTTTAAAACTTTCTTGAAAATACTCTTTTTGATATCTTTCTTAACTTCGTCTTCTTTAATTTCTACGATATCTTCTTTCAACTCTTCCCCGCCTGCATCGCTATGCGAAGCATTGCGGGCAGGTTCAATTTTTTTTTCGTCCGTCATGTTTTTTTTAGATAAGATTTATAACAATTAGAATTACCACACTTGAACTCAAAAACTTTTTCATATACTCCATCAGTGATTTGTTTTTGGCATATTTCATCCGCTTTGGGCCGATAATCGCCAAAAGTCCCTTTTCGCCTTCTTGCGTTTCATAGGGCGAAACAATCATCGAACAGTTGGAAATGCCCTTGATGGGATTTTCTTTGCCGATAAAAATTTTTGTTTCTCCCAGCTTGATTTTTTTCAAAATCGCGTCAACATTTTCATCAATATAGTCAAGAGCTTCAGCCACTTTGCAAAATTCATCAATTTCTTGAAATTCCGGATTTTCCAAAAGCTCTTTCATGCCAAAGTCATAGAATTCTTTCTCAAAACCGGTCACCGCCAGACTGCCGCTCAAAGATGAAAGGAGTTTCGCAGTCGCTCGTGAAAGCCGATTGTTTTGCGCTTTCATCTTGAGAAGTTCCACTTGCATTTTTTTCTGTTCCGAGATGCTCAGCTCTTGCTCGGCCATAATCTCTTCGACAAAATAGCGATAACCTTTGTCAGCTGGGATGCGTCCAGCAGATGTGTGCGGCTGATAGAGATAGCCGGCTTTTTCCAGCTCAGCCATATCATTTCTGATTGTCGCCGAACTCAAATCCGAAAAATATTTGGCAGAAAGAATCTTCGAACCAACGGCCACCGCTGTCGCCGTATATTCTTCCACCACTGCCGCTAAAATTTTCTCTTGTCTTTCTTCCATGGTTCTATTTTAGACTATTAGCACTCCCATGTCAAGAGTGCTAAATATAATTTTACATGGATTATTTTTTCTGTCAATGATTGCCCTATCTTAGCTTAAACCAGGGAAAAGATTGTGTCCCTAAACGCGCGCACCCCGCATCAGCGGGGTGGTTTTTTGGTCAATAACAAACTGCGCTGTCTTCTAACGCATCTTGCTTTTCAGATTTTTTGTGAACAAAAATCCTTGCAAAAATCTGGCGCCATAGACCAAGTGTGTCAAAAAAATATAGACTAGCGCATAAAGCGCGACAGGCAGATTCTTTTGGCGACGGGTGATGTCAAAAAGTGCAACGAGCATCGCGAGGCCATAGGTAATCCAACCCAAAATATAGAGCACATCAAAAGTAACAAAATAGTGGCGCAAGATCAGTCCGCCAAAAACAAACAAAAGAAAACAACTAGGGATAAAATAGCGCGGACGGAAAGACGTTTTGGGATATTTTTTAGCGAAAAATCCACGGTGAATCCCATAGCTCCCAATTTGTTTCAGATGCCGCATCAGTCCTTCGCGCCGATGATGCCAAGCAATCACTCCCGGGTCATAGAGAATCTTATTATTATTCTTCAATTTGTTAATCACATCCAGACAAAATTTTGTGTCCTCTCCCGGCCAAAAATTACAATCGAATCCGCCGGCTTTCACAAAAGCGCTCTTTCGCACGCTCAGATTAACCGTCGGCCAATCAGTCACCAATCTTTTTTTGCCCACCGGGACATAGCGCTCAGGAAAACCACCGGAAATATAACTCAAAAAAACAGCCCCGGAAACTTTCTGTAAAAAACTATCCGACCCGGGAGTAATCGCCGGACCACCGACTGCGGCAATTTCTTTGTCAGCAAAATCCCCGTCCAAAACGTCCAAAATATCTTTGCGCGGATAGGCATCATCATCAATAAAAACCAAAAACTCTCCAAGGGCATCTCGGATAGCTAAATTTCTCTTGACAGAAGGGCCGCGACCGCTGGAAATCTGCCTTGTCTTTGGCCAACTCTCAGTTGTCTCCAGTCCTTCATCAGGATAAATTATAATTTCGTAGTCATCCCGCTCGATTTCCAAAACTTTCGGCACAGATTCGCGAACATAATCATTCACAACCTTCACGGGAATGATAAAACTATATTTGATTGAACTAGTAGTTTCCAAAGCTTTATTTTCCATACAACTACATTATACACGATCCGGCTAATTATGAAAATATTATGAAGACCAAACAAAAACTACCCTGGCTAGTGATTCCCCGCTGACCGCATTAAAGACAAAAAACAACCGCAAGAACCAGTCCGCACGCCAGTCCGACTATTTTCCAAAAAATGGATTGTGATTGTCCCAAATTACCCTGAGGATGATTTTCTGTTCCAGCCACGCCTTCAGCGGAACAGTATTTTTCCTCCGGAGGCGCCAAAAAGTAAGCGGCGTCAGAATTTTGCAATGGATTTGTGAAATAATCGGCGATTGATTGTTGATTATTTCCAAAAGAAGTCGCCACAACCTTTCCGGACTTCTTGCTTGATTTGGAATCATCAGCATCGTCTTTTTTCTTACTGAAACTTTCCGCAGGAGCAGAAACGCTCGCTGCAATTTTTGCAGTATCGCTTCCATCACTAATACTTTCACTACCCACGACGACATCCAGCTGCTCCCGTTTCCCTGGTGTTGTTGTTCCGGAAAAAGCCACTTTGGCTTCCACGGCAGGACCCGATTTATCTTTAGGCGCAGACGCCTTTGTGGCTTCTATTTGATATGCGCCTGTTCCCGTCCCTTCGGTTAAAATCCGATATTCGCCGTTTTGCGGATTGGGAATAGTGATGAATTCATTTTTTGTTTGATGACCGCTGTAGTAGGCGCGAGAAATTTGCGCGTATTCGCCGCCTGTCTCAAAATTTTTTCCCACTCTATCGCCGCTAGGAGCAATAATTTGAATGTCAACCGGAGAAAAAACCGTTATAATGAGCAAACTTTTTATCAAACTGGCTCGATTTTCTTTTTCCGGCCACTTTCCGGTCAGCAATTTCAAAACATCTTTTTGTCCTTCAGTGGGCAATCCGGTGTGATCGGAATCAAGGATTATTTTTTCATCTTCGGGAATATCTGTGCTTTCGGCAGAAAAAAGAGGAACAGTCTTATCTCCATAGCCATTTAATAAACCTCTGTCGCTAAAAATTGGCATTTCAAATCCATGAGGATAGCCGTGTCGCCACATTTTGCCCATATCAGTCTTGACAACCCGATAGCCGGAAATTGTTGAATCCGGATCTTCCACTTTTCCGATAATCTTATCAAATTCTACATTTTCGAGTGCCGCTTTTTTCCCGCCGTTGAGATTTTCCAAAAATATATTTTGCGGATAACCAAAACTATAGTTCTTATACCTGTTTCCATTTTCCACTTCCTGCAAATAGTCATAGACCGGAAGCAGCTCTTGCAAGGAAGCTAGCGGCCGCTGGTGGATGTAGTCAAAAATATCGGCATAATTCTCTTCGTGCGCTTCCTGGCCCAATAAATGCTTAGCATAGATGTCCGGAAGACCCCAAAACCAACCATCTCCATCCCACTTCAAATAGGCTTCGGGCGAACCTAAGTGTGGAGTGCCCAATGTGATGAGCTGATCCACATCGTCGACATAGTCCGCGGATTCAATATACTGACGCGCCAAAAGTCCGCCCATCGAATGCGCCACCAAATCCACTTTGGGCCAATTGGTTTTTTTCTTGATCCGCGCAATTTCCGCTTTCAACAATTTAGCATTGTCCACATTGGAATCGCGCCACTCATAGGGAAACGTAAAAAGATCTTTCTCCGGAACATAACCATTGTCGGACAACTCGGCATACAAATTGTCATAGGCATGTAAAATCTGATCCAGCTGCCATTGTCCGTCTTTTTCTTGCGAACCCAAAATCCCCGGGATAATAATGACCGGATCATGAAATTTCTCTTCAGCTAGCCAGGGCGAATAATCAATATTGCGATTGACGTCCAATGTTTCCTCGTCACCCAGATCAATGGTTTTTTCCGGATTACCGTCATGGCCCCACCAGTTATAGCGAAAATCGGGCAATGCTCCGCCACCGCTCGACATACAAAGCACATCTCCAAAAGTATTGCCCGAAAAAACAGTCCGGTTAACGCGAATATCCTTCCCGCTTTGCGGATCAACTGCTATTCCGAAATTATTATCGTGAACACGGCTGCCCTCCATTTCCAATTTCGCGTTATTTTGAACCACGACCACGCCTTCCGGACTATCAGCATAGGCGCTGTTTATGAAAAGATTCACTTCAAATCGAAACGGCCGGCTGCCGCCTCCGCTAATGTCGGCATTTCGGATGTTCGCTTCCCCGCCACTGTATATTTTTATGTCATAGGAATAGTCGGCGTTCGCACCGGAGTCCTTGCGGAAAACCACCGGATTTTTCACTGTTCCCCTGACAAAAAGTTTACCCAGCACACTAATTGAAGAGTAGTCTTTGAAGGTGACAGTAACTCCCTTTTTGATCACTAAAGTGCCCCGCTCTTCAATCGTGAGCGAACCATCCACAACTATGTCTTTGTTCCACTCGCGATAGTCCGTGATGTCCAAGGGATCGTCCACCGGAACATCCTCCTCGTCTCCCGCGCAATCATCCGTTTCGCATTCTTCGTCCGCCAAAGATTCGTCAGAAAAAACTATCAGGCGATAGGGAGCAAACGGCGTCAAATTCAAAATCAAAGCTAAACAGAAAACGGTTAATGTTTTTCTAAGCTTTTTCATTTTTACCGGAGAAATAATTGATTAACAAATAGATATTTAATATTGGCCAAACAATAAAAACAAAATAACTTAACAATTTCATGATGCTATAAGCAATATACATCCTAGAGCCAATATTAACCAAAAAGCTCAAATTACCCAAAACAGAAAAAATAACCAGCGCCAAAAACTTTTTTTTGTTCCTTAGCCAAAAAAGAAACGCGAACAGCACGGAAAACCCCAAAAGAACGAGGCTGACATTCAAATCAAGTGTTGGATTGGAAAACATTTTTTTATTTTCGCAACTTACGCATCCGTCCAAAAATTCCCCGCTTTTTTGAAATTTGGAAAAACGCCTAAGCGCCAAGCTAGACTGTTTATTTTTTCCTTCGCACAATATACATCGGCCGATTAGTTACTTCGGCATGGATGTTGGCGATGTAGAGCGCGATAAGACCAAGGCAAATTAGCACAATGCCGATGAGAAAAAGAATGACCACCGCCAAAATAGCCGGACCGGAAAAATCAAGCTCGTGCGTGACATATCTTGTGATGAAAATAAATATTCCCAAAAATCCCGAAACAATCGTAATAATGATTCCCAAATATCCTGCGAGTTTCAGAGGAAAAAGACTAAAGGAGATTACGCTATTAAAAGCCAAGCGCACTAATTTCCAAAAACTATAGGCCGGAACGCCATGAACCCGTTCATTGGCTTGAAAGCAGACATACTCGCGCCGAAAACCCAACCAATCAACAAGCGCTCGCGTCATGCGATTTCTTTCCGAAAGCTTATTAAACTCATCAATCACCATTCGATCCAAAAGACGAAAATCAGTTGCTCGCGTGACAATTTCCATATCCGATATCCAATTGATTATTATATAGAAAAAATAGGAACCGGTTTTTTTGACAAAGCCTTCTCCTTTATTTTTCTCTCGCACACCAATCACCACCTCGGCGCCATTTTCCCATTTTTTGATAAAATCCGGAATCCTTTCGATGGGATGTTGCAAGTCGGCGTCCAATATCATACACGCCGCACCACGACAAGCATTGATCCCCGCGGTAACAGCGATTTCTTTGCCAAAATTACGCGAAAAATCAATCACTCGCACTCGAGCATCCTGCGTCGTAATCTTTTCCAACTCCAAAAGACCTTTGTCACGACTTCCATCATTAACAAAAATAATTTCCCAAGCATAATCCAGCGCATCAAGAACCACCTTGATTTCTTTGTAGAAAAGTGGGATATTTTTTTCTTCATTGTAAACCGGAACAATAATTGAGAGTAGTTTTTTTTCTGATTCCATACCTTGACACGACATAGCCTTGGCGGAGTCGGTTTAGCTCGACACATCCCAGGCATAACCATTTTTAGAATTTATTTCGGCTGCTTACTAAGTGAATTAAACACAAAAGGCAAGCTAATAATTAGCGCCGCACATTGGGCGATAATGCCTATGGTTAGTATAGCAGAAATCGTGTGTCCCAGAAATAGGATTGCTATTGCGCCCAAAATAGCCACCGTGAGCATTCCATAGACCACTTTGACCCGATGCAAAGAAAGCAAATACTGCAAGGTTAAATTCACGATAGAAAAAATTACAACCATAACGGCAAACCAGCCCAAATAGCCCGAAACAGCATTATACTTTGCCCCAAAAAGCAAGGAAAGGATTAGTTTTGGCGCGATGAAATAGACGGCAACGGAAACAGTCGAAACCATAAGCATCAAGGAAAAAGCCTGAAGAAAGAGTTTTTTTGTATTGGCTTTTTTGTGATTATGCTCCGCCGACATGGAAAACAAGACGGAAGCAATCACGCCAGTCGCGAAGAAAATAATTTTGGAAACAATTGTCAGTGCGCCATATTGCCCCGCTTCAATGTCAGTCAGGTTATGCTTTGCCAAAACCATATCAAGATTACCCAGCGCATTAATTGCCAAATTTCCCATGAAAAAAGTCGCTACAGTATTTTTGACTGACCCGAAATTTAACTCACAAATCTCATGTGTGTCATTTTTTCCGGCAATGATAATAAACTTGAGACAAATTAGCGCGACAACATAGGTTCCGACAGCCGAAAGGAAAAAACTCAACATCAGCCCATTTATCTTAAGACCGATTGAGATGAAAATTAACGCGGAAATCAACTTCAAAGCACCCCCCGCAATCGCCGCCCAACTTGATTGTTTGAATTTTTGCCAACCACTAAGCATCCCTGAAGCGCCAGAAGAAAAAAGCGAAAGCAACATCGATGTCCAAACGATAAGCAACGGGATATTGCTTTCAATATTCAAAAAGCGACTTATATATGGAGTCAGAAGGATAGTCAGCAGAAAAACCGGCGTACCATATTGCATTATTTTTTTATTGAAATAACGCAAGAGTTCATAGCTCCGCTTCTTATCATCTTGCGCTTTGCACTCGGCCGCGTATTTTGTCATCACCATCACCAGTGTCGCAGCCGGAACTGAAATGATGGTCATGAGCGAAATCAAAGATTCTGTTTCGCCATAAACAGCCACGCTCACCAGTCTTCCGACAATTAAGTGAAAAATGTAATTGAGCACATTATTCACCATACTGCCGGAGAAAAGCACAAAACTATTCCAGGCAAAAGCATTGCTTCTGATTTTTTTTAGCATAAGAAAAAATAATCTTAATCTGCACACGACTTACGCGTAAGCCCCTCAGAAAGTCCGCACGAGCATAATTTTTAGCATCCGTAGACTTCTGGTAACGCAGAGAGGGAAAACCAACATGAGGAAACCGTGCTTTTGAGAATTTTTTGAGGGGTTTATGCGTAAGTCATTAATTTTAACATGACCGACACAGATAAAATTGCTCGTTTACTATTACACCTTCTTATTTCACCTTGTAGTATTTTTTATACCACTCCACAAAATTAGCAATCCCCTTTTCAATCCTGGTTGTTGGTTTCCAGCCCAATTTTCGCAATTTTTTGATATCCGCCACTGTGGAAGGCACGTCACCCGGTTGCATTGGCATCATATTTTTCTTTGCAATTTTCCCCAGGCATTTCTCCAACACTTCAATGTAACGCATCAATGTTTCTTCCTTGTCGCCACCGATATTCATCACGCCATAAGGCAAATTTGCATCCAAAACAGTAATCGTACCGGAAACGATATCATCCACATAGGTAAAATTGCGGCTCATTTTTCCTTGATTATACACATCAATCGGAAGTCCGGCTAGGATATTTTTGGTAAATTTGAAAAGTGCCATATCCGGTCGTCCCCATGGTCCATAGACAGTGAAAAAGCGCAGGCCGGTTGTCGGCAAACCATGCACATGAGAAAAAACATGCGCCATCAACTCAGTCGCTTTTTTAGTTGCGGCATAGGGTGAGATTGGCGTGTCCACTGAATCAGTTTCACAAAACGGCAACTTTTTATTATTCCCGTAAACCGAAGACGAGGAAGCGTAGACAAAATTTTTCAATTTATATTTCGCCGCAAGCTGAAGCAAATTAGTTGTCCCCAAAACATTCACGTCAGCATAGATCAGGGGGTTTTCAATCGCATAGCGCACACCGGCCATTGCCGCCAAGTGCACGACCTTGTCCAGTTTTTCCGTTTTGAAAATCCGCTCCAAAAGTTTCACGTCGCGAATATCACCTTTGTAGAGTTTAAACTTTTTGCCTTTGAGAATAGTTTTAATCCGATCACGTTTCACTTTCGGATCATAATAATCATTGAAATTATCAATAATCACAACTTGATCCCCACGCTCCAATAGCTTGTTCGCCAAATTTGATCCAATAAACCCTGCACCTCCCGTGATGAGTACTTTCATAAATTTAGCCTTTAAAATTTAAATAAAAATTACTACTACAATTTCGTCTTCAAATAATTATAATACTCCTCGCTGTGGCTATTTTTATTTGTATAATCCTTGAGGGTTTTTTCTCTTGCCCGCTCGCCCACTTCTTTTCGCAGTTTTTCATCTTCAATTAAGCGCCCCAGCTTCTCGGTCCATTCTAATGTATTTCCAGCCAAAAAGCCAGTCACACCATCTTCAATTGCCCCGGAAAAAGTTTCATTTCGTGTGGCCACTGTTGGAATACCAAGAACCCCCGCTCCGGTAAACCTTATCTCCGATTTTGCTTCACAAAACGGAGTATTCTCCAGCGGAGCAAGATTAATATCCGCTTTTTGGACATTCCTATAGTGCTCACCTCTCGGCACTAGCGGCAACACCACAATCCTTTTTTCAAATTCATCAAAAGCACTTCCTCTTTCCAAAGGACCGGCCAAGATCAGTTTTGTCTTGGCATATTTTCGCATCACCGCCACTAGCGCATCAGTAATTGTGGCAAAATCCTTGTTGTGACTCGGCGTTCCGCTGAAATAGCCCAGATAGACAAAATCGTTTTTGGATTTTTTTCCAATCTCCCACAGCTTATTCGCCAAATCCAGCTCAGCATTACAAATCTTATTCGTCACTACAAAAACTTTTTTGCCTTTTTCTTCCAGAATTTTAGCCAGATACGCGGTCGTAGTCGTGGCCACTTTCACATAGCTATCTTCCAGAATTTCCCGCCCTAGCCCCTTCGCGTATTGCGCCTGCTCTGCCTTGCCAGCGCCATTAAGATAATCAATTTGCGCTACATAAGCGGGATCAAAATTCAAATCATCCGTGTCAAAGATAAATTCTTTTTTTTGCGCTTTAATTTTTTCCATCACCCTGGCAATCTTCTTGGAATAAAGCGTTTTATGAAAAATGAATATTTTAAAATCATCCACTAGTTTTAGTAGATTGGGATTATCAACAATCGTCACTGATGCGCGAAAACCATGCAGGCGCAATTCTTCCGCCACATTATGCGTGCGATAATGAGCACTGTCTCCCACGCCAGAAGCGATGAAGAGGATGTCCCCTTTCGGAACAAACAGAGATTTCAAAAAAATCCAAAAATATCTACAGCCAATTCGCATGCTTGCCAAGAGGCCATTTTTTTGGATAATATTTCTGGCTTTATCAATTTTGAGTGATAATTTCATCATTTAATAAAACCCAAAAAAAAATTAATTAGTCTTTTCTTTGACTTCAAAATTCAAATCACTATTCATTATTTGCTCTTGATTGAAATCGCCGTCTTTTGTTTTGACATGCACTTTCACAGGAATATCAGACACACCAGATTGTTTTTGGATGAGGAGCTTGTAGTTATCCCGCGGGAAATCCGCCGGCAGTTCATATTTAATTTTTGCGTCTGTCTGCCCATTAATGAGCACGTGCCCCATAAAACCAATCCAAGTCTTGCCGAAATCTTCTCCGGCGCTGATATTATTCACCATCGTTCGCTCCAAAAGCGCCGCCCCCTTCGGCAGATAGAGCCGCATATATGTGTGATAATCACTTGTACGCCAGTCGCCATACGGCGCGGTATTTTTGTAAAGAATTTCCAAATTGACCGTCGGCTTTTCAGTCGTAAGATCAATGTCATAATTGATTTCCCGCTTCATGTAGTAATCTGTTTTTAATGCTCCCATATTCGCATCCACCATCATCAAATAGTCTCCGTCCCAATTCTGATTCACTTCACCCGTCCAAGCCACACCGGAAGAGAGCGCTTGCAAGTCTTGATCCTTAAAATTAACCATCACATTTTTGGAACGAAATTCTTGATGCGCCAGTTCCGTTATTTTGGAAATATTACCCAACGTGAAAAGTTTGTCAATGATTATTGGCAGCAATTGCTTCATGACCACTTTTCGATTTTGCGTATCAATCGAAGGATTTATGATATATTTTTTTTCCACCAACTCTTCCAATTTCAAAAAAGCATTGTCAGAATTGAGTTCAACATCAGAACCGGGAATAGTGATCGGTCCGGTTAATTTCAAAACATCATTGAGCACTTGTGAATTAACCGCGATCACCCCGTCAAAATCACTCCCCCCTCTACCGCTCAAGCGATAAAAATATTTCGCTTTATCCACATTAATCGGAAAATCGGGAGAAAAATTGGAATCACGGAATTTCCAGTTTTTGAGACTCATCATACGCTCAAATGGATAGGGTGTTGGGATTTTCGCCTGAATTCGCTGATCCAAAAGATTGGCATCCTCAAAATAGGATGAAAGCACTTCACCGTCTTTAATCTTAATTATCGCGTATTGGCCCAGAAATCCGCCACCCGGACGCAATTCCATGTTATTTTGCAACATCAAAAAGAATGTTTTGGTTTTTCCGTCTTTTTGAGTGAAATTCTCTACCAGCGTATTTAGCACGGAAAGTTCTTTTTGCTCATCCTTGGTAATCGGCAAAAGACCGGAAAATTTATTCAACGCCGAAAGAGTTTTTATTCCAATTATTTGTTTGTTGCTTTTCACAAAAGAAAACAAAAAAACACTTGCGCCAATAAAAACTACAGCGAAAACCAGCCGCACAATATTCTTTTTGTGCAAAAACTTTTTTAGCGCCAAACTAAACCTGGCCCTGGACTTATTAGACCGCCTTGGTTCGAAATTCATATTTGACATATATTGGTTATTTTATTTTCATTTTTCTGCAAAAATTCCAGCCCTAGAATAATTGCTCAAATTAGGAGTTAGCAAACATTTTAATTCTAGCCTAAATGCATCAGTTTGGCAAAATGCCTATTTCCCGATATAATAGAAGCAATGAAAATACCGAACAATCTCAATGGATATCAACTTTTTTCCGCCCTGGGAATCTTTATTTTAGGGTTGGAATTTTTGGCGATTATCCTCACGCTGGCAGGAATTTTTTATTGGCCGATTTTAGCCATCTATATCATCGCTGGCTCTCTTTCGCTAGCGACACTTTTTTTTCACAATTGGAAAAAAATAAACCACCCGCAAATTATTGCTGTTTTTTTGCTTTCTCTTTTGGCAATCGTCTTTTTTTCCTTCCACGCCGAGCCGTCCGTTTTTTCCGGACGCGACCAAGGCTCTTTTGGCGAAGCGGCGATACGACTAACCCAAAATCATCAGCTAACTTTCAAAACGACGGCCTCCCAAGAATTCTTTAAAATCTATGGACCGGGAGCGGCACTCAACTTCCCCGGCTTTAACTATACCCAAGATGGAAGCCTGATTACCCACTTTTCCTTGGGCTACATCGTCTGGCTCGCTACTTTCTACGGCTTTTTCGGTCTCTCAGGATTCTTTATTGCTAACGGCGTTTTGCTTTTTCTTTTCCTGACTTCTTTTTTCGCCCTGATCAAATTCCACGCCAACTCGCGATCAGCTTGGTTCGGATTATGCCTTGCTCTTAGCACATTTGTCTTTTCCTGGTTTTTCAAACTTACCCTAAGTGAAAATTTGGCCTTGGGCTTTATTTGGTTTGGCGTTTTGCAATTTTCACTATTTTTGAAATACCGCGATCAATTATTCTTATTTTCCGCCCTCTCGGCATTTTTGCTGCTCACCTTCACTCGGCTGGAAGCCTGGTCGCTTCTTTTGATGCTGGCTGCTTCGCTCCTATTTTTTGCAAAAAAAGAAAAAGAGCTTTTTTCAAAAGTCGACAAGCAAAAATTTTTTTGGCTTTTGGGAATTTTCTTTGTGAGCTATCTTGCTGCACTTAAAGTTAACGGCCAATTCTATCTTTCATCCGCAAAGGGTCTTTTGCACTCCTTTTCTTCAGGAGAAAACAGTCTTGGCGCATTCTCAATATTTACCTATTTAATTGAGGTTTTTTATTACTACAATATCCTGATTTTTCTTGTTATCGGCACTTTGGGAATTTTTTATTTCCTTCATAGGAAAAAATATTCTGTCTTGATTCCCTTTTTCATTCTCCTTCCTCTTTTTATCTATCTCATCCATCCGGGAATTTCAATTGATCACCCTTGGATGCTCCGCCGCTTTTCTTTTGCCATCATCCCTTTGGGTATTTTTTATACCGTCCTTGTTGCCGACCGCTTGTTTTTCAAACAAATTTATTTCTACACCCTGGCCACACTGCTCGTTGCCGCCAACCTGACCTTTTCCCTGCCCTATGCTAATTTTTCAGAAAATGAAGGCTTGCTATCCCAAACCAAAACACTTGGTGAAAATTTTTCCCGCACCGATCTTATTCTTGTCGATCAGCTGGCTTCAGGCGACGGCTGGTCAATGATTGGAGCGCCGATGAACTTTCTTGGTAATTTACAAGCGGTCTATTTTTTCAACCCGAACGACCTTGGTAAAATCGATCTGAAAAAATTCACTAAAGTCTATTTCATTATCCCCAATAAAAGCTTGAGTCTCTATGCGGAATCCGGCCTCTTGGATAAACTAACCCCACAGAAAGACTACGAGCTAGACAGAAAATATCTCCTTGTCCCCGATCTCTCGAAAGATAGCAGTTTTTTTCAAGAACTGCCGCTCAAATATCAAAGCGCGACTAAAGGAAAAATTTATTTATTGAAACAATAAACAAAAGCGGACTGTCCGCTGCTTAAAGACCTATGACATTCGATCTAACCAAAGAAATCAAACTGGACGAAAAAAATTATTCGCGCTACCGACGCTTGCAAGCATTTTTCTATGCCTTTTGTTTTGCTGCCACACTCTACGTCGCCTATTTCGTCTTCTTCCCGACCCAAACATTTAACTTTTCCTTCACGATGCTCACGTCCAACAAGGGTAATGCGCTAAATCCTCGGGATGCCTTGGGAGTGCCAATTACCGATGGAAAATTTTCGGTTGGGCGAAAAGACTACTTTGATGCATCGCTGGTCGGCAGTTTTTCCAATATCAAGTTGAGCTTCACGCCAAAAAATAACTCGCTAAGTCCGGAAAATTCCCATATTGATTTGCGCAAATCCTATCGCGCTTTCCTCTATCCCGAAGGACAATCGATTGGATTTAAGGATGGAACGCTTTTGAAAAATAATAATACTTTCTACGTAATTTCCGATGGAAAATTGAGAAAATTTGGCAGTCCCGCCATCATCACCGCCCTAGGGTTTCCCGAGGATGCTTTCATTAGCGCTTCTGATGTTGATTTACGATATAATCCTTTGGGCGAAGAAATCACAGACACAAAAAATTATCCCGCCGATTCACTTTTTAAAATCAACGAGGCCTACTATCTACTAGACGCGACCGGGATGCTGGAAAAATTTATCAGTACCGGAGCTTTTCACAGCCAATATGCCGAAAACTTGGCCATCTCCAAACCCGCTGATTTTCTCAAAAATTATCCACTGGCAGAAAATCCAATCGGCTTTGCCGATGGATCAATTATTTCCTATGGATCGTCCGCCTATATTGTCAGTAAAAATAAAATCTACCCGATCGGTGATCCGGATATCTTCACTAACCAAGGCTATAATTGGAACGACGTTATCACGATTAGCGGCGATGAATTTTCTCTCTACGCAAAAGAAAAGCTCTTCACTCTCACCAGCATCCATCCCGATGGAACAATCTTTTTCACGCCCGACTCGAACAAATGGTACCAAATTGAAAATGGAGGGAAGCATGAGTTGCCAACGGATACTATCGCGCATTCTTGGCTCAAAAAAAATCCCATCACAGTCCTAGGAAAAAGTCTTGAAGTCTTGGGCGGATGCGATCTCAAAAAAGAACTGTTCGGCAATTACTCTTGCCTCATTCCTCTTGATGACACTCAAGATTCAGCCGGAAAGTACTATGAATTTACCTTCGCGCCGAAAAATAATCTCAAAATCGATAATCTCAATTTGCTCTATGAAAAAAATATGACCATGCAAAACCTGAAACTGGCCGTGCGTAGCATGATCCTCAGAATAAAAGCGCACTATGGCATTCAAAGTGCGCCGCAACAATAAAAGATTTATAAAAACATTTTTATATTCTATGCAATCATTCAAAAATCATCTAGACAAAAACACACTAGCAATCTCATATAAGCTCCTTCACGATAGCCTTTTTATGGCGCTTATTTTCTTTACCCTCTCACTTATCGCCGAAGCTGTCCTTCCTGGCATCATCATTTATCACATCGGCTTTTCCAAGATGGTCATTATTATTCTTCTTAATATTTTGCTTCTAAAAATATTGGCAAAAAAAATTGCGCCCGACCAAATCGACGCAAACATACCAAAGGAGAACACGGGCTTGAAAAAAATTAGCATACCCCTCATTATTTTGGGCGCTCTTCTTTTTTTCAACAGTCTCTTGGGAATGAATATTTTTTTGAATTTATTTTTTCTTCTAGTAAGCGCGACTATCGGATATTTTAGCTATAAAATATTGTTCGAATAATTAGCTCTTGATATATTCCAGCGTTTCTTGCGCGCACTTTTCCCAAGAAAACTTTTTTATTTGCTCAAGTCCTTTTTTGATCATTTCACTTCTCAAGTTTTCATCATTCAAGACTAATTCGATTTTTTCCGCCAAATCAGTCGGGCTTTTTTCGTCGAAATACATAGGCGCGTCCCCTCCGGCCTCTTCCAAGCTCGAGTTTCGCGCGCATAAAAGCGGCACACGAGAAGCTAGAATTTCGAGAACCGGAATGCCAAAACCTTCATAGAGCGACGGGAAAACGTAGGCGCTTGCTCCCCGAACCAGCGTCCCCATGTCCAAAAAAGTTAGCATGCCCGGAGTGGAGATATCTTTTTTGAAAGGACTTTCTTCGATCTTTTCAAAAACACCATCAGAGAGCCAAGCTCTTTCCCCGGCAATGACCAACTTCATGCCTGACTTGGTTTTTTCCTTGAAAAGATTAAAAGCATCCACAAGCACTCCCAGGTTTTTTCTTGGTTGAATCGCTCCGGCATACAAAATATATTCCCCCGAAATACCCATTCTTTCTTTTGCTTCTTGCTCAAAAGAGAGATTGCGTTCCACGGAAAAAACCTCCGCATCAAAACCATGATAGATAACCCTAATTCGACTCTCAGGAACGCTAGGATAAAATTTTAAAATATCTCTTTTTGTCGACTCGGAAATAGCAATAATTTTATCCGCTTTTGTGAATGCCCAGCCGCCCAAAAGATTGAGTTTGAATAAATCTTTTTTAGGAAAATACTGCGGAAAATATTTGTAGGCCAAATCATGCGCCGTCACCACTGTTTTCATTTTCGGAGAATGAAAAACCGGGATGTTGTGCATCGGCATCCAAAGCACATCCGGCTCATCTTTCCTGAGTTCTCGACAAAGCCAGCCTTGCGTCCAAAAAAGGGGAAAGTTTTTCTGCTTTATTCGATAGTTTGGAAAACTTGGCGGAACAAGCTCCGGATTAAATTTGTTTTTGTGGTATAGGATAAACTCACTCGAAAAATCTTGCTTACCAAAAAACTTAAGCATGTTGTGAATATAAACGCGAGTCCCGTCAATCCGACTCGCGTCCAGGTCTGCTACTTGAATGGCTATACGCATAACTTTTTCATTTTTAACGCATTTATTTTCAACACATTTTTCCTTTTTTGATTTTTTTTACGAATTCCCCGAACTCTGTTTGCCTGTCTTGCTCGAACATCGCTTTTATCGCAATTGGTGTGGTCGCCGGCGATTTCCAGCTATAGATTGATTTGAGATTTTTTCGCATCACATAGGCCGTTTTAACCAAAAAATTTAAATTGCCCTGAACCGGATTGGCATAAATATAATCCTGGCGATCGCCACTTTGATTATAAGCAGCTTTCACCTCGAATGAAACGAGTAGTCCCCTTTCCTTCATCACCTGATAAGACTCCACCGGATTAGGATAATGATTAAAGTTTTTATTGAGATGTCTAATTTCTTCATTCTTAATGTCTTTAAGTTGATTGCTTTCAATCATAACCACTCTTTTCAATTTTTTGTCAAAACAACATGCCCCTCCCTTTTGCGGCTTCACCGGATTTTGCGCCACAATCTCCATAATCATATTGTAACCCTTTTTTCCAAGCTCGAGCGCCAATGCCAAGCTGGGGAAATCAACAGCGCCTGTCAAAAATCCTAAGTCTTCCACGTTATAGGACAACAAATCATCGTGCGCGGTAAGAATTTTTTTATATTCTTCATTGGAGATGTATTCTCTTTTGCTGGTGTTTTTCGGATCAACGCGAAAGATAACATTGTCATGCGCTTTTTGCATCATCAGCTGTCCATGGTTGTGCAGTCTTTTGTTTTTCTCTGTCGTGGGATCATAGAAAAGGCAACCTTCCTTGATATACATGCCGTGAAAACTATTCTTGATAAAAAGTTCCACGGATATGCGGGCCTGAAGGATTACTCCTTTTCAAAATATATAAATGGAGAGATGGTACTGCGAACTGGTGAATTTCCTT
>JAYSLY010000044.1:0-12203 GCA_043725085.1 bacterium
GGTCGATTCTCTCAATACCTAGTATGCATCGTTTAGGGCGTGGACTACTGGGGTATCTAATCCCATTCGCTACCCACGCTTTCGCATCTCAGCGTCAGATGATCGCCAACCAAATGCCTTCGCCTTTGGTATTCCATATGATATCAACGCATTTCACTGCTACACCATATGTTCTATTGGTCTCTCGATCTCTCTAGATATACCGTTTCAAATGCAGTTTTCGAGTTGAGCTCGAAGATTTGACATCTGACTAATATATCCGCCTACATGCTCTTTACGCCCAATAAATCCGGATAACGCTTGAGGTCTCTGTATTACCGCTACTGCTGGCACAGAGTTAGTAACCTCTTATTCGCAAGGTACCATCATTACATTTTTTCCTTACAAAAGCAGTTTACGACCCAAGGGCCTTCTTCCTGCACGCGGCGTCGCTCCATCAGACTTTCGTCCATTGTGGAATATTCTCGACTGCAGCCACCCGTAGGTGTTTGGACAGTGTCTCAGTTCCAATGTTGGGGATCACGCTCTCACGCCCCCTACCCGTCATAGCCTTGGTAGTCCATTACACTACCAACTAGCTGATAGGACACAGGCCACTCCAAAAGCGATAAATCTTTACTCCGTAGAGCATATCATGTATTATTCCGGATTTCTCCGGATTATTCATGACTTTTGGGAATGTTCCTATGTATTACTAACCCGTTTGCCGTGGGCCTAAACCCACTCGACTTGCATGCCTTATCCACGCCGCCAGCGTTCATCCTGAGCCAGGATCAAACTCTCAAAAAATGTCAGAAGTAAATCTGACTATATAAAGAAAATAATTTCTTTTGTTTGAATAGACTCTAATATTTGTTTCGATTACTCGAAACGAGGACTAATCGCAAAAAATTGCGATTAATAATAAGTTGTTAAGGTTCGTCGCGTTTTCGGTTATTGTGAACAAAAAACACATCCCTACGCACAAATGCCTTTTACGCAAGGATGTATTTTTTTCATCACGTCGTTCACGAACGACGTGACTCACCCGTATTTTAAAAGATTGTCTTTTAGTGTTTTGCCGCTTTAGTTATAAATAATTATCGCGCAAATCTAATGTACTTAGCTATTGTAGAGCGGTTTTTAAAACCTGTCAAGGGATAGTTTTTAAGCCCTCAAATTTACCACAGTTAGACCGCGTTTTCCTGGCAAATACGAGCGTATTCCCGCGCACTCGGTCGAACTTTCCGCTCCAACGTTTTATAGTCAATTTCAATGAGGCCAAAGCGCGGCCAAAAGCCTTTATCCCATTCAAAATTATCCAGGAGTGACCAGTAAAAATATCCTCGCACATCCACTCCTTCTTGAATGGCATTATAAACAAAACTTAAATGGTTTTTAATAAACTCGAAACGCTTATCATCACTTGCATCGGCAATGCCGTTTTCTGTAATATAAATTGGTAAATTATATTTCTTCAAACTTTTGAGCACATGAAAAATCCCTTGGGGATAAATTTCCCAATTCAAATCGGACACTGTTTGATTTTCATTTCTCGCCCGGCCGAGAAAATCCAATTTACGATGAAAATAATATTGCAGTGCTAAATAATCATTCCTTCCCGCCACCATCTTTAAAAACCTTTGATTAGTAAAATAATCAACAAATTTAATCACTAAAAAATTAATTGGGTTATTCGGATTGACTGCTTCAATATAGCCTAGAATATTACCAAAACCAACTTGAGCATCGGGAAAAATTTTCTTGATTTCGTCATAGGCAGCATTATGAGCTTGGGAGAGACTATTAAAAACTTTTAATACTGAAATAAGACTTTTTTTCTGCGGTGGCCAATGTCCTCTCCAATAAGCATTAAAAATCACTGACGTCGGTTCATTAATGGTCATCCAAAAATTTACCTCCCCGCCTAGACTCTTCGCTATCTTTGCTACATAGCGGGAAAAATAAATGGAAAACTCAGCACTCTCCGGACCGCCTTTCTTTTCCAGCCAAATAGGATGTGTCCAATGCCAAAGCGTCACAAACGGTTCTATTCCACGCTCTCTTAGAGCCTGGAGAACTTTGCGATAATGCTCAATCTCCTTTTCATCAAACCGGCCTTCTTCTGGTTCGATGCGTGACCACTCAATCGAAAAACGATGCGCATTATGACCCAGCTCTTTCGCCAGATCAAAATCTTTTTCGTAATTATTGTAGTGATTGCAAGCTAGGCCGGAAATATAATTTTCCAGTCGGAACATCTCGGGAAATCTTTCTTGTTGCCACTTTTCCCATTTCCCGCCAGCTTCTTTTGCTAATCTTTCAGCATTATCCTTTTCCCACTCGCTCCAATTATTTTCATTGCCACCTTCAACCTGATGCGCCGCCGTTGCCGCACCCCACAAAAACCCTTCGGGAAATTTTAGTTTTTTGTTTTGCATTTTTATAAATTTTTCTTGCTTATCTTTAATTGTGATAAGAATAGCTACTGGCTTGTTAGTAGTTTCAGATGTAATGGTTTGCGATGCAAAAATAGACTGCTCCTTTAAGAATTATTTCTTCACAATTTTCTCCAAATTCCCCGGCATCCATTTGCGCAAAACTTCCGGCACTCTCACCGAACCGTCCGCGTTTTGATAGTTTTCCAAAATGGCAATCAATGGCCGCACTGATGGCAAAGCAGTGTTATTGAGAAGATAGGCAAATTTTCGATTTCCCTCTTTATCTTTGTATTTAATATTAAGTCGTCGAGACTGCCAATCGACAAAATTAGACGCACTGCCTGTCTCACCCCAGCGATTAAGACCCGGCATCCAAGCTTCCAAATCAAACGCGCGATATTTTCCCGCCGCCATATCACCGGTGCAAATTTGCAACTTGCGATAGGGCAAACCCAACTCAGCATGCATTTCTTCCGAGATCGCCACCATTTCCTCTTGCAATTTTGTTGACTCAGAAAAATCAGCAACTGAAATCACTACTTGCTCGATTTTCATAAACTCATGCACGCGATAGAGCCCCTTATTGTCCTTGCCATAATCCCCAATTTCACTGCGGTAACAGGGGGAATAACCACAAACACGAATCGGCAATTTTGACTCATCCAAAACTTCGTCGGAAAAATAGGCCAAAAGTGATGGCTCAGCAGTGCCGACCAAAAATTTCTTTTCTTTCGATTCCGCGCCATCCATCTCTTTGTCACGCGTCGCGATTTGATAGATATTGTCTTCTCCACTGTCATACTGTGCGCCTTTAAAATAGCCACTGCCAAACAAAGCAAATTCTTTCACAAGTGTCGGAGGAATGATCGGCGCATAACCTTTTGAAACCATTTTGTGCAACGCATAATTCATCATCGCCATCACCAAAAGCGCTCCTTCGTTTTTCAAATAGTACCCACGATAACCGGAAACTTTTGCGCCGCGCACGAAATCAACAATTCCCAAATTTTCCGCCAGCTCAATGTGCGTTTTGGGCGCAAAACCAAACTCGCGAATTTCGCCTTTGCGATAGACTTCCACATTTCCGCTTTCATCTTTCCCAACCGGCGTATCAACTGAAGGAATCGTCGGCACCAAAACCATCAGTGCTTCAAATTGTTTTTTCACTTTTGCATATTCCGGTTCCACTATTGCCATCTTTTCTTTTACTGCTTTCCCTTCTTCAATCGCCGCCTTCCGCTCATCATCAGTCTTGCTGAGTTGCATTAGTTCATTGAGCTTATTTTTCTCGGCGCTCAAAAGTTCAATATACTGCAAAGCTTCAACGCGTTTCTTGTCCACAGCCAAAAGTTCATCAAGATTAAGCTTGATATTTTTATTCCTAATCGCTTCTTTGATTTGCTCTGCGTTCTCGCGGATGAATTTTATGTCTAACATAGGTTTATGTCTTTAAAAAATATATTAAAATTCTCCATTCCATTCTTTAAAAAATCTACTCAAATACTGCTCCAAAAACTTATGCCTCTCTTGAGCCATCTTTTTCCCCGTTTTAGTATTCATTAAATCTTTAAGCAAAAGTAGTTTTTCATAGAAATGATTAATGCTCGAACCTTTAGAATTTTTATATTCCTCGAATGTTTTGTGTTTTACCGACTTAATCTTGGGATTGTAAATTTCCAATCCTTTTGCCCCTCCATAGGCAAAAGTTCTAGCAATGCCAATCGCGCCCAAAGCGTCCAATCGATCGGCGTCTTGCACAGCCATTCCTTCCTTAGTTTTAATCTCAGATTTTACCTTAGCACCCTTAAATGAAACACCCTTAACAATATCGCACACATGCTTAATTATCTTTTCATCTACTCCTTGTTTTTCCAACCAAGTTCGTGAAACTCTTGCTCCAGCAGTATCATCACCATTATTAAACTTAAAGTCGGCAATATCATGCAGCAACGCTCCCAATTCAACCACAAACATATCCGTTTTTTCTTTTTTACCAATATGAATGGCGGTTTTCCAAACACGATAAACATGCCACCAGTCATGGCCAGAACCTTCCACGCCCATCTTGCCCTGCACATATTTTCGAGTATTTTCGATTATCTGTTTTTTATTCATAGCTTTTTACTCCACTTCCTTATGTTGTTCCGCATGCCACGCGGGAGCGCAAGAAACGAGCATTTTCATATTACCTTCCCAATAAAACCTCTCGCCCGGCTCAAGCAAAATCAAGTCCCTCTCATTCAAAGATATTTTTTCGCCCTCAATCACAATCTTGCCATTACCCTCCATCATATATGCTAACTCCTTGCATTTTTCATTTGTTACCCTGCCTTCTACTGGATATCTTCCCAATACTTCAACATAAGCAATGTTTATGTCCTTATCACCCAAAGAATACTCGGTAGCAATGCAAGTATCGCTGTTTTTGATTTTTTTAGTTTGATTTTCGTGAACAATTTTCATAATCAGTTTCTCAATTTTGACGACTTAAACCTCTCCGGCGCAAAGCTTTTGAGACGCACTACTTCTGCCTTAAGCTTAAGGTTCTCGAGCTTTTCTGTCAATTCGACTTCATCCACTCTCTGGTCATAGCCCAATGCGATTATGTCAGGACGAAATTTTTCAATCACGGCATATCTATCTTCTAAGCTGCCTAACACAACCTCATCTGCTATTTTAGCATCTTTTAAATTTTTCAACCTTGCTTGTTCCTTGTTTCTTGCACCTTGTTTCTTGACGTGAATCACAGTTTCATCTCTCGCCAAAACAACAATCAAATAATCCCCCAACTCTTTCGCTTGCTCCAAATAACTCCTGTGCCCTTCGTGAAAAATATCAAATGTCCCGAATGCCATTACTTTTTTCATATTTTTTCTTTTCCCATGATCTTAGCTATTTTCTTTTGAATTTCAGCTTTCTTTTTATTATCATAGTAACCTTCAATTTTTCCCAAGAGTTTTCCTTTTTCAAAAAACAGTAGTGCTGGAAGTTTTTTGATATTATATTTTTCGGCCAACGCTTTTCCCGTCTCCACTTTTCTATATTTTACGTCATATCCCGCCAGAAGCTCTTTTATGGGAATTGATTTTAAGAGACATTCCGCTAGGTCATTGCGAAACAGTTCCGCCGCTACCAGTTTATCCGAACCCAGCACTTCTAGATCAAACCTATCTTCGCCTATGAGAAAAGCCGGGTGAATGGCTTGGGCGCCATAGCGATCGACAAATAAATCGGATTGCCGTCGCGGATCATCATCAATTTCTCTTTCAATTTTGGCATATTCTTTTTCATTTTTAGCCACAAAAATCGCATCCACCATGCAAGCTTTCTCGCATTTTTTACAACTGATGCATCTTTTGTTGTAAATTTTTATGCCCCTTTTCTTTTTGTCCCAACTCAAAGCGCCCGTCGAACAAACCGCGATTCCATTACACTCCTTGGCATTATCACAAATTTTGAAATTGATTAGGACCGGCATAAACTTTTTAAACTTTAAAAAACTACATCCCCAACTCACTAGCAATCCCTTGCAAAGCTTCGAGGCCAAGCTGCAAAAATTCGTCGAGAGTGATCCCGGCTTGTTCACATTCCAAAATCAACTCGCGATTGCAGCGCGCGGCAAAACCTTTGTTCTTAAATTTTTTCTTCAAAGATTCATTTTTCACACTCGCTAATTTCTTATCCGGTTGCATCAAAGCCGAGGCGATAATCAGTCCGGTCAGTGTTTCCGCCGCCACTAAACTATGTTGTAATTGTCCTGTTCTTTGCCGCTCCTTCAACTCAGGAATCGCTTCCATCGCGTAGCCGTGCGATTGGATTGTTTCTACTAAAAAATCACTTGCTCCGGCATTTTTTAGAATTTCTACGGCCAGAATGCAATGCTCAGCCGAATTATCTTTCGTCAAATCCCAATCAATATCATGCAAAAGTCCGATAATACCCCATGCCTCTTCGTCTTCGCCAAACTTTTTTGCCAAAGCTTGCATAATCGCCTCGGATTCAATCATATGCAATTTCGTGATCGGATCTTTGATATATTCATCCAACAATTCATTCGCTTGTTGTTTTGTTATTCCTAAGTTTTCCATAAAATTTTTGCTTAAAAAAATATTTTATCCCGCCCAATAATTGTTTACAAATAAATTATTCTGGCATATTTATGCTTTTCCATTATTTAACGCGCTTGCCACACCGAGCCATGCCCAAAAAAATCCCAGCATTATTCCGGCGTTGAATAGATTAAAGATTATCAGCCCTGTCCAAGAAGTCAAAATAAACAAAGCAAACACTTTTTGTTCTAAGTTGGGTTCTCTAAAAAATGCGATAAGTGCTCGTATAAAAATAACGCCAAGAAGGATAACTAAACTCAAAAAGCCAAGGAGACCACTCCCAAGATAAGTTTCCAGAAAAATATTGCTCGAATTGAGATTAGCTCCCCGCGGGTCTTTTCCAAGGACAAGCGGAATATTTTCCCAACCGATGCCCAAAATCGGATGCGCCTTAATCTGCGAGAGACTTTTGCGATAGACTTCGGTGCGCACGCTGACGTTAGGATCATTGCGACTAACTTCGCTCACAAATTCCCCCTGATTTTTTTGAGCATCAATTTCTTCCAAATTTATTTGGCGACAACCATATGACGCCAAATCTTTGAGTGCTGAAATTTTTTCCGGCAATGCGACAACACTTTCGCAACTGACCGTAATTTTCTGCGCGCCTCCCGTACTCACTGCGCGGTTAAACAATTGAAAGGTGGTCAAATGAAAAAAATAGACTGCTCCAAGACTAAGGAGAAACGCAGCGATTATTCCCAGTTTTATCTTGATAGTCGTTTTCCATTGCCAATCATGAAAATCGAGTTTCAGATTGGTAAAAATAGCAACTAAGAATACAATTGTCATAGCAATTACCCCAAGCCAGGCGCTGCGAGAGACAGAAATGAGCAAAAGCGCGAAGGCGATGATTAGGTAAATATGGATAGTAATAATATTCATGCGCCGAGCCGTCTTTTCATTGTTGAATTTTTGCGTGAAAAAATAAGTTAGCGCATACGCGCAAGCGATAATCAAAACCAGATAAAATCCTAGCCAGTCCGGCTCAGTAAGCGTGCTATTAGGCCTTCCGGGCATCACCGAAAAAGCATTGAGTCCCTTGGCAAAACGCACATTTTGCCAGAAACCATAGAGCATGATGACAAAAGTCGAGCTCAAAAAAAACGGCAGGCTTTTTTTCAAATCATACGAACTTTGAATGTAGTTTTTGACCAAAAGAAACATAGCCGCAAAAGAGAAAAGGATGAGCGCGAATTTCAATTCAGCTTTGAAATTTTGCGAATTAAAAATAGAAAAAAGACTGGCAAGCGGGATGAGAAAAACCAAACAATCCGTCCAACTTAATTTTGCTAATTTGAAATATAGTTTTTTGGAAAAAAAGCGAATGGCAATCGCCAAAAAGAGCAACCCGCCAATCAGCTGATATGGCCGAATAGCAATTCCCAAGCGTTCCGGCGCAAGATTGATGTTCTCCAGAGCAATTGTCCCCATAAAAAGCATAAAAGCCCAGCCGGGTCGATAGAGCGCGAAAGCTAAAACTAAAATTGCAAAAAAAACAAAATCCCCTGTGCGCATTGGAAGCACGCCCAAGTTATTAAATAGAATCAAAAAGAAAACCAAAAAAGTGTTAGCCAAAATCAGATAGGTCCTGGTATTATTTAGTTTTTCTACTGCTTGTTTGATGTATGAAAACATAAAATATTATTTTTAGATTCTAGAAAATCCACTACATGCTTTCTACCACATCACAAAACCTCTTCACAAACTTATTCCAAGAAAAAAGCTTGGATCGTTCGCGTCCTCTTTGAGACATTGTGTCGCGCAAATGCTTATTGGTCAGTACTTTTTTCATCACAAGCGATATTTCTCTTGTGTCATCAGCATGGCAATAGAGTATACTATCCAATCCCACTTCCGGCAAGGATGAATTTTTGGATGCAATAGCCGGCGTGCCCTGACTCATCGCCTCGAGGATTTGCATTCCAAAGCCTTCGTAGAGCGAAGGATAGATAAAAAATAGGGCGCTATTGAAAAGTGCCGGCAGATGCTCTTGCGGGACCGCACCGAGAAATTTGACTTGTTTTGTCAAGTTTAATTCTTTGACTAATTTTTCTGCGTCAATCGCAAGCGACAGATTTGGCAGCAGCTTTCCATAAATCACTAATTTTGGCATCGCTGCAACAAAAGGCAGCGTTTTATTTTTCTCCAGCAGCAACTTGTAAGCCTGAATCACTCCACTGATATTTTTGCGAACCTCCATTCCCCCGCCGGCAAAGATGTAGCCGGGATTCAACTTATACTTTTTCAAAACTTTTCTACTTGTTTCTGCCGAGGCTAGCTCGCCATAGGCTTCGTCGACGCTGATATAGTTAGTGGAGATTTTATCAGCCGAGACGCCTAAATGTTGAATCAGATCTTTTTCTGTTCTTTTGGAAACGGCAAGGATTTTATCCGCTTGACGAATCGCTTTTTCGATCAATTTTTGATAGTGTTTTTTTCGCGCATTGTCCAGATATTTTGGAAAAAGACTGGGGATGATGTCATGCACCAGCATTAAATGTTTGATGCCGCGCGGCATAATGGTTGGGCACTGATAGAGGCTGAAAAAAACATCACAGCCATCTTTTTTGGCACGCCGCGGCAGGAGATATTTTTCCCACCAAATTTTGCGAATCAAATCATCGCGCCGATAGATCGGCAGAAAAATTCTTTTTTGGAAATTTTTCGGCAACTTCAAATCTTTTGGCAAGTCTTCTTCCAAATAGAGAATAAATTCAAGTTTATTTTTTTGTTTTGTTTTCTTTGCTTCTTCATTGAACAATTTTTGCAAAAAGCCCCTCGTCACCTGTCCGATGCCGGAATTAGGTTTTTGCAAAAAAGAAGCATTGATTCCGATTTTCATAAATTACAAAAATACACTGGTACTAAATTAGTTTAATTATAGCATACTTTTTCAACATAACAGAAGCTAAGCTTCGGGAGTTCCCGAAGCTTAGCTTCTGTTACCTCGTCAAATATCGCTTTACGAAAAATTAAATTCAGGCTATACTGAGATTAGTTTAATTAGCTTAATTACACACCATGTTTTCACTCCTAAAGCTCATTATTTGGATCTGCGGTGTGGCTGTTGTAAGCTATTTTGTGCTTAATTATTTTGGCTATGAAGTGAACAAGGACTATTTCAACGCCAGCAAAGCTGAATGCCAAAAGAAGCTGGACGAATGCAAGAGCCAATTAATCCATAATGGTGTCGACGGGGCCAAATGTGATTTTAATTGTGCCGATCCAAAATTAATTATTAATAAGAAACAACAATAACAACATGAAACTGATTGTCAATATTCCGGCCTATAATGAGGAAGCAAAAATCGGAGAAACAATTGAACGCATCAGAAAAAGCTTTTCAGCCGATTTCTACACACGAGGTAAAGGCGCAAAAATTTCCGAAAAATTAATCCAGGTAGTTGACGATGGATCGAGTGATAGCACTGTCGACGTCGCCCAAAAAGCCGGAGTAGATTTATTGGTTTCCTATAAACCCAATCGCCGTCTCGCCTATTCATTCAAACGTGCAGTAGAAAATTCTCTAGAAAATGGCGCAGATTTTATGGTTAATATTGATGCGGATGGACAGTTTAATCCCAATGACATTCCTAAGCTGCTTTCGCCGATTCTCACCGGCCAGTGTGATATGGTAATTGCTAACCGCTTTGGCAAACACGAGGCCAAGGATATGCCAAAGATTAAATATCAGCTTAACCGCCTTGCCGCCAAAATGATTGGTTTTTTTCTTAATTACCCAATTGATGATTTGACCTGCGGCTTCCGTGCGCATAATCGAGAAACGCTGCTTCGCCTCAACATAACCAATGTTAGCTTTACCTATACCCAAGAAACAATTATTGATGCCATTGGAAAGAACCTAAAATTGCGCTGGATTCCAGTAGAAGTTAGATATTTTGCCGATCGTGAAAGTCGAATCGTCAAATCGGTTTGGAAATTTGTTTCCAACTCAGCCAAGATAATCCTCAAAGCGGTGCGCGATGTCCGGCCGATGAAATTTTTTGGCGTTCCGGGTCTCGCACTTGTCGCTGCCTCTTTTTTGGTTTTTTGCGCATTTCTTTTTCAGTATTTTCAAACTTTTCAAATTACCACCTATCGCAACTATCTCTTTCTTTCCGCCGCACTGCTTTTTGTCGGCTCGCAACTTCTCATCTTTGCCCTCATTGCCGACATGATCAAAACTAATCGCAATTTGGTTGAGGAACAGATGTATCTTTTGAAAAAAGATCGACTCAAAAAATAGCTTCTCTTATTATCCATAAAAACTATGCAAACTGCGAAAAAACCACGCATTCTTTTTATTTCTCATTCCTATCCGCCGACCTTTGGAGGACTTGAGAGACAAAACCAAGAAATTTTTGAAGCGCTTTCTGAAATAACAGGCACGAAACTGATTGCCAACACGCACGGAAAAAAGTTTTTGCCAATTTTCATTGTCTGGGCGTTTTTCAAAAGCCTTTTTATTCTTTCCGACTATGACGTTGTTCTTTTTGGCAATGGCATTCCCGCTCCGATCGGGATTGTTCTGAGATTTTTTTATCCGCGAAAAAAATATATTGCCATTATTCACGGTCTTGATGTAACTTTCGCCAAAAAGAAAACTCTCCTAGGAAGGATTTATCGCTCTGTCAACATCCCCTCTCTCAAAAAGATGAACCGCTTAATTATGGTTGGCAATGAAACTATCGAAGAAGCAGTAAAGTTGGGAGTGCCGCGCGATTTGTGCGTTTTTATCCCCAATGGTGTCAATCCGGAAACGATCATCAGAAAAACTGATCGCAAAGAAATGGAGAAAATTTTGGGCATGGATATTTCCGAAAAAAAAGTTATTTTGCGCGTAGCGCGTTTTGTTCCGCATAAAGGCGTTGAGTGGTTTATTAGAAATGTTATGCCGAATATACCGGAAAACTATATTTTTGTGGCCGTGGGAGGAGTCGTTTCATCAGCAATCACCGGAAATGAAAACGCTTTTGACAAATGTCAAAAGGCCATTAAAGAGCTTTACCTTGAAAATAGAGTTAAACTCATTGGAAATATTCCTGAAGAAGATAAGCTTATTTTGCTTAACGCGGCTGATCTCTATGTTTCGCCAAACATCAAAGTTCACGGAACAATGGAAGGTTTTGGGATCAATGCTATCGAAGCGGCCGCTTGCGAGCGAGTGGTTGTCGTTTCCAATCACGAAGGTCTCAAAGATGCGGTTATTGAAGAAGAAAATGGATTTTTGATCGAACCGGAAAATGCTGCTTTGTGGGTTGATAAGATAAATTATATTTTCGAAAAAGGCCCGGAATTTTTGGCAACTTTTGGAAAGAAAGCGGGGAAATTTACCAAAGAAAATTTTTCCTGGGAAGGAATTTCAAAAAAATATTTAGAGGAAATAGAAAAAACAACAAATGCTTAATTTTATATATACGCAAATATTATTTTATACTACAATAGCCGTTGTATTGTTTTTGCCAGGCTACTGTTTGCTTTTGGCTTTTTTCGGTAAAGAAAAATTAGGCGCGTTGGAAAGATTTGTCATCTCTTTAGGACTCAGCATTATTGTCACGGACTTTCTGATGCTCATAATGTCTCGCGCGGGAATACTTTTCACCAGAACTTCACTGATTCTAATTCTATTTGTTTTTAGTTTTGGTTGCTTTGCGCTTTACAAAAAAAGATT
>JAYSLY010000045.1:0-4134 GCA_043725085.1 bacterium
CTAAATTGGGAAGTTATTTTGGATAAAGAAAGTCTATGCGAAAAATGCCAAAAAGCCTATTTCAGATAAATAATAATCATGCTTTCTCTTCGGAGAAAGTCGGTCTGTTTTTTGGTTTTTTCAATTTCAATTAGCGTTTTTCGGGGGACGGCGAGAGCTGTTCTTTTTTGCAAATGATGCCTATGAAATATTATCAAATAGTATAGCGGATGATTTTTGAAGAAAAATTTCTTATAAATGAACTAAAAGGTTTTACTGAGCAGTTGAAATATGAACCAAATAATTAAAACGGAGATAATAATTGGACTAATTACAACCGCTAAATCCAAGGTTAGTTTTGATATTTTCCAAGAAAAAAAGAAAACTAAGCCAAATCGATCGCGCTTAGACAACCAACAAAAGATACTTAAAAAATTAGACAACATTCTGAATGATTTTTACAGTAAATTAGAAACATCGGATAATAATTATAACGAGTTAGTCAGACAAATAAAGGTTATCAGCAAAAAGTATGAGTAATCCTATTTTATCAATACAAGAATGTGATGAGATATTCTCAGGCATTATTTTGCCAAGATTTATAGAATTACTTATTCCACAAGAAAATCCCAAGGCGCATATTTCAGGAGGCCAACCTGGGGCAGGGAAGAGTCATTTCATCCGTGTTTTAAAAAATGAGCCAGGTAACGAAAATTTTTCCGTGATAAACAGCGACGATTTAAGAGGATATCACCCTTTTTATTACCAACTTCTGAAAAATGATGAGCAAAATGCTGCTGATTTGACGCAAAAAAATGTAAACTACTGGACGGAAAAATTAATACAAGAAATTGCTGATAGGCGAGGTAGCATGATTATAGAGGGAACAATGAAAAATCCGGAAGTTCCAATCAGAACTGCTGAGATGCTAAGTGCTTTGCAATATGAAATAACGGCCAATATTATTTTGACAAATCCAAAAATAAGCAACGCAGACATCTTTTTTCGCTATATAGAACAAAAAAGAATAGGCGGGATCGCTCGCTTCACAAAACCAGGAGCGCATGAAGAAGCTGTTAATAGATTATATAAAAGTATTTTGACAGTCAATAAAGCATCCCAATTCGACCATGTAAAAATATACTACAGAAAAATAAAAGACTACGAATTATTATATGAAAAATTTTCACAAGGAGATAGGCCGGTCGAAAATGAAGAAGAATTAGCGTTGCAATTAAAAAGTCAAATTGGACGCGAAATTATGCCTGAAGAAATTGATTATGTGGAAAAAAGCTGGGACTATATATTTTCTTTATCAAAAGAAAACAAAACTATGCTGGATTTCCTAAAAAAAGCAAGAGAGCAAAATATTGATTATTTTTCTGAAAATAAAAAAGATTTCCAATTAGCAAGCATGTTGCGATGAAAGACATTTGTACAAAAGATTAATAGAAGCTCAATTTTCTGCTGGTATACGAAGTTATTTTAGTCTAATTCTAATTTTTATGCTATAATTGTTATGCAAGAGTCGCAAGAACTCAGCGAGGAACAACTGCAAGCCGAAGTAAATAAGATTTACACGCCTTTGTCCGTGGCGAAGGAGGAGATTTGGCGTCGGTGGAACGACAAAGCCTTGAGAAAAAAAGTGGAGGATTTTTTAGGCTTTGATCTACCTGCATCGTTCAAGAATGAGCCGAGGTCTGCTTGGTTTAGGTTTATAGTAACTCCAAATTTTGAATTTCAGCTTGTTCGTAATCTTGCAGAAATTATTGGTTTAGATTTAGTGTTTTTTGAGTTTCTAAACGATAAATTTTGCACTAGAAATCAGGATAAATTACGTTTGGGGAAAATGATTTTTTCTAATAAGACAGGAAGCGGAGAAAAGCAGAATAATGGAGAAATAAAAGTAATAGATCTTCCTGGTAATGAAAACATGGCGTTTAATAAAATTAAAACACTACAGGGAGAAAATTTTGTCGGATTTCATAGGAGAATTTTTAACATGATGTACGGGAAAATAGATACATTTGATGTTTCTATGTTAAAAACAAACGGTGAAGATGCGGAAAGAGTTTATGAAAAAGTATTAGCCTGTTTCATTTGTCATGGCGTCCTTTTTGAAAACTATATAGTGAAAGATAGTCATTATGAAAAAAAATTTACAAGAAATGTGGTCTTGAGAGCAATTCAGCAGCTAGAGAGTGTTTTCGGGGTTAAGCCCTTGATCGTTCCATTATTACCAATAAGAGAAGAGGATAGCTCGGAATGGATGTATTATCCTGGCGAGCTAAGAGATATAGTTTCAGCATGTGTGAGTAAATGATTTTTATAAATAGGGGACTTACGCAGTTGTCTTAAAAATTTTTCAAAGTACGCCACTTCCACTTATGTTGGGTTGTTACTTTGTAATTTAACATTCGATGCCAACTGAATGGCTGTATAATTTTTTAGTAAATTCGTAAATTCTAAAACAAAAAAATGGGCAATAATCTAGTCACAAATTTAAGTAATGTGTGTTTGCCATTAGTACTCGATTCGTTTGGGGGTAATCTTAGCTTACTGTATTATTCTCATTTCCCAACAATACTTATTTCGTTTTTTCTTGGTTTCTACGTTTTATTTAGAGGTGAATTGAAAATACTGTCAAGGACGTTCTTTTTGTTGGCTTGCCTGCTTTCAGTATGGACTGTTTTAGATTTGTTTACCTGGTTGAGTTGGGATTCCAGAATTATTATGTGGACTTGGGCTATTACAACGTTAGTTGAGCCACTTATTTTTGTTGTAAGTTTGTATTTCGTTTATATTTTCATAAACAAAGGCGAAGCACCCTTTAAATTTAAGTTATTATTTGGCGTACTTATAACACCTCTAATTGTTATAATACCAACTAGGTATAATTTAACTGCTTTTAGCGCCACTGAGTGCTATTCGCTAGAAAGTAACGTTGGTTTGTATTATAAGTATGTGATTGAGGTTATTTCTGTGTTTTTAATAATACTGCTATCGCTAGTAAGGATCAAAAAAAGTAACAACAAAGAGCATAAGAAGCAAATAGTTTTTTTGCTGATTGGGATGCTGTTATTTTTGCTTTCGTTTTTTCTCGCCGTCTTTCTTGGTACATATTTGGCAGATCTGGGTTGGGGAATGTCTGGTTTTAAATTTGAGATGTGTGGATTGTTTGGGGCGTTATTTTTCATGGGAATCTTGACGTATCTTATTGTTCGCTATAAAGCGTTTGATATTAAAATGCTTGGAACACAAGCATTAGTCGTGACGCTGGTCGTGCTTATTGGCTCCCAATTTGCTTTTATTAAGTCGTTCATCAATCAAATTCTCACTGCTATTACGCTGATTTTAGCGACAGGTTTCGGCTGGGCACTTATTCGCTCGGTTAAAAAAGAAGTCAAGCAAAAAGAGGCATTAGAGCAGGCGAATGTCGAGATTGAAAAACGCAATGAGGGAATTTTGGAACGCAATAAAAAATTGAAAAAAGCTAACGCGGAAATCAGTGAAAGAAAAGAGCAGTTGCAAAAAATGGCGGATGCTTTGGCGATTGCCAATGACAAATTGAAAAAACTGGATACCGCCAAAACGGAGTTTGTTTCCATGGCTTCCCATCAGTTACGCACCCCGCCGACCCCAATCAAGGGCTATTCGTCAATGCTGCTTGAGGGATCATATGGCGAACTGAACGCAGAGCAAAGAAGAGCGGTGGAGAATATTGCCAACGCGAACAACCAACAAATTGCTTTTGTGGAAGATCTCTTGAGTGTTTCGCGCATTGAATCGGGTAGCATGAAGTTTGAATATGCGAAAGTGCAGGCCGGGGATCTGTGCACGGATGTGATCAATAATCTGGCGCTGAAAGCGCGCGACAAAGATCTATATTTAGACTACAAAGCCCCGGAAATTCCTTTGCCGGAGATGATGGTGGATGGAGCGAAAATTCGCGAAGTGATTTCTAATTTGGTGGACAATGCAATTAAATATACCCTAAAAGGAGGAGTTATGCTTTCAATTGAATTGTGCGAAAAAAAATCAGCCAATTGTCTTTCCAAACCCCACCTGCGCATCACCGTTTCTGACACGGGCATTGGCGTGCCAGCTGATGAAATTCCCTATCTTTTTGCCAAATTTTCTCGCGGCAAAGACATC
>JAYSLY010000046.1:0-51595 GCA_043725085.1 bacterium
AAACAATATTGCCCCCCCCTGCTTAACCAAAGGATTAGGTGGGGGATTTTAGTTTGTATTTTTTTATAAATTTGCTATACTCTTGAGTATAAGCTTGGAGAGTATAGCATAAAATACAAAAACAGAAAAATCAAATCTATGAAAGTATTCTACAGTGCGAAAAATTATTCCGGTGAAACAAAAACGGGAGAGCTGGAGGTGAAAAACGAAAGAGACCTCGCCACTCAGCTTCGCGCGGATGGGTACATCTTGACATCTTTCAAGGAGCTTCAGGAAGAAAAAACCAATGAGGTTAGCGTGAAATTCCTAGACCGTTTTTTTAGCATTTCGCTCAAAGACAAGTTGATGTTTACGCGCAACTTGAGTGTGATGATTTCTTCCGGACTGCCGATTTCCAGGGCGGTGAAAAATATTTCCTCGCAGACTAAGAACAAAAAGTTTCAGAAAATTTTGAATAGTATTTTCGATGATATTCAATCCGGAACAACTTTTGCTGATGGTCTGGCGCGGTATCCGGGAATTTTTGGCGACCTGTTCGTCAATATGATCAGGGTGGGTGAGTCGAGTGGAAATTTGGAAGAAATTCTGGAAATTTTGGCCATTCAGCTGGAAAAAGAGCATGATTTGACGAGCAAAATCAAGGGCGCGATGACCTATCCGGCCGTGATTATTGTGGCAATGATCGGTATCGCAGTTTTGATGTTGACCTATATTTTGCCCAAAATGATGAGCGTTTTTGCCGATATGAAAGTTGATTTGCCTGCTTCGACCAAGTTTATTATTGCGCTAAGCAATCTTTTGCGGGATCATGCCGCTTTTGTGGCGATAGGGTTTATTGTTTTTATCATAGCTATTCGTTTTTTGCTCACAACGGAAAGTGGGAAAAAGATGCTTGGTTTCATCCTAATCAATCTACCTGCGATTAAGAATATGGTGATCAAAGTGAACTGCGCGCGGTTTGCCAGGATTTACAGTTCGCTTTTGCGTAGTGGTGTGCCGGTAGTTCAAGCACTGACCATTATTTCTAACACGCTGACTAATTATTACTACAAAAAAGCAGTCAAGGATGGCATTGAAGATGTGCAAAAAGGAATAAGTCTCAGCAAGGTGATTGAAAAAAACACTAAAGTTTTTCCGGTACTGATGGCGCAGATGGCGCAAGTTGGCGAGGAAACAGGAAAAACGGAAACGATTCTTTTGAAATTAGCCGAATTCTATGAAGATGAAATCGATCAAATTTCCAAAAATATGTCCTCGATTATTGAACCGGTGCTGATGATTTTTATCGGAGGCGCAGTCGGTTTTTTTGCCATCTCAATGCTTCAGCCGATGTATAGTTTGATGGATAACATTAAATAGTATTTGGTATATTGTAGCTAGCATCCGGTATGGGTGCGGCTTATGCATTATACCAAAAGCGACATATATAATCAGATTTTTGTTATGATACCGAATGCTAAGTACAAAGCCTTTTTGCTTATCGAAGCCATGACTGTGTTGTTTATCTTTGCTTTGATTACGATTACTTTCTATTCCGTTATGTCTGTTGGCACACGCTATATTCAAGATGCCAAAAATCGCCTCGGTGCAATTTCGGTGGTGAATGAAAGGATGGAAATTGTGCGCAATCTTGCCTATGACAGTATTGGCACTAACACGGGCGTAGTTGGTGGCAATATTCCTCGCGATCAGGATGTGACAGAAAACGCGCATCAATATCATATTCACACTGAAGTTTTCTATGTCGATGATCCTTTTGATGGGATTGGCTATGCCGATACGGTCTGGTTTGAGGATTATAAAAGAGTGATCATCACAGTTTCTTGGGCTGGTGTCGATAATTCTGAAAAGGTAGAGATAGTTTCTCGTTTTGTTCCGCCCGGAAAAGAGGTTCAGCATGCAGGAGACGGAATTCTTTCTGTGAATATTTTCAGTGATCAACCCGGGGGCGCGGGAATTTCTGATTCCAATGTAACGCTAATCAATTCAGTTACGGGGCTTAATACCTATCAAATGACGGACAGTTCGGGGAATGCGACTTTTATGGGCAATCGGATAACCAACTCGATTCAAAAATATCAGATAACTGTGACAAAAGATGGCTATGAAACCGTTAGCACAATGCCACCCTATCCACTCACGCCACTCTATAACCCAATCGATGTGCATGCCTCGGTGGTAACGGGAACAATGAATGTGGCCAATATCGTGCAAAACAAATTGGCCAATATTAAGATTAGCACAGTCGACCATCTTGATGCGCCAATTTCCGGCACCACTTTCCAGTTGGTTGGCGGAAGAAAGCTGGGCACCGATGTTGCCCTGCCAAATGCTCCGGTCTATAACTTTGATGAAAATGGCACGACCGATTCAGGAGGAGAAAAACTATATAGCGCGATCAGTCCGGGAAACTATGCTTTTTCCTTAACCGGCGCAACACTAAGTGGCTATGCTATAATAAGTACCACTCCAACCTTGCCATTTCCTTTATTATCAGCTGACGGGACGCTAAATGCTAAACTTAAGCTGGCGAGCAAAACCGTTACTTCACTACTAGTTTCTGTGACTGATTTGAGCAGCACGCTTCCTGTTTCCGGTGCAAAAGTGAAGCTTACCAACACCGCATTAGGTTATGAAAAGGAATTAACGACAGCTGGTGAAGGAAATGCTTTTTTTCCTGATTCGAGTGATCCTCTCTTGCCAGGGACCTATCACCTAAAGGTTACAGCGGATGGATTTTCCGATAAGGAATCAGATGTTACAATTACTGATGGCAGCCTTAAGATAGAATCAGTCGGGCTATAGGTTCGCGAAGCGAATGAATTTATGCAAATGAAAAAAAATAAAAATTGGAAAAATAGAAAAGGTTTGACGCTTATCGAAACAGTAATGGCGATCGCCATTTTCGCTATCGGCATGGAAGGCTTTACTATCCTTTTTTCGCGAGCGTGGCAAAGCAATGCATATACGTTGGAAATGGGACAATCTTCGATGGCGGTTTCCCAGGGCGTAAATAGTTTGGTGGATTATCTTCGCAGCGCTCGTCAAGCAGACGATGGATCTTATGCAATTAAATCGGCCAATGATAATGATGTTGTGGTATATTCCGACTATGATCGTGATGGAGTGACTGAGCGGATCCATATCTATAAAAATGGACAAAATATTTTAATGGGCATAACGCATCCGACAACAACAATGCCAAAAAGCTATCCTAATAGTGACCAGCAAACCGTTACTATCGCCCAAAGAATTGTTAATACCAATGCGGAGCCAATTTTCTATTATTACGACAGAAATTATGCCGGTTCTCCTGCTCAACTGCCATTGACTACCCCGGCCAATGTTGCCGACATCCGTCTTATGAAAATTCATTTGAAGATCAATATCAATCCTAATCGCGCTCCGGATAACATTGAAATGCAAACTTTTGTGGAAATGCGAAATTTAGGCGATCACGATAGTGTGCATTAAGCATATAGCATGTAACATGAAACATATAATATGTAACAAAGACAGAAAACAAAAAGCTAGCAACAAACGTGGCTCTGCTTTGGCTTACGCGCTTATTATCATGACGATAGTGATGATTATTTTGGTTTCCATGCTTGGCTATATTTCTTCTCAGCTCAAATTTAGCTTAAATCGTGTGGAAAAAGAGAAAGCTTTTCAGGTGGCGGAAGCAGGAATCTATTATTATCGCTGGTATCTGGCACATGAAACTTCCGGAAGAACGGCCTTGGAGATCAATAACTTTTTGCAAACCGGCGGTCCGATGGGATTTTCTCCGGCCGCAGTCAGCTATGAAGGAATCGGGCAATATCAATTAGTCATCACGCCACCAATTCCTGGCTCAACAATAATCAACATAGAATCAACCGGTTGGTCTGATAAGGCGCCGAACATGAAAAGGACAATCTCAGTCAGATTTCGCAGGCCGTCTTGGAGTGAATATATTTTTCTGTCCAATAGTTTTATTAATTTTGGAGATCAGGCCGTGGTGTTTGGCAAAGTTCATTCCAACGGAGGAATTCGTTTTGATGGAATTGCTCACAACACAGTAAGCTCGCTTTTGCCTTCGTTTAATGACCCAACATATGGAGGAAATCGGTTGCAATTTGGCGTGCATACGACAAAAAATCCGGCCGATCCGGACGCTCCGACATATCCTTGGTCCAGTGGAGCAGTGCCTAATCGCCCTGATGTCTTTATGGGCGGGCGAGAGTTTCCTGTTTCTGAAGTGAGCTTTACGGGAGTTACAACGGACCTTGCCAATATGAAAGATCAAGCTCAGCATGGACATGGTAACTATTTCGATGCAACGGGAGTGGGCAGGCAGATTATTCTAAAAAGCAATGGGACATTTGATGTTTGCACGATCGCTTCCGCCAATAGCAATACCCACGCGATCAGTAATAATAATGGATACCTCAAAAATAGCGGGAGTGGCACATGCAGTAGCTGTAGCGGAGCATGTCTAAGCAATTATGCCATTCCGGATGGCGGAATAATATTTGTGGAAAATGACACCTGGGTCGAAGGGACTATTAATAATAAGCGCGTGTCCATTGTCGCGGCTAATTTGTCGGGAGGAGGGAATCAGCGGGATATCTATATCGGAATCAGCAATACTAATCTGCAATATGCCGCGTATGATTGCAATAATATGCTCGGATTGATTGCGCAACGCGATGTGCGCGTGCTCGGAAGTTGTCCGGATAATTTTATTGTTGATGCGGCTCTTTTGGCCCAAGGAGGAGTGGTGGGAATAAATGACAATGGCTTTAGTGGAAAAAATTCTCTGACATTTAATGGTGCGATTGCGTCCTATTTGCAACCATACTTTGCGCATGGAAATAATGGTTTTGCTGCGCGTACCTATAATTTTAATAATAACTTGCTGTATTGCCCGCCACCCTATTTTCCAACTGGCACAGATTATGCAATTGATCTTTGGGAAGAACTATAAAAAAATGTGCTATAATTAAATTATGAATTTTCTGAAAAAAAATATAATCAACTTTGAAGATGCCTATTTTGGAATTGATTTGGGCGACCTTTTTGTTAAAGTTGTAGAGTTGGAAAGCAAGGGGCTTGGCGATTCTGTTCGATCCTATTCTATCGCAGCGATTCCTGACGGTTGTATTGAAGATGGGCGAATTATTGACAAACAAAAAGTGATTCAGGCCATCAAGGCAGCTGTTACTTCGGCTGGGCCAAAAAAAATAAATACGAAAAAAGTTATTTGTTCTTTGCCTGAATCAAAAGTTTTTTTGCGGGTACTTTCGATTCCGCACATGGAGCAATCCGAAATCAGCGAAGCGATAAAATGGGAGATTGAAGCCAGCATCCCGCTTTCTGTTGATCAAGTCTACTATGACTGGCAGCTAATTGGCGAGTCTTTGGGCAATCAAAATATCCTAACCGTGGCTGTCTCCCGGGAAATAGTCGATGATATTTTGGAGATCTTGGAAGTGGCCGGGCTTGAGGCGTATGGCCTGGAGACGGAGTCGGTTGTCACAGCGAGAAGTCTTATTAGTGATACAGATTCTGATGCCAACATTTCTTTGATTGTTGACTTGGGTTCAAAGAGAACTAATTTTATTGTTTCTGAAGGAAATATTCCTTTTTTCACATCAAGCATTCCTTTTTCCTCCAATGGTGTAACCGATGCCATTGCGAAAACGCTAGGGATCGGTAGTGAGGAAGCAGAAAAAATAAAGATTTCTCAGGGTGTTGGTTCGTGCAATAGTGATGATTCAGTCTTCAATTCCATGCAATCGTACCTGGAAGGGCTTTCTGTTGAAATTGAAAAAACGATCGATTTTTATCAAAATATAAACAGTAAATCAGGCAAAGTGGAGAAGATAATTATTTGCGGAGGAGCAAATCTGAAAGGGCTGGTGCCATATCTCACAAAGAGGCTACAAAGCAAAATTTGCATTGGTGACCCTTGGGTAAATTTGAATTTTAATAATCGTTTGCCAATAGTTAGCAAGGAAAAGTCACTCCAGTTTACTGCCGCAATAGGCCTCGCTATGAGGAAAAAAGACTATGAAAATAGGAATTAATTTACTCCCACCGAACAAGAAGGAAGAAGTTCGCATCGCCGAGAAATTCCGGTCAATTTTGGGCTGGGAGCTGGTGATTCTTCTTATGGTTGTTATGTTTTTTGGTTTTATTTTCAGTATCAATTACCTTCTCAATATTAATCTCCGGTTAATTTCCGATGGAAAAATTAATGAGGCGAATGGGGCTCAATATGACACGATAAAATATTATGAGAGTAAGTTTTCGGAAATTAATACCAAGATGGCTAAGATTTCCAGCATTACCAATGGGCAAATTTATTGGTCAACACTATTTTCCAAGCTAAACAACGCTGTTCCGGACAATGTGGAAATTAGCGGATTGTCAACAAAAAATTATTCACTGTCACTGGCAGGAAAAGCGAAGACCAGAGAAGATCTTTTGGTGTTTAAGGATAACCTGGAAAAGGAAGACTGTTTTGAAAATGTTGATTTGCCACTTTCTGATCTTGTTTCCAAGGAGGATATTGCCTTTCAAATAGATTTGGATATTAAAGAAAATTGCGCAAAAAATAAATGAAAAATTTCGTAAAAAAACATAAAATTTCTGTCAGTGTCAGCGCTTTTTTGCTCATCGTATTGCCCCTGTTCTACTGGACGACCGTATTTGCTATCAAAAAAATTGGAAGTAGCGCTGATTTGATTCAAGAGAAAATTATTGACGGAAATTTGGAGAAAATGAAAATAGAAAAGATACCCAAAATGGAAGAGACTAACGCTGAATTTGAAAAAAACAAGGAAGCGGTGGGAACAATTCTTGATTCGGGGAGCAAAGTTGATTTTATTCGCTATATCGAATCGTTAGCAGAGGAAACAAATAATAAAATTGAAATAAAAGTTTTGAGTGATGGCGAAAATAATTCAGCGACCACACCCGGAGCCAAGCCGCTGGCTAAAAAAGATGATGCGAAGAGTATTGAGGAGCAATTGCTCTATCGGCAATATGTCTCTATGCAAGTGGATTTGACTGGCGACTATGACGGTTTTTTGAATTTTGAACATAAGTTGGAGAATAATAAATACTATGTGAATATTATTTCTTTGAATATGCAAAAAGTTTTTATCGATAAAGATGGTGGTATTTTGAAAGAAAATAACTCCAATTCAAACGGGATTTTTCTTTCACCAATGCCTCAAAGTAGCAATTCCAAGAGCAGTCCTGTTTCAGGTTTAGACCCTAGCGCTGGGAGCAATCCAGCGCTTAAAAGCTCACTTAACCTAATTGTTTATACTCAATAATGTTAAATCTGAAAAACCTAAAAAAAGATATTGCTTCAGGGGATATTTTTCACAAAATTGTCGAATTTTTCGGTCGCAATTTCAAGGCTTTGGTGTTTATCCTATTTTTTGCCATGTCCGGATTTTGCGGGTATATTTGGTATTCCTATGCTTTCAATCATCAGTGGAGTGAAGAAAAAAAAGCAACTTATTTGGAAACTAAAGAAAAAGAAGTGACATTTAATCGTAAAAAGTTTCAAGATATCGTTGAAAAGGAGAGGCAAAGATCCCAGGAATATGAAAAAACAATAACAGCCGAAAAGGATATTTTTGGGATAAAATAGATTTTTTGTCTAAAACAAAACACGACATTTAAGAGTCGTGTTTTTTGTGTGCGTCTGATGAAAATTGTGCGCCCTGAGGGACTCGAACCCCCGACCCTCTGGTCCGAAGCCAGATGCTCTAATCCGCTGAGCTAAGGGCGCAATGTTTTTTATTTTTTATAGAAATCTACAGGGGGGCGAGTACTGGGAATCGAACCCAAATTCCTTGTACCACAAACAAGTGTCTTAGCCGTTAGACGATACCCGCCACTCTATAGACTTCTGATTTTATAATTTTTAAATTTCCTGTGCATCCCCTGGGAATCGAACCCAGAACCTTAGGATTAAGAGTCCTCTGCTCTACCGATTGAGCTAGGGATGCGTTATATTCGAGGATAATTAGTTTTTAATTTATGCCATTTCGTTCTGGTTGCAGCTACTTGAAAATCAGTTTCTTTTAGCACGGAATTTATCCAGCCAAAAACTCTGTGTCGAAAATTTGTTCCTCTGCTAACTCGAATTTTAATTGTACCGTAATATAGAGTGTTTTTCTTATAATTTTTATTTTCTGGTTTTATAAAACTTTTGCCAAAATTTTCCAATGGTATTTCAGTTAACTCTGACCAAAATTTTTTTAGCTTGTTGTCGTTTTGTTGGGGGTAAATATTCAAATGAACCTTTATATCTTTGGGAAATATGTCTAAAACATCCTTTAACCAATTGATCATAAACTTTATTAAGCAAGGATCGGAATTGGTAATCGCAAAATGTTGGGTCTTATTGCCTTCAGCCCAGTAGAGTGCCGCACCGAAAAGTTTGTATGCGTCAATGCTTAGGGGTAAGGCAATTTCTTTTTCAGCATTATCAATGATAGTTTCGATTTCTTTTTTTCTTCGTTCATGGCTACTCTCTGGTCCGTTTGACAATGCTTTGATTTGTTTTGTGTATAATCGTTCTCTATATTCCGATTTTACGATAACATTTTTACACCAAAGCGTTGCCGTGCTTTTCGGGATGCCAACTTTGTCAGCAATTTCTTTGTAGCTAAGACCATTTTTCTCCCTTAATATTCTAACTTGTTGTTTTATTTTTTTGCTATATTTTCTTTGGTTCATATACCACCAATTGTATACTATATAGCACCTGTTCGCAAGTCTTTCCAATATGGATCCAATTTTGTGCGCCGGGCAGGAATAGAACCTGCGACCAATAGCTTAGAAGGCTACTGCTCTATCCACTGAGCTACCGGCGCAGTTTTTAATTCCAAAATAACTTGTTTATACTAGCAAAAATAAATTGCCCTGGCAAGTGGTTTCCTAGGGGATATTATGCGCTGTCTTGTACACCCGCCATTCATGATCAGACCAGTTTTTGGGTTTTTTGGTGAGCAGGCCTGAAGTTTCTCCCGGATGAGGGAATTTGGAAGGGGATTCGTAGCTACTCTTGAAGACATCTTCTCGAACCAAATTATTATCTTTGTCGAAGACTTGTTGCGTGAAGGTGGTTTTCATCGAACCGTCAGGATTTTTTTCCAAAATAGTTGGTCCGATTACGTTTGTTTTTCGACCATCGGAGGTGCCATAAAATTGGAAAGTCAACACCGTCCCTTCGATTTTTGTTTGGATGAGGATGTAGCCCGGAGTATTGTTGATGAAGCGTAAATCAGGTCTGGGAATATAGACGGTAGAATCCATGCCTTGCGGGTTATAGTAGCCAACCGGATAAGCATGATTTCTTCTGGCCGTGATTTCCAGGCCGGAATAAATTGCGGCGCGAAAAGCCGTCGTGGAAACTTGGCAAATTCCTCCACCAAATTCCGGTTCGGTTTTGTCTTGTTTGATTACCAGTTCCGGTAAATAGCCATGTTCGCCATCAACTTCACCCAGGACTTTCACGAAAGAAAATTCTTCATGAGGTTTGATGAGAATGCCATTGAAACGTTCAGTGGCGACGTTGATGTTGAAAATTCGGTTTTTGGGTGAGCCGCGAAAATTGGAATGACCTTCGCCGATCAGCGTATCAATTCCCATATTATCGACAGATTCAGTTGTAGTGGTGGGATCAATTTCGCTGTACGGCAGGTCTATTTTTGCGCCAGTGTTTCTGTTTTCCAGAGCGGTCGTTATTTGCTCCAGACTTTTCGTTTCATCAAGTTTTAAGCCTTTCTCGCTTAAAGAAAAAAGTGACACCTTCCCATCGACAACTTTAAACCTGGAATCGGACGGATCGCTATTCACTGTCCCGGCTAGGCTTGCGATAGATTTTTTCACCAAGTCTGTGTCCAGTGTCACAAAAATTTTTTTCTTAAATTTATCTTCCCCACGGTAACTGAAAGATAATTTGCAAAGAGAAGATTTTTTGTAGGCGCAAAAATTGCCATTTTCAATCTCTGATTTATATTCACTGGCATAACTAAGCAAAGGTTCTTCTTTGAGCCAATTGGTAACTTCTGAAGCGGGAATTGTTGTTTTTTGGTCTTTTACTCCCAGTGTCAAATCAGTGCCTAGACTGGTGTTTAATTCTTGCGGAGTAAAAAAACCCAAATCAACCATTTCCGCGGAGCAGTTTGGCGAGAGAAAAAATAAGGAAAATAAAAAAACAGCAAAATATTTAGTAGCCTTCATATTATTTAGAATACAGGAAATATGCGCCAAAATCAAGGTTGAAACAAAGGCGCTTGAAAACAAAAACCCCGCAAAAAAAGCGAGGTTAAAAAGACGCAAATACTCTGAGTGACTAGAATCCTCGGACTTGAATTTTTTTTGATTTATTGCTTTCCGCTTTTGGCATTCGAACGGTCAAAATTCCGTTTTTCATTGAAGCTTCAATCTTGTCAGCCATAACATCAATTGGCAGAATTACCGAGCGAGAAAAAGAGCCCCAGTAGCATTCTTGATAGTAGTAGTTCTCTTCCATTACCTGCTCGTCATTCTTTCTTTCTCCGCGAATCGTGAGCATGTCATTGTTGATGCTGACATCGAGATCTTCCGGTTTAACCCCGGCGATAGTGGATTTTATAACAATATCTGTGTCAGTTTGGTAGACATCAATCGTGAGTTGACCCTCGTTATTTTCCAACTCAGCCGCCTGACTTTCTTCTTGGACTTCTCGAGAGAAGTGTTGAGGAGTTGAGCGAGCCGAGATCTCTCTTTCCAGCTCTATTTCGCCATCTTCGTCATATCTGCCAATGCTTGGCGAGATCGAGCGGTCAGAGATGTAGGTATCTTCTTCGATTGTTCTTGCGCCAGTCAGTCTTTCCAGGAAGGACTTTTTTACTTTGGTCATAGATTTGGGAAAATTATTTATTTATTCTTTAACTAAATTATAGCGGACTGTCAGTATTTGGCAAGTTGGTTTTTTCTTGGCCATTTTTTGCTGCTAATAGCGTAGAATTAGAAAATTATACAAAAAGTGCAAAAGGATATTTATGCCAACAATCAGGACGCTTAGTGAGATTGGCTTTTGATTTTTCTTCCAAAAAAATAGTCCCAGGAGCGTTGCTGTGAAAAGGTGAACCAGAAAAATTCCGATAATCGGCAACATGATGTTTTCTCCATGAGATAGCCGTTTTGTGATTGCATCGACAAGTGCAAAGCCAAGACCAATGAAAAAAGCGCCGGAAAGAATTTTTTCCTTTGCTTCGAGCTTAAGGTAGTGATTATAAATAAAGACATATTTGATTATTTCCTCTACGCTGGCGGTGAAAAGCAAAAATAGCAATGAAGTTTCCGATACTGCCAAGCCAAAAATTGGCGGACTTAATTCTAAAACTAAAGCGCCAAGCGCGGCAATGATTCCTTCAAAGAATGATAATAACATCGGGGGTGGTTTTATAATTTAAGACTCGCACTTGTTTCCAAATTTTCCCAACTTTTTTCCGGTATTTTTTTATTTTTCAAATTCTTCCATTGGTAACATCCCGCCATCGCAATCATTGCGGCGTTGTCCATGCTGTAGGCCAATTCAGGCACAAGACAGGTTGTATTTTTCAAATTTTCCTTAACATCCGAGTTTAATTTTTCTCGCAGATGTTTATTGGCGCTGACTCCGCCAGCCAGGAGGATTGTTTTGGGCGCATATTTTTTGGCTGCGCGGATTGTTTTGGCGATGAGCACGTCAGTCACAGCGGCTTGAAATTCGTGACACATTTCCGCCGCGTAATCTTCATTTTTCAGATTTTCCGGATTTTTTTTCACTGCATAGAGCACGGCAGTTTTGATTCCGGAAAAAGAAAAATTAAAATTGGCGGATTTCAACATTGGACGGGGGAGTGTGATTTGGAATTTTTTCTCTCCGGTGTAGCCATCGGCCAATTTTGCCACGGCCGGACCGCCGGGATAACCAAGGTTCAAAATACGCGCCACTTTGTCAAAAGCTTCGCCAACTGCATCGTCCACAGTCTCGCCAATAATTTCATAGCTCAAATGTTTTTTCATTAAAATCAGTTGCGTGTGACCACCAGAAACAACGAGCGCTAAAATTGGAAATTTTATTTTTTCTTGTTTTTCTTCTTTTGTTTCTTGCCTGCCTGCCGGAGCCTCAGCGCAGGCAGGTTTCTTGTTTCTTGTTTCTTGTTCCCCGTTTATAAAATTAGCGTATATATGCCCTTCGATGTGATGCACGCCAATGAGTGGTACGTGCCAGAGATAGGACAAAGCTTTGGCCGTGGTTGTTCCAACGAGCAGTGCCGGAATGAGACCCGGGCCATTAGTGACCGCAATCAAATCGATTTTGGAGGGCTTCTTTTTGGCTTTCTCCAGAGCTTCACTTATGACTGGCAAAATATTTTTCAAATGTTCTCGGGCAGCTAAATTCGGCACAACTCCACCCCACTGAGCATGGAGGGCAACTTGAGAGGAGATGATATTGGAAAGCACGCTAATGCGCTCATTTTTCACCTCCAAAATGGAAGCGGCGGTTTCATCACAGGATGTTTCAAGACCCAGAATAATCATAATATTTTTTAACCTTTAACTCTTTAATCTTAGTGGAAATAAGGGATAATTGCAATTTTTTGTTGACTTTTTTGGCAAAATAGGGTAAAGTGTAAAGTTAATTAGTTCATTGTCAAATTGAGCGAGTCAATAAAAGTGGCTCAAAACAATATCAAAAAAAGGAAAATTATCATGAAAAAGTTAGCGGGCTTTTTGGCTATCGTTGTGGTGTTTACTTTAAGCGTAGCGCCTATTTTTTCTGCTGAAAATTTTGATCCGCATATGAGGATTGCCAGTGAATGGCGTAAAAGCATTATCAAAGCGCCAGAGACAAAAAGTCAAGAGGCGGCTAGAATTGTTGACCACATGGAAAGGAGTCTAGTCAACGGAATGCCAAGAGTTGATTCCGTTGAAGCACTTGAAAATAAGAAGCAGGCGGGCTGGATCCTTCTTGTGCCTGTTCTCAAGGGCGAACGCGGGCTTTGCGAGATTTGGAAAAATTTTTCCTTTTTCTCCCCGGCCCAATTTGTGCCTTCCGTTGGGGCGATTATTATCGATGGTGACGCCAAATATAGCGGAGCGGGAAAGGCGATTGCTCTTGCGCGAGAATATTATCGCGCTTTCTATCATTCCAATAACTTCAGTTACGAAGAAGATTATTGGTTGATTGAAAAGGACGCACAACATTTCCAACGCAAATTCCTCTCTTTTTTGGGAGGAAAAAAATACGATAAACTTATCTTTGAGGAGGCGCGGAGGATTGCTAGAGAAATAGGTAAAAAGAAAAATACAGTAGTTGGCTATTTCTTGCCCGGGCCTACCGATTATGATAAGCGGCAGGACAAAATTTTTGGAAAGCCGGTCTCAAAGGCGGAGGAGGATTTTTTGCAGTGGGTTCTCTGGGTAAATGCCGTTTTTGTTTTTATTGAAAACGATTCTCCGGGAAATGATGTTGCCGAGCAAGAAGCGGAATTTCTCGCAAGCCTCAATTTCTATAGGGATAGGGCGGTACCGGATTCGGTATTGTCAGCAAATTACGGCGAGTATTATTATTTATTCAAAAAATAAGCTACTCGTTGGTTGTTTCCAAGCGCTCCGGATCGGCTATGAATCTTCATAGTTGATCCGGGGCGTTTTATTATTTTGGGTACTTTCTTGTATTGGAGTAGACTTGCACTGGATTTATTTTTAAAGCTGTGTTATTATCTTTTTTAGGTAAATAAGTTAGAAAAAAGCAGTTTTGCTTTGTTTTGTTTTTGGCCTCATCGTCTATCGGTTAGGACATCAGGTTTTCATCCTGAAAAGAGGGGTCCGACTCCCCTTGAGGCTACGTATGGAACAACTTGGTCAAAATATATTTCAGTTTTTGCATCACTATGGCTATTGGGTGATGTTGCCGCTGATGATTGTTGAAGGTCCAATTGTCACAGTATTTGCCGCTATGATGGCGAGCCTTGGCGCTTTTAATGTGTACATGGTTTTATTCTTTTCGGTTTTGGGCGATCTCATCGGAGATGTTCTTCTATATTCTCTTGGTTATCATTTTGGCATGGGATTTGTTAGGCGCGTCGGGAAATATGCAGGCATTACGGAAAAACTAGTTTTGCAGATGGGGGAATATTTCAAAAAGCATGGCGGAAAAACAATTTTTGCCGTCAAATCGACTACCGGGCTTTGCTGGGCCACTTTCACGGCCGCGGGAATTGTCAAAATGGATTTCAAAAAATTTGTGAAGAATTCTTTCTATGGCGGAGTTGTCTGGAGTGGATTTTTGGTGGCGATGGGCTATTTCTATGGCTATCTTTGGCGTGAAATCAAGCAATATATCCAGTGGGTGGGTTGGATAATTTTTGTTGTTGTGGCAATCTCGATTTTCATAATTATGCTCTACAAAAATCGACAGGCGAAGAAGATTTTTTTGGAACGTGATGATAAAAAATAAGATTTTTTCAGGGCAATCTTTGCGGGATTGTTTGCGGGCAATGTTGTCATGATTTGCGCGCAAGTTCTGCTAAATTAAAACTTTAGCCTGACACTTTCTCTGGAAACGTCAGGTCGTTTTTATCTCCATTGGCTAAATCGGAGAAAAGTAGTAAGATATAGAGCATGGGAAATTTGACCAAAGAAAAAGAAAAATCAGCAATTTTCGGCGACCCGAAATCACTCTATCGTGACGAGCTTGCACACATCGACAAGCCTTTTTATTTCCCCGGCGAAAACGGGCGCGCAGTTCTGCTTGTTCATGGGTGGACAACAACACCCTATGAGTTGCGGCGTTTGGGAAAATATTTGCATCAAAAAGGCTACACCGTTTCGGCGCCACTGCTCACGGGCCATGGGACAGTGCCAACGGATCTGGAAAATGTTTCATGGGAGATATGGAAGAAAGATGTCGAAAAAGCCTATTTTGATCTTCGAGAAAAACACAAAAAAATCTATGTCATTGGAACATCATTAGGTGCGAGTCTCGCTTCGATTTTAGCAGGGAGTAATTCGGAAATTTCTGGTCTTGTGCTTATGGCCATGCCATATAGATTGCGGATGGAAAAAACGATGCATATCTTTGCCAGACTCATTTTGCCGTTTAAAAAATATTATAAAAAATATTATCCGCCGTCCTTTGGTTCATCGGCTATGGTGACCAGACGAATTTCATATCAAACCTATCCGATCAAAAGCGTTTTGGAAATTTTGAAACTAGCGAGGTTTTCCAGGCGAGTGATTGCGAAAGTAACTCAACCATGTTTTGTGCTGCAATCACGTGCGGATCATATTGTGGCCAAAAAAAGTTTGGAGAAAATTTTTGCCAAAATTAGCTCGAAAATAAAAAAGAAAAAATATCTTGAGAACGCCTATCATACTTTCATCTCCGACATTGAAAACGAACATATCTTTGAGGATATTCTTGGGTTTTTAGACGCGAATTAATAACCGATTTGAATCGGCCATAGTATGAATATAGCCATCTTTACCAACAACTATCTGCCCAATCCCTATGGTGTGACGGTATCGGTGGAAACTTTCCGGGAAGAGTTGGAAAAACGCGGTCACACCGTCTATATTTTCGCGCCCAAATGGAAGGATTATGTCGACACCAATTCGCGGGTTTTTCGTTATCCTTCACTTGATATCGAATTCAAATTTCGCTTTCCCTTGCCGATCCCATATTCATGGCGGATGCGCAAAGTTTTGAAAAAGCTCGAAATAGACATCATCCATGCTCAGCACCCCAACCTTTTAGGCGCGGCGGGTCGGCGCTGGGCGAAGAAGAAAAAAGTTCCGCTCGTGTTTACTTGGCACACGCTTTATGACCACTACACAAATTTTGTACCCATAATTTCCAAAAAATGGGCAGCAGATTATATTATCAAAAAAGCGACTAAGTTTGCCAATAGCGCCGATGCAATCATCGCTCCAACCGCTTCAATCATGCCGATTCTGCGAAAATGGGGAGTAAAAAAAGAAATCATCCCAATTGCCACCGGCATTAAAGCGGAGAAATTTGAAGGCGCCAATCGGAAAGGGACGAGAGAAAAATTAGCAATAGCTTTTGACGAAATTGTGCTTTTTCTGATTTCACGCCTAACAGAGGAAAAAAATATTGAATTTGTTTTTCGCTCACTTAAAAATATTTTGCGAGACAATCGAAAAGTTAAATTTTTAGTGACAGGCGAGGGCTATCTTTTGCCAAAACTAAAAGAATATTGTGAAAAAGAAAAAATTTCCGACTCAGTGATTTTCACCGGTTTCATTTTGTCGGAAGAAATTAAAAACTATTTTGCCGCCGCGGATATTTTTGTCCACGGATCAAAATCCGAAACCCAAGGGATTATTCCCTTGGAAGCGATGTATATGGGGTTGCCGGTTGTGGCGGTTGATTCTACGGGAATCAGCAGTCTGATGCTGAGCAAGGCTAATGGATTTTTGGTGGGGGAGAATGAAAAAGAATTTTCGGATGCGGTTTTGAAATTGATTAGCGAACCTGAATTACGAAAGCGTTTTAGCAAAGCGTCTGAGAAAATTGCCAGGGAGAATTTTACCAGTGAAGTTTGCACAAATAAATTGTTGAAGGTTTATGAAAGATGCTTGAACCATAATTCGTCTGATTAAATGATTGGCTTGGCTTTTGGAATGGGCAATTGAAAAATCCTCCTCTTCATTAGGGAGAGTCTTGAAAGACGGAGATTTAGCGGATGTGGATATGAATATTGGTGTGGTAAGGATTTTTAAATAAGCATACGCTATGTCCAGATTAACCGCAAAATTTTTTCAGCGAAAGACTGAATTAGTCGCCAAAGAATTGCTTGGCAAAGTGTTGGTTCGCAAAATCGGCCATAAAAAACTTTCGGGAATTATTGTCGAAACCGAAGCCTATGTCGGTCCGCATGATGCGGCCTCCCACGCTTTTAAGGGAAAAACCAACCGTAATCAAGTCATGTTTTTTGAAGGCGGGTTTTGGTATGTCTATATGATCTATGGAGTTTATTTCAACCTTAATATTGTGACCGAAGCTAAAGAATATCCAGCCGCCATTCTTATTCGAGCCCTGGAGCCATTGGAAGGAGTTGAAGAAATGAAGAAGAATCGCCGAGTCGACAAACTCACTGCTCTTGCCAGTGGCCCGGGAAAACTGTGCCAAGCACTTAGGATTGATAAAACTCTGAATTGTTCGTCTGCAACTAATTTCGGCGCGAAATTATTTATTGAAGACCGAGGGATAAAAATACCGCCAAGAAAAATCGTCAAAGCCAAAAGAATCGGCGTTGATTATGCGAAGGAGTGGAAAGATAAACTGCTTAGATATTACGTGAAAGATAATCTATTTGTTTCGCGGGTGGCTAAGTAATAAAGCTGGAAAATCACTCCAAATGCACATCTTTGGCGAATTTTTCCAAGGCATTTGCTAAAAGCGGATGCTTTTTTAGTTTTGGGTCAATTTTGAAAATATTTTGTGCCTCAGTTCGCGCGATTTTGATCAGTTTGAGGTTGTTGAGATTTTCCATGGCAATATCAGAAAGGCCGGATTGGGCTTTGCCCAGAAGTTGTCCCGGACCGCGTAATTTCAAGTCAATTTCGGAAAGAGCAAAACCATCATTACTTTTTTCCAATGCGCGCAGGCGTTCCAATGATGTTTGAGTCGTTGACTCAGTGAAGAGAAAGCAATATGATTGATGCTCACCGCGACCGACGCGGCCACGGAATTGGTGGAGTTGGGAGAGGCCAAAGCGATCAGAATTTTCGATGAGCATAATTGTCGCGTTAGGAATGTCGATGCCCACTTCGACAACAGAGGTGGAAACTAGAATCTGACTTTTTTTGTCTTTGAAATCCCGCATCACCGCTTCTTTTTCTTTGGATTTTAAGCGTCCATGCAAAAGCCCCAAGGAATATTCGGGAAAAATGGCGGAAAGTTTTTTGTGCTCTTCGGTGGCCGCTTTGATTTCGGTCAGGACTTTTGATTCTTCAACAAAAGGTAAAATGACAAAGACTTGACGGCCAGCATCAATTTCACGGCGCATAAATTCATAGACTTGGTTTCTTTGCGCAGGGAGGACAATTTTAGTCTTGATTGGTTTTCGATTTTTGGGCATTTCATCAAGAATAGACAAATCAAGACTGCCGAAAAATGCAATGGCGAGAGTTCTTGGAATTGGTGTCGCGGTCATTGTTAGCAGGTGTGGGATGGTTTGTTTTTTGCCATCCTCCAGCTCCATTGCTTCTTGTTGCAGAATTGATCTTTGCGCGACGCCAAATCTGTGTTGCTCGTCAATAATAACCAGTGCAAGATTTTTGAATGCCACATCTTTTTGAATGATCGCATGCGTGCCGATGACAAGATTTATTTTTCCATCTTTAATTTGCCCAAGCATCTGATCACGAGTAACTTTTGTATTGTCATCCTGAGCGAATCCGCCAGCTGGCGGAGAAGTCGAAGGATCTGCTGGTGATAACCGTGAGGCTAGTGATTTATTGGAAATCTTTGGGATAGCTGTTTGCAGATTCTTCGACTGCGTATTTTTTCGTTCCTCAAAAATACTCCGCTCAGAATGACAACCATTAGTTAGTTTATACGAACCAGTCAAGAGAGCGATCCTAAAATCATAATTTTTAAAAAGTTTTGAAAATGATTGAAAGTGTTGCCATGCGAGCACTTCCGTTGGCGCCAGAATTGCCACTTGATAATTTTGAGAGAGGACGCTTAGCGCGGAAATGGCGGCGACAACGGTTTTTCCCGCACCCACATCGCCATTGAGCAAACGATTCATGGGGCAAGACTTTTCCAAGTCTTTGAGGATCTCAAGAGACGCTTTGTGTTGCGCGCCGGTCAATTTGAAGGGCAATTTTTCGATAAATTTCTCAATTAATTTTTCATCAAACTTGAGATTTGGGGCGCTCTGCGCTTCCCAGATATTTTTCATTTGCAATGTTTTCAGTTGCATCAAAAACATTTCGCGAAAAGCAAAAGTTTTTTGCGCGATGAGTAGTTTTTCCTCATTTTGGGGAAAGTGAATTTGGCGGAGGGCGGAAAGCAGGGAATAGAGGTGCAGTTTCTTTCGCAAATCTTGCGAAACATAATCTTCCAAGGGAGGATTTTTTTCCAAGAAAGTTTTCATTTGCCAGCGGATCCATTTCGATGTGATGCCGGGTGTTTCGCCGTAGACGGGCACGAGTTGTCCGGTGTTGGTTTTTTCACGCGAGGCTCTTTCCCAGGCGGGATTTTGCAAGGTATAATATTTTCCCGCTCGTCCCAGTTTTCCCGAAAGGCGGACTCTAGTGTCGATCGGCATTGATTCAAGAATGAAAGGTTGATTGAACCAAACAGCTTTCAGGGGCGTTCGGTTTTCATCTTCGAGGATTATTTCCGCAATCGTCATTTTACGACGAAAAATGCGGTTTAATTTCACCTTGGTCACTATCGCAGAAACAGTTACGACAGAGTTAATATATTCATCGCGAAGAGCGACAGTTTTGGAAAAGTCGTCATAGCGGCGCGGGAGATAGAACAAAAAATCTTGGACAGTGAGTAGTCCCAGTTTCTCCAAAATTTTGACATATTTCGGAGTAATTTTGGGAATATTTTTGAGAAGAGTATTCATTTGTGCGCTTAGCAGGAATCGAACCTGCGACCTTCTGGACCGCAACCAGACGCTCTATCCACTGAGCTATAAGCGCTTATTTTTTGGCGGAGAGGGTGGGATTCGAACCCACGTGCCCCTTTCGAGACTAGCGGTTTTCAAGACCGCCCCGTTATGACCGCTTCGGTACCTCTCCAAAATATTAACAACAATTTCTAATTCAATTTTTCTCCAGATAATGCTCTTCAGAGTGACAGTTTGGGCAGATGATTTCTAGATTATCTAAATTATTATTATTTCTGTCTCTATCCTTATGATGAATTTCTAGTATTTGGTATTTATCGAATCCGCATCTTTCACATTTACTTCCTCTGTCTTTCAATAACCTAGTTTTAAGAATTCTCTGCGTTTTAACTTTATCTCTGGTGTTGTTTAATTTGTATTTAATGCCCTCTCTATGTCTGTTTGCGCAACTTCTGCTACACGTTTTTTTGTTGAAAGTTGCTAGGATTAATTTTCCGCACACCAAGCAGGGAGTTTCTTTTCTGCAAAATTTGCCATAGCATGCAACACTGCAAAAAACTTTGCCGTTATTTCTCTTAATTTCAGCAGGTCTTCTATATATTTTCTTTCTACATATCCGACAAGCTGTATTTGGTTTTCTTTTATATTGCTCAACCATTTTATTAATGTACTAAAAAATTTCGATACCACTACGGCGTAGCGAAGGCGGAGAGGGAGCTGATTTCTCTCGCTCCGACTCGAGCCTGGGTGCTGCGCGCTCTCGCACCCTTTAAATCCCTCACGCAAGCCAAATCGTTGGCTTGCTCCTCTCCTTGTTCACTTCATTCACGGCGGGGAGCATGGGACGAAGTTAGAACATACTGGCAAATCAATGCTCCCCAATTCATTATTTCCTAGTTTATCGGAAAGTGCCTAAAAAATCAAATAAGCGCAATACATCATCCAAAACTATTGTGGTCCCCTTTGTCAACACAAATAAATTATTAAAATGAGAGAGAATTTTTTAAAAAATAATTAGCTATTGAAAATGCACTTCTTTGGGCGTTAAATATTCCAGAGATTGGTGTCGGTGGCTTTCATTGTAAAACTGAAAATATTCATTTAAACTGTTACGGGTTTCTGAAACGTTTCGGTAATTGTTCAGATAAATGTTTTCTTGTTTCACGCTGCGCCACAATCTTTCCACAAAAATATTATCCAGGCACCGTCCACGACCGTCCATGCTGATTTGAATGTTTTGGGATTCCAGCGTACTTGTAAATTGCGGACTGGTAAACTGGCTGCCTTGGTCGGAATTGAATATTTTCGGCTTGTTTTTAGTTTGAGCCAATGCTTCATTTAAACATCCCAGGCAAAAATCAATGTCGAGGCTGTTACTGAGTTTCCAGCTGATCACATAGCGGCTAAACCAATCAATGACAGCGACAAGATAAGCGAAACCCTCAGTTAAGTTCATAATCTGCTTGTCTTTTGAGCTGACGGTGGCTGATCTGTAGTAGGCGCTTTCCCGAGAAATGCCCAGCAACCGGCACTGCCCCCCCCAATGGTAAGCTTTTCATGCTCTTTTTCAATGAGCGCTACTTTCCGGCTATGGGGTAAATATTGATAATTTTTTTTTGAGCCAGTCGAGCTCAATGTCCCGCTGACCAATGACTTTATACAAATTGTCTAGTTGTTCCTGGTGTTCTGTTTTTTCTTGTTTTTCTTTTTTGCGGTTGTCTTTAAACAATTCGGATAAATTTTCCATAGCTTGTTTTTTCCAGAGACCGATTTGGGTTGGATGCACTTGATAGTCGGAACTGATTTGCGCCATGGTTTTTTCTCCTTTGATGGCGACTAGCACAATCCGGGCTTTCTCTTGGGGACTGAACGTCCTGGGTTTTTTGGTCATAAATTTGGCTTAGTTTCCCTCTCTCATTTTAGCATATTTCGTGTGTAGATTTATGGGACCATTATACTTTTCCGAAAGAGCTGGACGGCGGAAGCGGGGCTTTGGTTTACCCTCGTACTAATTTTGGCATCAGATTTTACCTTTCGAAAATCAGAGCCGGCGGCGAATCGCTCGAAAAACTTTCTGCTTCTTCCGGCTTTCGCTGAAATTGGTGTCGGGGCGGGCGGAGCGGAAAAACGGTGGCGGGACTCTTTTTATTCCTCTTTTTTTGTATTTTAGCCGTCCTTGCCCCGCCCTCCCGTGCGCGGACGGCAAGTTGGAAATCCCTGGTTTTTGGATTTTGAAAACAACTGGTTTTGATGTATAATTTAAGCAGTTTCGGAAATCATTATTTTGATATTGATTTTAATCAGTATGTCCAGTATACTTCAAGTTATTATGGCAAGAAGAAAATTGAAAGATAAAAATATACGGAAGATTTTGAAAAACGGCGACAGTTATGCGGTTACGATTCCGATTGAAATAATGTTGGAATTAAATTGGAAGGAGAAGCAAAAAGTTGTTGTGAAAAAAATCCGAGGCGGGTTTTCAGTGAAAGACTGGAAAAAATAAAAGTTAATCGAAAATAATATGATCAAAACAAAAATCAATGTCAAATTTGAGAGAGAGAGAGAGAGAGTTAATGGCGCTCAAAAATTAGAAAACAGAAATCTTTTAGACTTTGGCCAAAAGATAATTTTAACTTGTCTTTTGGTTTTTATTTTTGGGCTTGGGGCGAAGGCGAGTGCGGCGACCTTAGCAAACCCAGAACAATGGCAATATCAAAAGAAGATTAACATTACTGGAACGGGATCCGCTGAAACTGATTACATTACCAATGTAAATTTACACTACGGATCATCTTCTGGCGATACCACAGCCAAAGATGTATTTCTTGACAGCCATGCAAAGACTGATTTTTCTGATGTTAGAATTACTGATTCAACGGGCAATTTAATTCCCTTCTATTTGACCCCAGCCGTAAATGCAGAAATGATTTACAGCAATACTAAAACCGGATATCATAATGTTCGACTTGCTGACGGTTCATTACTGGCTTACGGGGTATCGGGGCAAGCGGGTATAGTTCTTAGCACAGATAATGGGAATACTTGGACTCAGAAATTCGTTGTTTCTAGTATGGGAAGTTTGCTTTTTGTTGATTCGAGAGGTTATTGGTATTGGATGAGTGGGAATTTATTAAAGCGTTCAACAGACGGGGTGACATCTTCCACTGTTCTAGATATTGGGTCTAATAATAGTATCCAATGGATTGGAATGACCGAAGACAATTCTCATAATCTTTGGGTGGGACAATACACCTCTGATGGGGGAAATCGTCCTTCAATTCGGAAATCAACCGATGGAGGAGCGAACTTTAATGAAGTGCTTGGCTATACAACTTCGCCTGCATGGCAGACAAGTTATTCTTATGTTGTTGGAGATATTATCAGGCCGACAACCGCAAATAGTCACCTCTATTATGTTTCATCTGTCACAACTGGCATTTCGAGCGGAAGCGAGCCTTCGTGGCCAACGACGACCAGCGCAACTGTGGTTGATGGAGGAGTAACCTGGAAAGAAAGCTCGTGGCAACATATTCATGGTATTGGTGCCGATCCTTATACTGGGAATATTTATTTTGGTTTTGATGGAGAGCCAGCTATTGTGAAATCCACCGATGGAACTACTTTTAAAGTACTGCGAGCCAATCTTGATGCTGATGTTACCCAAATGGCTTTCGCTCCTACTTATCGACTATTTGGCAGTGGAGCAAGCGCAGCTATGCAAGGGGAATCTTTACTAAAAGCAAACGCAGATGACTCAATCATAACGGCTATTTTCAATAGAGGCCAAGATATACAAGGAGTAAAAATCATAGGTTCTACTATTGTGATAAGTGGAGTTTCTTATGACAGAGCCGCTTACCCCGCTATATATGTCAGCACTGATGGTGGTACAACTTTTAATATGATGACTCACTATCCATTCGATTCATCCCTGAGCTTTAGTGGTTATGAATATTTTGACGGTCCGTATACTCCTGCGGGAGCAAGCGAAACAGCTATTTTTGCTGGTGGTAACGTTGGCACCGGATCAGGTTCTTATCCGAATGGGCGTATTTATGTGGGAAGTAATCACTACCAAGGTGAAGTCTATCTTAAAATTCCTTCTCTTCCAGCGGGAGGAAAAGATTTTTATGTTTGGTATGGCAATTCTTCAGCTACTTCGACCAGTGATGTAACAATGTTTCCAAATATGGTACAAAACACCCTTGTTGCTAGATGGAAAATGGATGAAGGTAGTGGAACGAGTGTAGTTGATTCGTGTGCCTCTTCCGGGGCTTCTTGCTTGGAGACCGGCACTCACAACGGAACGCTTACACATACATCCGGAAAAGGATCATACAATGCTTTTAATGGGAGAAGGTCGGGAATGTATTATCCGGATATTAAACAATCTGGGGCTTCTTATAATTTCAATGCCGGTGATTATGTTGAGGTAGCAGATCATGCCAATCTCCAAATGGTTAAGAATTTTACGGTCACGGCTTGGATACGTGGAACAAATTTGGCAAGCAATCAATGCATAATTTGCAAGGGATCAAATTCAAGTGGAAATTTTTGGGGTCTTGCTACTGGAGGAACTGGTGGGAATTTGAAGTTTTATAACGGTAGCGGATCCACTTTTAAATATACAAGTTATCCAGTTCCGCTCAATGCTTCAGATTGGAAAAATGTGACAGCGGTCATAGATAATGCAAGTCCGGCTAAAGTAACATTTTATGTAAATGGCGTAGTTGATGGAAGTTCGCAAACATTAAGTGCCGACGTTGGAAGTACGGTGGGATTGAATCTTAGAATAGGTGCTGATACGGCGAGCAATTTTAAATTTACTGGCGACATTGATGACGTGCAAATTTATAATACCGCTCTTGCCGCCACTCAAATTCGCCAAATTTACGAAGACCGAATGTTTGCATCAGTCGAACCTTCAATCAGCTCTGCCACTTCAACTTATCCCATTTATGGAAACCCATATATTGAAGGTTTTGAATTACAGCCTTCATATACGATGGGGACAAATGAAGTAGACACCTCTGCTAATGTTCGCGTGTATGGCGATGGAAAATTTCGAAACACTGAAACTGCCGGAGGAACGACTGCTGATCTTTACGTAATACCTCAAGGTAGTCAAACTACCAAATGGCTGGATATTACCAAAGCAGATGATGAACTTTCTCTTATTTGGGAAGCAAATCATAAAAAATGGAAAGAATCCTCCATTATTTTGGGAGAAACAAACACGCTACACATTGTAGGTGATTTAGTAACCGGAAAAAAATATTCTCTTACCATTGACACCAGCTCTCCCAGTGGAAAAATCACCAGCACAGATTGTACCCAAGCGGGAGTTTGCACGGCTGACGGAACCGGGCATATTACTTTTACCTATACCGGCGGATATTCCGATCATACTTTTGATATCACTGATAATATCGCGCCCGCATTTTCCAATATTTCCCCGGCTTCCGGCGCAACAGTTTCCACTGATGACACTATCACTTTCACTGACAGCGAAACAACGAGTCCACAATGTTCTTTGGATAATTCCCATTGGAACAACTGCACCACGACTGTCACCAGTTTTCATGATCTCACTGGCTGGTCATCAATCAATGAAGGTGACACTTTCACTCTCTTTCTCAAAGACACAGACGCTGCTAATAATACTGGAACAGCACGAGTGGATAATCTTACCAAAGCCGATGAATCTGCGCCTGTTCGTAACGGCGGCTCGCCAAGCGGGAATTTATCTTCTGGCACCACCTCAACAACTCTAAGTCTCACTACCAGCGAAACCGCTACCTGTAAATATTCCGCATCTTCCGGAACAACATATGCCGATATGACCAGTAGCCTTGATACTACAAACGGCACAACACACACCAAAAGCATTTCCGGCCTAACTGATGGCAATTCATATAATTACTATGTCCGATGTGAAGACGCTTCGCATAATACCAATAACACAGATTATCTGATCAGTTTCTCTGTTGCGAAACCAAATACTAATGAAAATACTGATAATAATACTGATGACGATAAAAACTTGAATATCCACAATGTTAAAGCCGAATCTACAGAAAATACGATAACCATCACCTGGAAAACCGATTATAACACCAAATCAACAATCAGATATGGAAGAAACAAAAACCTTAGTGAAAAGAAAAAAGACAACAGCAAAGAGAAAAAACACGAGGTGATTTTGAAAAATCTTGAACCAAATACAAAATACTATTTCCGCATTAAGGCCACTGATAGCGACGGTAACGAAGATTCCGGCAGTATTCACTCTATTGTGACCAAATCTGCTTCTTCGCAAACAACGAATCAAATTTCCAACCAAAATCAAACAGAAAATCAAAATCAACCAAGCACAACAGAAAATATCCAAACTCCGTCATATTCCGGAAATTCCACACCAAACGCTTGTTCATACATCGTTCAATCCGGCGACACACTTTTGACGATTGCCAAAAAAGTTTATGGCGATGCTACCGCTTATCCTCAAATCATCGAGAAAAACAAAGACAAATATCCGGACATTGAATCAAAACTTTCTATTGGGCAGGAGTTGACTTTTTGCGACCCCGTAAAATCGCCTGACAGCGATCACGGGGCAAGCAACAATCAAAATCAGCCCCAAACCAAAACTTTTCGCTGGTGGAATCCCTTCTCTTGGTTTTAACGCCAAACTCTTGATAAAACCTCAAAAGGGAGGTGTATTTGTTTAAGCGTGCGCGAATGGGTCGGGTGGGTCAAGCACGCTTACCTTTTTATTATATTTTTTCTTAATTTTCCGCCGACCAATTTTTTCGCGGGAATTCTGATTTCGTTTTAATGCGGAGAGGGAGGGATTTGAACCCTCGAAGGGTTTTACCCCTTGCCACGTTAGCAGTGTGGTGCTTTCAGCCACTCAGCCACCTCTCCAATTTTTTTTATTCTATTGTAAAGGATACGATCACTCTCAGTCCTAGACTGATGGGTCTTCGGCCTGAATCTACATCTCCAAATGCCATAAATCTTAACTTTTAAATACTACCAGCTGGATTGCTAATTGTAAACCCCGCGCATAGGCATCTGTAGGGATGGGGCATTGCCTCGTTTCTATCTAATGTGTTAATATGAATTAAAGTCGGCAATTTATTGGAAATTAAATGTATATCGAAAATCACAATAAACATATTGAAAATGATGACGAGGAAGAGTTGCTTTTGGAGAAAAATCACAGGGAACCGGAAATGCTCGAAGCTCCTGCAAATGAAGAGCTGATAGCGCAACATTCTAAGGATACGCTGATGCATTGGAGTGCGCCGGAGTTTGAAATGTTCGAAAAAGATAAAAAGCGTCTTTCCTATATCGCACTTGTTCTTTTGGTAATTATTGTTTATGCAACCTTTACCAATAATCCAATCATGGCGATTGTTTTTGTGCTCATCGGAATCGTCGCCTATATGCAGCTCAACAAGGAGCCGCGCATCTTGGATTTTCGCATTGTGCCCAAAGGAGTTTTGGCTGGCAATGAAATATACGAGTTTGAAAATATGCGTTCTTTTTGGATTTTTTATGATCCAAAGTATAAAAAAATAATCAGCTTGCACACCAAGAACTATCTTACACCCTTTGTGCATATTCCCGTTGAAAACGAAGACCCGGTGGAAATTCGCCGAATTTTGCTCAAATATATTCCGGAAATCAAACAAGAACATAATTTTGCCGAAATATTGGAAAGGTTTTTGGGAGTATGATGACGCTTTTTACTTTTTAGATTTCGGGCTGTAGTATGCCGGTAGTACGCGTCCATGGGGTGGATGTAGACCGAGTTCGATTCTCGGCAGCCCGACCAGGATAGCAGGGGGGGGCAGAAAAACGATCTAACCGGATAAAATCATGGATCTCTCAAATTTTTCAGGCGCTTTTGATTGGATTATCCAGCATGGGTATTTTTTGATGTTTGTTATCATGCTTATTGAAGGTCCGGTGATCACGGCTGCGGCCGCTTTTGCTGTGGCCTTAGGTTATTTTGATGGTTGGTTAGTTTTCTTGCTTTCTATTTTGGGCAACCTGATTCCGGATGTGATCTATTACGCCTTGGGTTATTGGGGACGAGAAAGATTAGTCAATAAATATGCGCACCTTTTCGGTTTGCCGCACGACAGGATAGTTTATTTGGAAAATCTTTCTCGGCGGCACGCAGGAAAAGCGATGACTCTGATTAAGCTAGTTCCGCTTTTAGCAACCCCTGGACTGATTATCGCTGGAGCGATCAAAATGCCACTTAGGAAATATATTAATTGGTGCATAATTCTCACCATTCCCTCTTCACTTTTTTTCTATCTCATCGGCTACTATTTTGGAGCTGCCTATGATAAAATAAATCACTACCTTAATCTGGGAGGACTAGCGCTAATTTTAATGCTAATTCTTTTCGTCTCGGCATCTTATGGCTATGGAAAACTGACCGCCAGATTTGCCAAGAAAATCGATAAATCATAATAGACGCTTACGCGTTTTTTGGAAAAATAAAACATATGCGTATTGCCATTTTTTGTGACAACTTTTATCCGGAACTGAGTGGGATTTCTGATTCCATTATCGCTTCTGCGCGAGAACTGGCGAAATGTGGCCACACCGTTCGCTTTTTTGTGCCGGGCTATTCCGAAAAAGATTTCAAGATGGGCGGGATCAACTCTAAGAGAGAAATTGATTTGGATAATGGCATTGAAATTACGCGCTTTTTTGCCGTTCCCTATCCCACGCCAACTAAGCAAGGACGAATGGTTATTCCGACTGGTTTGCGCTGGATGGCCATCAAAAAATTCAGACCGGATGTGATTCATTCTCATCTTTTTTTTGGTGTCGGGCTAGAAGCAATGCTCGCGGCAAAAATACTCAAGGTGCCTTTTTTGGGAACCAATCACACAGCAATTACGCAGTATGTGAAATATGCGCCAGTGAGAGGTGAGTGGGTGGAGCGGTTTAGTCTGAAATATGTCAATTGGTATTATGGCAAGTGCCAGCTCACGACTTCTCCGTCAAAACTGCTGCTTGATGAGATGAAAAAAAATGGCTTCAAAGGGAGGCACGAAATGGTCTATAATCCGGTTGACATGAAAACTTTTAATCTTAATGCCGATCACAACAAAGCTGAATTAAAAGAAAAGTTTAAATTAAACAACAAGGTGATTGTTTATGCCGGAAGATTCGCACCAGAAAAAAATATTGATGTTATCGTGCGTGCCATTGCTCTGGCTAAAGAAAAAATTCCCGACATCACTTTAGCTATGGCAGGTCATGGCGCCTATTTTGAGGAGATAAACAAATTAGCTCTAAAACTTGGTCTTCAGAAAAACATTAAGTTTTTTGGGACGCTTAGTCATTTTGAACTAGCTGATCTTTACCGAGCTTCAGATGTTTTTTCCATAACGAGTACGTCAGAAATTCAGAGCATGACACTTATTCAGGCTATGGCTTGCGGGTTGCCAACAGTCGGGGTGAGAGCAAGAGGTTTTGAATACATCGGAGAAAATGGTATCCTTGTGGAACCGGGGGATTCAAAAGCGCTTGCCCAAAAATTTGTCTTACTCTTGGAAAATGCGGAGCTGAGAAATGATTTGTCTAGGCGTTCATTGGAATTCGCGCAAAAATTATCCGACAGAAATATTGCACTTTTATGGGAAAAAATTTATGCACGAGAAATTAATATGTTCAAGGTAAAAATATGAAAATTAGTTTTGTTGTTCCGGCCTACAATGAAGAAAAATATATCGGAAAATGTTTGGAATCAATTTTGCGTGAGATAGCTCGCAGTAAGGTGGATGCGGAAGTTATTGCTGTGAATAATGCCAGCACTGACAAAACACGAGAAGTGATCCTGGCTCGCCCGGGCGTTTTGCTCGTGGACGAATTACGAAAAGGTCTATCACAAGCACGTCAAGCCGGCTTTATTGCCTCCTCAGGAGAAATTATTGCCAACATTGATGCGGATAGCATTTTGGCCCCAGGTTGGATCGAGAAAGCAATGAGAGAATTTTCCAAAAATAAAAAACTGGTCGCGCTGAGTGGACCATATATCTATTATGACAGGTCATTATGGGTCAACTTCCTCGTTTGGGCGTATTACCTAATAGGCTATGTCGGGCATCTCTTTAATCACTATATTTTAAGAAAAGGTGCAATGCTCCAGGGCGGCAACTTTGTGCTTAGGCGCAGTGCATTGGAGAAGGTTGGTGGGTTTGATGTGCGAATTGGTTTTTATGGTGAAGATACTGATATTGCTAAACGCATTCAAAAAATCGGACAGGCCAAATTTTCCTTTTTCTTTCCGATGCGAACTTCTGCCAGGAGGTTTTCCGGAGAGGGTCTGATTTTTACTGCCATTCGATACGGAATTAATCATTTTTGGGTAATTATTTTTAATAAACCTTTTTCTAAGGAATATAAAGACATAAGATAAGAAAATAAATGCTTGAGCTCAAGGAAATATTTCTCAAAAATAAACAATATTGGAAGCATAAGGATGTGTCCCAGTCAATTTTTGTGGGCAGCCTGTTTTTTGTCGTTAGTATCATTATCAATCATTTCACTTCGCTTTATGTCGACAAAAGCGCCAGCAGTCATGTCACTGACATTCTTTTAGATAATCTGCCAGTAGTAAGTGTGAATTTTATTGTTAATGAAGTAGCCTGGGTTTTTATCTGGCTGGCAGTTTTATTGCTTCTGATTAAACCGCAAAGAATTCCCTATGTGCTGAAAAATGTAGCGTTATTTATTTTTGTCCGCTCGATCTTTATTTCTCTTACGCATCTTGGACCTATCCCGGATCATTCTTTTCTCAACCGACATGACCTGTTGACCAATATTGCTTCAGGCAATGATATGTTTTTTTCCGGTCACACTGGCATGCCCTTTCTCTTAGCTTTGATTTTTTGGGAAAACAAGGTCTTACGCTATATTTTTCTGTTTGGTTCGTTTTTGTTTGGTGTGAGTATGATTTTGGGGCATCTGCACTACTCGATTGATGTCGCTGCCGCCTTTTTTATCACACACAGTCTTTATCGCATCGGCCTGAAGCTATTTAGCGCTGATTATAAACTTTTTCATAAGGCGGAGTTAGAAGAAGTTAAGGTCTAAATCTTTTGCCTGGCAATGATTGCGCCAAAAACCTCTTTTGCTCCAGCTGCTTTTAGTGTTTTTGCACACTCAAATAGTGTCGCTCCGGTGGTGGCAACATCATCAACAAGGAGAATCCTTTTGCTTTTGATTATTTTTTGCGCTTGCGGAAGAATAGCAAACGCATCATGAAGATTATTCAGTCTTTCCTGATAGTTTTTGATTTTCATCTGAACTCTGGTTTTCTTTTGGCGAAAAACCAAATCATTGCGAACCGGAAGAGGAAGGCCCGGAGTCAAATTTTGGCTGATCGCTAAAGCTAAAATTTCCGCTTGATTGAATCCGCGCCATTTCAACTTGCGCTTGTGAATGGGGATGGGGATAATAAAATCAGGCAAGGGGAGATCATTTTTTCGCAGAATTCTTGCGATTATCTCTCCAAGTGGTATGCCAAGGTCAAAAACGAAGCTATATTTGAATAAATGGACCAATTTGGAAACTTTTTGATAATCCGTGGCGCAAATAAGCGCATCCAAAGCTAGGGAAGTTTCTTTTTCGAATCGGAATCTTTTGCATTTTTCGCAAATGGAGCCGTTTTGGGTGATTTCTTTTTCACAATAGGGGCAAAGCTGAAAAGAAAGCAGTGGAAATTCACCCACACACTCATCACAAAGCCAAACAGCTTTTTTCTGGCAAGCAAGGCATGCGATGGGGAAAAGAGCGTCAAGGAAAAAAGTGTTTACCTTTTCTAATTTAGAAAGTAATTGTTTGATGGTTTTGCTATTATTTGTTACTTCGTGGGTTGTGTTGCAGTTTTAGTGAAGCTCGCCTTCGCTAAAGCTACGGCGTAGCGAAGGTGAATTGATATTTTTAGTTTATTTTTTCCAAGAGTGATTGTCAATTGTTTGAGTTTGTGGTAATATATTGATATCAAGTTTGTTTTCAATTGTCGCGTTGTTTTTAGTGTCTTATTTTTATTTATAACTTCCCAGTTAAATAATCCAATCACGGAATTTAACAGGGCAAAACAAATATGGAAAGAAAAAAAGTGTTCATCCTTATCTTCGCCCTCGTAGTCCTCGTCGGAGGAATCTTCTTGGTTGCAAGAAATATCAGCAACAAAAGCAAAACAACCGATAGCAGCCTTCCTTCTCAACAAACTCCCAGCACTAACGCAAAAAAGGAGCCAGCTAATCTTTTTGGCCAAGACACGCCTAATAGTAAGACAACCGCAGCTGACGTTACCGGCACAGTAGACACTATTGTCGAAAAAACTCTAACCATCAAAACACAAAAAGACTCTGTCGCAGTCAACATCAACGGTGCTACCCCAGTTATGCTGCAAGTCGGCAATACTCCCGCCAAAGTCGGTCAACTGGCTGATCTAAAAAAAGAAGACTCTGTCAAAATAACCTATGACTCAGTTACCTTGAATGCTCAACTTATTCTTATTGTGAGGGCGCAGGAGAAAAAGTAGTATATTATAGAGATGAAAAATTCTGGCTGGTCTAATAGTTTTTGCGCTTGTTTCATGCGACTAGCTCTTGTGGTTGTTTCTTTGAGAGTGTGGTATGATAAACTTGTTCAAGGCGCAAGCGGTTGAGGGCAAATAAAAAATAAAAAAGAATAATCTAATCTAGCAATGTTTGATTTTAATTTCAAAAAAAATGTATTTCTGGGTGTTGACATTGGGACAGCATCGATCAAAATCGTAGAGATCAAAATAATTGACGAAAAGCCAGTGCTGTCTAATTATGCCTGGATGCCACTAGTTGGAGATAGCCCGGGAAAAAGAGATGCTGATTCCGAATATTTTTTTGCTACATTGCCGGTTTGTCTCAAAAAAATCATCAAAAAAGCAAAATTCAGCGGGAACAATGCCTATGTTTCTTTGCCGTCTTTTGGGGGGTTGATTACACTGATTGATTTTCCCGAAATGGCGGATGCTGATATGGATCAAGCTATTAAATTTGAAGCGCATAAATATATCCCAACATCCCTAGACGATGTGGTAATCAGTTGGGATGTGGTGGAAAGAATAGCCGCGCCAAAAAATTCGGAGGTGGCTTCCGACCAAGCAAAGTGCGTCCCTGGTTCGGCAGTAAAAGTGCTCTTAGTTGCGGCTTCGAAAAGCAAGATTATTCGATATGAAAGTCTGATTAAATCTGTTGGCCTAAAACTCAATTCGATTAATATTGAAGCTTTTTCCGCGGTACGCTCACTCATTGGCAATGATCCGGGCAGTTTTATTATTGTCGACATTGGCGCCAGGATTTGCAATATTATTCTCGTAGAGAAAGGCGTGATTAGGAGTAATAGAAATATTGATGCCGGAGGGCTGGATATGACAAAAACAATTGCCAAGGGAATGCTTATTGACAATAAAAGAGCGGAAGAGTTGAAAGTTTCCGGTAAGAACTTTTTTGCCCCCGATTCGCCAATCAGCTTTTTCACATTGGAACTGATTATGGGCGAGGTGGAGAGAATTATTCGTGCATACTACAAGGCAGATGGAAGGAGTAGTGTTGGGGAGATTATTCTTTCCGGCGGAACGGCAAATATGACAGGTCTCACGGATTATTTTTTTAATAAGCTAAAAATAAAAACAGTCGTTGGAAATCCTTTTGCCAGAATCGCCTATGATAGCAGATTGGAAAAATCAGTTGCCAAGATGCGTACCGGTTTTTCTGTTGCAGTCGGTTCAGCACTGAAAGGCGTTGAAGAATATTTGAAAAAAGAGACAAAATAAACCCATTCTTCATCGCTTGCTTGCTTTTAAAGTTAATTTTTTTCGTAAAATCGCTAAGCATACAAAATTAAAAAATATATAATTTAATAAAATACTCCTCGCGCAAGTCGCAAATGCGAACAAAAAAAGCAGCGGGGGATAAACAAAATGGCAAATATAAATTTGATCACCAGTAAGGAAGAAAGTAATTCCCTCGGAACAGGCATTGGCGCTCTTTTTGCGCTACTCCTGGTAGTCGCCCTGATCTACGTCGGCTTGCTTTTCTATGGAAATAAGCTGGTGGATGATGCTAATAAGTCGGCGAAAGAATATGAAAGCAAGCTTAACAATTTTATTGCCGGAGATGCGAAAAGAGTTCTTGATTTTCAAAATAGACTTTCGATTTCCAAAGTTCTTTTAGCTCAAGAGCGGGATAGCGGCAAGGATATCGGGAAGGTGGAAGATGCTATGATTACCGGAGTCAATCTGGGTTCCTATAAATATGATGATGCATCAAAATCTATTACGCTTGATTGTTATGCGGATAACTATGAAACGGTGGCCAAACAAATCTTAAGCTTTAAGAGTTACGACTATTTTTCTTCTGTTTTTGCGGGAGAAACCAAGTTTGACACAAAAAGTAATAAAATTAGTTTCCCGGTCGTTTTAACAATTAAATAAAAAATATGAAAATAAAAATATTACTTGCCCCGTCACTTATCATAATAACCATAACAATGCTCATCTGGCTTGTTTATCCTGCCTATACTAATGGAATTGATGGTGTTAAAGAAAAAAGACAAAAATTAGCAGACCAGCGGAATCTGATGAATAGACTTGATAGCAATGTTGGTAATGTGGAAAAGCTTACGGCTGATTTAGGCGCCAATTCTATTGATAATGCTGTCGTTTTTAGTTATCTTCCGGAGAATAAGGAAGAGGAAAAAATTATTGATAATCTCAATTCTTTAGCAAAAGACAGCACCTTGTCGGTACTTAATATTTCTGTTGTTGAGCCAAAAGTGTTAGATGTGATTGCTACTACGGAGACTGGTCTTTCTGCTGTCCCGCTTCCAGGGCTCAACCCGAATGCAAATGCGCAAACTTTGACTCCGGCTGAAACCACCAAGGCTGATTTGAGGAAACTATCGGTGACACTGTCAGTTATTGGTGATTATTCAAACATAAAGAGTTTGTTGGGAAAAATTCAAAGGTTAAAAAGATTCAACAAAATTTCAACCTTAGAGATAAAGACGCTGCTCAAAGAAGATCAAAGTATCAGTGATTCTTTGCAGGCTAATGCAACGCTGGAATTTGATTATCTTAATATGCCAAGCCAATTAATGAAAGGGGATATTAATAATGCCGTTTTTGCTAACGGTGTCTTTGATAAACAAGTGATGGCGGAGATAAAAAATAGTAGAAGTATAAATGTCAATAATGTTTCGCCGGGACAAAAAGGCGGAAATAATCCTTTTGTTATCGCAAAATAATGCCAATAAAAGACGAAGAGGCTAAAAATAATGGCGACAAGGCTGTGCAGGGAGAGCCGGGAATCAAGCAAAACATCCTCAGGAAAGTGCCGAAAAATATTGCCGGGGATATCATAAATATAATCCCCAAGGAAGTCGCTAAGAAATATGAAATGATGGCCTTTGGTAAATCCGAAGGGGTGCTTAGTGTGGCCATGATTGATCCGGAAAATATGCAAGCTTTGAACGCTCTGAATTTTGTCGCAGAAAAAGAAAACGTCAGGATAGAAACTTATGCCGTGTCTCGAGAAAATTTTGACATTTTGTTTTCTTACTACAATGAAACAAATGAGGCCTTGAAGGACGCGCTGGATTCCTATAAAGACGAAAGGAACGAAACGGATATCTTGGAAAAGAATGAGGATGATGGGCAAAAAGAAAGGAAGGAAACAGAGACGCTAAAAGACGCTCCTGTGACTAAATTGGTCGAGGTTGTGATTAGCCACGCCGTGGAGGGAAAGGCTAGCGATATCCATATCGAACCAATGGATAAGGATTATCGCGTGCGTTTTCGAGTAGATGGAATACTTCATGTTAGTCTCATTTTTCCTCTAGAAATCGGTCCGGTGGTGATTTCGCGCATCAAGATTATGGCTAATTTGAAGATTGATGAAAAAAGAAAACCACAGGACGGAAGATTTAGGCTTAATTTTAATAAAAAAGACATCGACTTTCGCGTTTCCTCTTTGCCGGTTGTCGGCGGAGAGAAAATTGTAATGAGAATTTTGGACAAGGAAGCTGAATCAAACAGTACGGAACTTTTAGGTTTAGTTGGAAAAGCCAAGGAGGATATCGACCTGGCAATCAAAGAAACTTATGGCATGATTCTTATGACCGGCCCGACCGGTAGCGGAAAATCAACTACCCTCTACACGCTTTTGAAAATGCTTAATAATGAGGAGCGAAATATTATCACGCTGGAAGACCCTGTTGAATATTACATCGAAGGCATGAACCAAAGTCAAATCAAGCCGGAAATTGGCTATACCTTTGCTTCAGGCCTAAGAACGGTTCTGCGTCAAGATCCAAATGTGATTATGGTGGGAGAAATTCGTGACGCAGAAACGGCAGAGCTGGCTGTCCATGCCGCACTCACAGGCCACTTAATGTTTTCCACCCTGCACACCAACACAGCTATTGGAGCGATTCCTCGGCTTATTGATATGGGCATTGAACCGTTTCTCTTGTCTTCTGCGTTGCGCATGGTGATTGCGCAAAGACTAGTGCGTCGAATTTGTGTGAAGTGCAAAGAAGAAGTGAAAATTTCCGATTTTGTCAAAGAACGAGTGCTGGAAAAAGTAAGAAATATTTCGCAAAAAGAATTAGAAAGCTATGGAATAAATCTGGCGAGCGGGGTAAAATTTTACCATGGGGCAGGGTGTGATGCGTGTAATGGAACCGGGCTCAAGGGGCGCGTGGCGATCTATGAAGCGGTGCCCGTGACAGATGTGATCAAAAATATTATGATTGAAAAAAGGGGGAGCGAGGAATTGATCAAAAAAGAAAGAGATCGGATGGGGGTTGTGACAATTGAGCAAGACGGAGTGCTTAAGATCATTCAAGGACTTACCACTATCGAAGAAGTTGAGCGAGTGACAGAATGTAATTTTACGACGTTAGTTGAAGAAAACGATTAAACCTAATAAACTAGTTAACTTTGAAATAATTTTATGGAAAACAGTAAAAAGAAAATAATGATTATCGAAGACGACTATTTTGTAATGGATATCTATCACACAAAACTGACGCAATCCGGCTTTGATGTAATTAGCGCGAGCAATGGATTGGAGGCGATGAAAAAGCTGCAAGAAGAAAAACAGATTCCGGATTTAATTCTATTGGACATTATTATGCCTTATCTTGGAGGATTGGAAGTTTTGGAGCAAATCAAAAAAGATGATCAAATAAAAAATATTCCTGTTATTCTTCTTACTAATTTAAGTCAAAAAAGAGAGATTGACAGGGGGATGGAGTTGGGAGCCAAGGATTTCTTAATTAAATCGCATTTTACGCCATCCGAGGTTTTGGAGAAAATAAATGCTGTGCTTGAGACGGCCTAAAAAAATATGCTACGCACTGAACAAAAAATAAAAAATCTCCTAAGAATTGCTGCTCAACGCGGGGCGTCAGATCTGCATTTAGTAGTCGGGCGCTATCCCACCTATCGAATTGATGGGAAACTCTTTCCCCTCAATCAGGACGCGATTATTACTCCGGACATGACGCGTGAAATTTGCGATGTTGTTTTGAAAGAAGAAAAAAAGAAGCAGTTGGAGAAAGAAGGCCAAGTTGATTTTTCCTATAATTTTGAGGACAAGGTGCGTTTTCGGGTGAATGCTTTTTTTCAGCAAGGCTATACCAGTATCGCCTTTCGTTTGATTTCCAAAGAAATTAGGACGCTGGAAGAGCTTGGCATGCCGGAGATTCTCTATGATTTCACCAGGGTTTCCCAGGGGTTATTCCTGATGGTAGGACCGGTGGGGCATGGAAAATCAACCACACTCGCTGCGATGATCAATGAGATTAATCTAAATCAAGAAAAGCATATTTTGACAATTGAAGATCCGATCGAATATATCTATGAGCAAGATCGCTCAATTATTAACCAAAGAGAGGTCTATCAAGACACGGATTCTTTTCAGGCAGCACTTAAGGGACTTTTTCGTGAAGATGCCAATGTGGTGCTTATTGGAGAACTTCGCGATTTGGACACGATTTCTGCTGCCATGACTGCTGCGGAAACAGGACATTTGATTTTTGGTACGCTGCATACAAACGATGCTCCGCAAACGATTGATCGTATCGTGGACGTTTTTCCCGCTCATCAGCAAAACCAAGTGCGCGCGCAACTCGCGAGTGTGCTTTTGGCAGTAGTGTCGCAACGACTCATTCCCAAGGTAGATAGTGGCAGAGTCCCGGCGGTGGAAATTATGATTAAAAATCATGCAGTGGAGAATTTGATTCGGGAAAATAAGAGTTATCAGATTGGCAATGTGATTGAAACAAGTTCGCAAGAGGGAATGGTAACGATGGACAGATCTCTCGTGGATTTAGTCAGGCGCGGTCTTGTCTCCTATGAAATTGCCGCGTCCTATTCCCGTGATGCCAAAAATTTTGAAACTCTTTTGAAATTTTAATTTTCAATTTTCCAAAATTAGTAGTATAATAAATTTATCTTCCACAGCTTTTTTCGTTTACATGAAACGCGTTAGCAAAAAAAGTCAAACGAAATCTAGCTTAGTGTTGTGAAATATAGTTTTTAGAATTAAAATAAAACCTCCTAAGCGAAAAAAGTGGCGGGGGATAAAAATATGAAATTCAAGTTTAAGGCTAAAACAAAAACAGGAGAAATCAATACAGGCGTGGTCAGCGCCGCTAATCGAGACTTGGCTGCGGCTATCTTGCAAAAAAATGAACTCTTTCCAATACATATTGAGGAAGAAGATGAGGGCTTGGCGAAAAAGATATTTGCCAAATATTATGATCGAGTGACTGACAAGGAATTGGTGGTTTTTTTCCGTCAATTAGCGATTCTTATTGAAGCGAAGGTGCCGATTGTTGTGGCTTTGACCGCGATTGGCGAGCAGACAAGCGGGAGCTTCCTTAAGATTATTTTAGCGGAAGCAATTCGGGATATTGAAGATGGTGTGACTCTATCTGATGCGCTGGGAAAGCATAGGGAAACATTTTCCACGCTATCAATTAATATTATTAGGGCTGGGGAAGCGTCCGGTAATTTGAAAAAATCTGTTGAATATGTGGCGGATAATATTGAAAGAAATTACAATCTGACCAGCAAGGTCAAATCTGCCATGATGTATCCGGCCATTGTACTTTTGGTTTTTTTTGTGATTGCCTTTTTGGTTATCACAATAATTATTCCAAAACTCACCGTGATGATCAAAGATCTGGGAGCAAATGTGCCTTGGTATACTAAATTACTCATTACGTCCGGGGATTTTATGGGTGCATATTGGTGGGCGGTGCTTGTGGTTATTTTTGGCGCTTTTGGCGGTGTGGCCTATTATCTCAATACATTTGAGGGGAAAAAAGAATGGGATCAAATCAAATTGAAATTGCCTGTTATTGGGACGATGTTTCGTTATGTCTATATCTCACGATTTTCGGAAAATTTGGCAGTACTTCTCGCCGGAGGCATCCCGATTATTAAGGCCATCACAATCGTAAGCGCCGTGATTGGCAACACCAGCTATGAAGAGTTGCTTTTGCGCACAGCAGAAAATGTCAAAAGAGGAGAGAATATGAGTGATGTCCTAAGCCGCAGTCCACTCATTCCGCCAATGGTTTCACAGATGATTAAGATTGGCGAAGATTCGGGACAGATTGATTCAGTGTTGGGGCACATTACCAAGTTTTACACGCAAGAGGTGGAATTGATGGCGAAAAATATGTCCACATTAATTGAGCCAATATTGATGATTATTATTGGAATCGGGGTGGGATTTATGGCAGTTGGAGTGCTAATGCCGATCTATAATATTGCAGGGCAGATTCAATAGAATTTTTAATATTAACCAGTTTTTGAGATAGGAGAGAATAGAAATAAAAAATTAAGAACCCCGCAAATTCTCCAAAACGGTTGTGGGTAAAGCTAGGAAGGCAGGTGTATAAATGAAAACAAAAAACAACAAAGTTATGACTAATGGCAGACAGGGTTTCACTTTAATCGAACTTTTGATTGTAATCGCGATCATTGGAATTTTAGCCTCGATTGTTTTGGTCAGTCTTTCTTCGGCAAGGCAAAGAGCGAGAATGGCAGAATTTAAATCAATATCTGCTAGTATGAATAGCGCACTGATAGCAGAATGCGACAAGGAAGCTAGCGCTGTTCCATCTGCTATCTTGTGGACAAATGCCGTGGTTGGTGGTATTAATAATGCTTTAGCGTGTGATGGAATTGGGGGAATATCAGGAGGAACGGCAGTTTCGGATGCGACTTCCACAGGAAGTGTTTGCACTGCCACTTTCGGTCAAACGGGCGTCGTATTCTCCGGTAACTGCTAGTAATGCTTTTAATTTTGAGATAAAAGATTGATTTAAGATAATAAAAATTATAATAATAGAAAGGAAGGTGAAAAAATGAAAACAAACAAAAAAGGTTTTACTTTAATCGAACTTTTGATTGTAATCGCGATCATTGGAATTTTAGCCTCGATTGTTTTGGTCAGTCTTTCTTCGGCAAGACAAAGAGCGAGAATGGCGGAGTTTAAATCTGTTGCAGCAAGCGTTCAAGCAGCGGCAGTTGCTGCTTGTGATTCTGTTGTTGGTACTGGAGCGTCTGGTGTTGTTTGGACATCAAGTACGACGGGCAGTCTTACTACAGTCGTATCTTGCACGAATGGCGAAATAACAGCTGGACAAGCTACTTCAGCGTCAACTGTTACGGGAACGACATGTGTTTATACGATTGGGCAAACTGGACTTGTGCAAACTTCAGCAGCTGGAACATGTTAATTTTTTATTTGCCAATTAGCGTACGCCTTGGTAAGTGAAGTAAAAAAAATCGAGGACGATCCTCGACCAAGATTTACGAAAAAGAAACAAGCTAAAACTTGTTTCTTTTTTTGTTGCTTTACTTTTTTTATGCTATAATTAGTCCAGTAAAAGTTTAACCAAGAAAACAAAAATCTATGTTGGCAATCTTTTTTCTTTTCGGTCTTATTATTGGGAGCTTCTTGAATGTCGTGGTCTATCGCATTCGCACGGCGGAGACGGTTTTGGGGCGTTCGCATTGTCGCCATTGCAAAAAAACCATTCGCTGGTATGACAACATTCCTCTTCTCAGTTTTATTCTTCTCAAGTTCAAATGCCGCGAATGCGGAGAAAAAATTTCTTGGCAATATCCGATCGTGGAATTTTTGACTGGCGTTGTGTTCGCACTCATCGCGGGTCAATATTTTGCCTTGGAGGATGTTTCCACTTGGGCTTCCACAGCCGTTGTGCTTATTTTGTCGAGCGCGCTGATTGTTATTTTTGTCTATGATGTGCTCTATATGGAAATTCCCAGCTTGGTGCTTTGGCCGGCGGTCGCCTTGGCTTTTGGCTATAACTTTTTCCTCGATTGGGGGAACCCCATTTTGGATATTTGGGAAAGAGCGCTTGTTTCAGGACTCTTGGCGGGCGGTGGTGCATTTTTGTTTTTTTTCGCCCTGTCTTTTCTTTCGCGTGAAAAATGGATGGGGATGGGGGATGCCTATCTGGTGATTCTGCTTGGGTTGATTTTAGGTTGGCCAAAAATTTTTCTGGCACTTTTTCTGGCTTTTGCGATCGGAGCGATTTATGGTATAATTCTTATAGCGTTCAAGAAGAAAAAAATGAAAAGCCAGCTGCCATTCGCGCCATTTCTGATTGTCGGAACTTTTCTAGCTCTTTTCTATTACGCCCCCATCACTAACTGGTATTTTGGCTTATTTTAAACTTTTTGTCGTATGCGCGAGAATTTATTTTTGAACAAAAAAAACAAGACCACAAAAAATAATAGAAAAGGATTTTCGTTGGTAGAAGTAATGTCGGTCATTGCTATTATCGGGATAGTATCTGTTATTTCTTGGGAGATGCTTGGAGGAGCTAAGAAAACCTCAGATGTTACTAATGCTTGCGAGCAAGTCGCTTCGATGATCAATAAGACTCGTGGCTATGCTTTGTCAGGAAGGACGGCGACGGCTACTGTGAGAATAATAAATAACAATACCGTTACCATAAATAGTCCCGCCGAAAGTTTTACTATTCCCGGGGGCGTTACTTGTACAAATGCAACTTTCACATATGCCGCTCCTAATGCTGTTGGAGGTAGTGGGACAGTTACTTGCACTGCCAACGGAGGGAGCGCATCAAGGACTATCGATGTCTCACCGCTCAGGGCAGCTTGCCTATAGTTTTCACATAAGATAAAAATCTAAAATGCGGAAAAAACTTTTTAAAAATAAAAAAAAACAAAATGAGCGGGCCCGCCTGCCCGCCTGCAACGATAGCATTTCGGGCAGACATTGCTATGCGAAGCATTGCGGGCAGGGTTTTATGATGATAGAAGCAGTTTTTTCTATTTTCATTGTGGGAGTTATTTTGATAACCTTTTTGACTGTGATGGGAAGTGTTTACCGTACGGAATTTGCTAAGCGCGACTTAGTTATTGCGTCGAATTTGGCGCAAGAGGGGATTGAAATTGTAAGAAATATTCGGGATAATAATTGGAAAGCGAGTCCGGTAAAATTGGCCTTTGCTTCGCCTTTCCCCGCAGACGGCAATGGTTATTGTGTTGCTTATAATGGCAACTATAGCGCTGCTTCGCCGACAACATGTGGCGGAAGTCTGCTAAAGAATAATAATGGTTTCTATGAGCATGGATCGGGAACAGCCACAAAATTTTCTCGGAGAATTAATATTGGCACCAATCCAGACGGGTCTAAGCTAATTACAAGTACGGTAACCTGGGATAGCAAAACAATAACCATGACTGATTCTCTATATGCCTGGGGAGATGTGAATTAAAAACAAATGGAAAACAAATGGAAAAAAAATAGGCAAGGACTAACTTTGATAGAGACCGTGGTAGCTATCTCTATTTTGAGTATCGTGATTTTAGCAAGCACAGCGGTTTCCTCCACCTATCTTAGGAGTCGCGTTAGCATCAAAAAGTATCAGGCCAATAATGAAGAATTGTCTCTAGCTTTGAATTATTTGGCGAAAGATATTAGGATGAGCGGGGGTAATCCGGGCGCTTCTTCTGATACGATTACTCTTACAAACAATATTTCAGGCAAATCCGTCGTGTATACTTTTAATAATGGAAACAAAACTCTAACAAGAAATGAAAATGGTGCCGGAGATGTTGTGGTCGCGGGTAACGTTTCCGGGGCTTTTTTTGTGGCGAATGCAGCCCTGACTTCAATTCCCAGAGTTACAATTAGAATTCAAAAACAGGGTACTCCGGAAATGACAGTGCAGACAACTGTTTCAATGCGTACTAACTATAAAGATCAATCATAATTAGCCAAGGATAAAAATGATTTACGAAAACGGCAAAAAAAAGAAAAAAGACCGAGGCTCAATTCTGATTGGAGTGATTATTGTTTTTATTCTAATTTCCTCGATCGCTATTGCTATTATCAACCGTTCCAAGCATGGCGCGCTGCTAACAACGGATTCCAGAAAAGGTTATAGCGCCTATCAAGCATCAGACAGTAATGTTGAGCAGATTCTCAATAATATCAAAAAGCTGGATAATGATAATAGCGGAGCTATTCCTGAAAACACAAGCGCTTCCAGTGTTTGCGGGGATCAATGTTACGCGTCCGATAAATCAGTGCTGAGTTCTTCCAATCGGGTGTCTGAGATTTTTTCTGTCAAGAAAAGCGGACAAGTTCAATCGGCTACGCGAGCAGTACTTGTCCCCATATTAGATCGAGTGGTGAATCCGGTTAGTAATCTCGCGGTTGCGGGTGATTCTCCTAATCGCTGTGATGCTAAATTAACCTGGACTTCTGATAATAGTTTGACTGGTAAGATTTCAAATCTTGAAGTTAGAAAAAATCTAAACAGCAATCAGTTATCCTCTGATGGCTGGGTGTCGCTTTCATCAAGTAGTTCAAATGTTGCTTATGGATCAGTGAACGCCTCAATAAAGAATGCCGAGTTTACCTATGGTAAAACATATAGTTTTTCTCTAAAGGCTAAAAATAGCAACCCACTCACACTCGATTCACTTTATTATGCCAGCCCCGTGTCCTTTGCCGCTCCCGGCGGTCCTGCCTGTGCGCCGGAAGTTGGCCAATCTGTCGCGTTGGGTTGTCTTTCATATCCGGCTCAAAGTGCGACAAGGCCAAGTCATTATTCTTGTTGCGAGGGAACGGAGTGCTATGTTTGCAATAATGGATGGAAAGCGGATATTAACGGTGGTTTGCAATGTTGTACCCAAACATGTCCTTCTTCACCACCGCCTTGCAGTTGTTCGGAATGCGGAACGCCTGTGTATACGTGTACTGAGAATAAATGTTCTGGCAAGGCGGAGAATTGCGATACAAGCGGTTGCCACCCATGTTAACGAGGTGCTTACTCAGCTTTGTTTCTAGCATTAGTATCCGATTTAGCGTATTTCTGATCGTTGTTATCCATCACCAAGCAAGCGGTTAATTTTTGAAGGAATCCATGAAGACAAAAAAATACAACCATGGCAGTCTGATGATCGGCACTTTGATTATGATGCTGCTCATTTCGGCAACTTCAATCGCGATTATCAGCCGTTCCAAGCATGGCGCAATACTCACAACAGATGCTGAAAAAGGCTATAGCGCCTATCAAGCAACAGATCAGGTAACGGAATTTCTTCTAAATAAAATAAAAACCCTAGATAATTTGGCAGGGAATAAAATTCCTGAAAATTCTTCCTATACTGATCTTTGTAATAGTGCGGACGTGACTTGCCTAAGGCCCAATGGTGACGTGGTTTCTGCCGGCAGTAAGGTTTCTGACGTGTACAGGATTCAGAGTAGCGCAACTACTAATCAAGGGTTAACACGCAAACTCCAAGTAGATTTGGGAGAAAGGATTGAAAGTGGGCTGGATGGTAGCAGTCTCTCTGTGGCAAAATGCGGAGATGGGAGTGGCGGGTGCACGTATAACCAGTGTGATCTGAAAGTCTCGCTTACCCTTCCTTCTGATACAAGTAAGATAAAAGATTTTGAAGTGAGAAGATCAACAAGCAGTGACTTAGGCGCTGATCCTGCTGGTTATGGCTGGCAAATAGCAGGAGAAGGTTCAGAATTACATCCACTTAGCACAACAAAATTCAGCTACATTCTAAAAAATGGGGATAGTTATCTCGCGTCCCAAGGAGATTCTCAGTATAACAAAAATTATTATTTTACCATCAAAGCCCGCAACAAAAATCCGCTCAGCTTGGATTCGCTATATCTTGCCAACGGTGCTGGCATGAAAAATATTTCTATGCCCAGTAGCTCTTCTTGTACCGGAAGCACTTGTCTTAACCCAAATGTTCTGACCGGACTCGGATGCTCCACTGATCCGGGTGGTAATGCTGAAACAGTAAAAAGTACCTATGTCTGTTGCAATGGCATGGATTATTATCAGTGCAAATCCGGGTTAACTAAAAATGGAGCTACGAGCTGTGAAAATACCAGAACCTGCACTTGTGCAGCTAAGCCGGTTAACACAATTTGGAATGGTCCTAATTCAAGCGGTCAATATAGCGAGGATTTTAATGGGAGTGGTTGGCCAACCTCTTGTCCGCCATCAACAGTATATGATACTAACAATGTTGCTCAAAGCTGTCACTATACATGCGCAGCTAATTATACTTGGAATTCCGGCACTGGAAAATGCGAAGCAAGTTGCAATCTTCCTTGGGGTGGAACAATTAGTAGTGGTCAAAGTGCCACGGCCTATAGCACAGCTTCCGTTGCGTGCGGTTCCAGTTGTGTTGGTCAAACCAGGACTTGCACTGATGGAGTTTTGAGCGGGTCGTATGCTAATTCCAGTTGTGCTCCAAATAATCCCGCGAACTATGGCCAAGCTTGCAGCTCAGCAGCCAATACCTGCGGACAAACCAATTCCGGAACAATAAATTGCAGTGGAACTTGTTCGGCTACGGTGCCAGCTAATCCTGCCGGATATGGCCAAGCTTGCAACTCAGCAGCCAATGTTTGTGGCAGTAGAAATTCTGGAACCATAACTTGCAGTGGAGCTTGTTCAGCCACGGCGCCAGCTAACCCTGCCAACTACGGTCAAGCCTGCACCTCTTCGGCCAATGCTTGCGGACAAACCAATTCCGGAACAATAAATTGCAGTGGAACTTGTTCAGCCACAATGCCGGCTAATCCCGCCAACTATGGTCAAGCCTGTAATTCTTCGGCTAACTCTTGCGGACAGACTAACACTGGAACATATGACTGCAGTGGAGCTTGCTCGGCGTCCCCTCCAAGCGATAGTTCATGCTGTCATTATGAACTTACTTCTGAATGTGCTTCTTGGTCTTACTGGCCATCTTCTGGCAGATGGGAATGTGATTATTATAATCAGTATTGGATCACAGTTTGCCCTTAGCGTTATTTTATATTTAACCAGCATAATAAAAATATGACAAAAAAAACTTTGTTTGCAGTCACCATTCTCATTCTTCTCTTTTTTGGATCAGGAATACTCTTGGGGGTGAAATTAAAATCGGAGAATAATGGTATTGCTTCAAACGTTCAGGCACCGAGCAACCAAGATAATAGCTACCAAGCTGGTTATGACGCTGCAAAAAAACAATTATTAGAAAAAAATCCTGCAATAGCACCATTGATTGAGATGCAGACTAAAATACGATATGGAACAATCGAAAAAATTTCAGAAAATAGCATAATTTTGGATAATGTTCGTACTGCAGCCTTGCCCGCTGATTCAAAACCTGAGACATTCACAGTGGACATTACCAAGGATTCGAATTTTTTTCAATTGTCCAGAAAAGATTGTGCTCAATTTCAAGCGGAAATGACAGATTTTCAAAATAAACTGCAAAAACAAACACCCACCGATCAACAAAAAATTTCTTCTCCTCAAATACAAGAGAAAAAAGCAATCAGCCTAGCGGACTTAAAGGAGGGTCAACTCGTAAGCATAACCTCAAATGAAGACATTTCCGACCAAAAGGATTTTACTGCCAAGGAAGTGACTATTATGGACGTACAGTAGTCAAAACTGGAAATTAGACCAATGGAAACTCCGCTTTTTCCGGCGGAGTTTTTTTATGTGGTATAATAGTTCTATGACTGAGGATAAAGAAAAAAGTAAAGAGCGGATCAAAAAGCTGTCCGGAGAGATCAATAAACTGCGCTACGAATATCACGTCTTAGACAAGCCGGATGCGACCGACGAAGTTTATGATTCATTGACCCATGAACTTTTGCAGCTGGAAGAAAAATATCCGGAATTTCTTTTTGGTGATTCTCCAACCCAACGGATTGGCGGAAAGCCGCTCGAAAAATTTCAAAAAGTTATCCACAAAACCAGACAGTGGTCGTTTTCGGATTTGTTTGGATTTTTGGACTTGGAAAAATGGGAAGAAAAAATAAAAAAGATGATCGCGAAAATTAAAAATCCACCTCACACTAACCCTCTCCTTAGCAAGGAAAGGGGGCAATTAGATTATGTTTGCGAACTCAAGATTGACGGTCTCAAAGTTATTTTGACCTATGTTGATGGCGAATTTGTAAGAGGTGCCACAAGAGGTGATGGGGTAATCGGCGAGGATGTGACTGAGAACTTGAAAACAATTTTCAATATTCCCTTAAAACTAAACATACCGCTAAATTGCATCGTGGTAGGGGAGTGTTTTATGGGAAAAAAAGAATTGGCTCGCATAAATAATTTGCGCCAAGAAAAAGGCGAAGCATTATTTGCCAATTCCAGAAATGCCGCGGCCGGGTCAATTCGGCAACTTGATCCGAAAATCGCCGCTGAACGGCGGTTAGATTGTTTTGTCTATGATATTGATCAGGTGTCAGCAAGCGACGAACAAGAAACAAGAAACAAGAAACAAGAAACAGTAATCAGTAAAAATGCAGAAATTCAAATTCCACAAACACAAGTAGAAGAACTTGAATTGCTGGAAAAACTGGGATTTCGGGTTAATGAAAATTATCGTCTTTGTGAAAGCGTCCAAGAGATTGAAAACTATTACCAAGAGTGGACGAAGAAAAAAGACAAAGAAGATTTTGGGATTGATGGTGTGGTGATCAAAATTAATTCAATTGAGTTGCAAGAAAAATTGGGCTACACCGGAAAAGCTCCGCGTTGGGGTGTGGCCTATAAATTTCCGGCGGAAAAAGTGACCACGATCGTGGAAGATATCACTCTTCAAGTGGGACGCACCGGCGCGCTCACGCCAGTGGCGCACTTGCGTCCGGTCCGGGTGGCTGGTTCACTTGTTAGTCGGGCAACGTTGCACAACGAGTCGGAAATCAAAAGACTGGACGTGCGCATCGGCGACACGGTTGTCGTGCAAAAAGCCGGAGATGTCATTCCGGAAATCACGGAAACTTTGGTGGGACTGCGCACAGGCAAAGAAAAAATATTTACGCTGCCGGAAGTCTGTCCGATTTGCGGCGGGCCGATCAAAAGAGAATTTATTGGAGGGAAAAAAGGCGAGAGCGCGGCGGTCTATTGTGCCAATCTGAAATGTTTCGCCGTGGAGATTGAAAAAATCATCCATTTTGTTTCCAAAAAAGGTTTTAATATTGAGGGCTTAGGAGAAAAGATTGTGGAGCAGTTGGTTAGTGAAGGCGTGATTTCCAACGCAGCGGAAATTTTTGAACTCAAAAAAGGTGATTTGGAACCGCTGGAAAGATTTGCCGAAAAGTCTGCTGACAATTTAATTTTAGCGATTGAAAAAAGCAAATCAATTACGCTCGAAAAATTTCTCTATGCCTTGGGGATACGATATGCGGGAGAGGAAACGGCCGTGCTTATTGCGAAAAATCTCTCGTTTGTAATTCAGAATAAAATTAGCAATTTGTCAGATATAATTAAATCTTTTCCACAAATAGAAAAAGAGGATTGGTTGAAAATCAAAGGCATCGGAGATAAATCGGCGGAAAGTGTGGTTAGTTGGTTTGCGACTGAAGAAAACCTAGCTCTTTTGAAAAAAATGCAAGAAGCGGGCGTGAATATTGCTGTAGAGACGAGGCATACCTCGTCTCTACAAGCATTATCGGGAAAAACTTTTGTTTTGACCGGGGAGCTGGAAAGCTGGACAAGAGACGTCGTAAAAGATATGATAAGAAGAGAAGGCGGATCAGTCAATTCCGCCGTGAGCGCCAAAACAGACTATCTTTTGGCCGGGGCTAGTCCTGGGTCAAAATATGCTAAAGCAGTTAAATTAGGCGTAAAGATTATTGACGAGGAAGGATTTAAGAAGTTAGTTTTATAATACAAATACGCAAATCTCATTCGCATATTTGTAAATTTGCAGTTTATTTGTAGATTTGTATGATATCAAAAGACGAAGTAAAACACATAGCGAATCTAGCTAGAATTGGAATTACCAAAAAAGAGATGGATAAATTTTCTCATGATTTATCGTCGATTTTGGATTGGATTAAGCTCTTGGAAGAAGTGGATATCACCGACGTTTCTCCAACAACGCGAGTGACCGGAGCGATTAATGTTTCCCGTGAAGATAGGATTTTGGATTTCAAAGAAAAAGACGCGATCATAAAACTTTTTCCACAAGAGAAAAATGGGTATGACAAGGTGAAGTCAGTGTTATGATTAAAGAACTCCACAATAAATTAATCAACAAAGAAATCACTTCAACTCAGCTGACTGGGGAATATTTGAAGCGGATTGAAGAAAAAGACAAAGATATTTTCGCCTATCTGACTGTGACAAAAGAACTGGCGCTGGAGCAAGCGAAAAAAGTGGATGAAAAAATTGCCCGCGGAGAAAAAATCGAAATGCTGGAAGGGATTCCGGGAGGAATCAAAGATCTCATTTGTATGCAAGGGGTGAGAACAACTGGCGGATCAAAAATTCTTGATAACTATATCGCTCCCTACGATGCAACCGTCATCAGTCGACTAAAGGAAGTGGGAACAGTGTTTCTAGGAAAAACCAATTGCGACGAATTCGCGATGGGATCATCGACAGAAAACAGTGCCTATGGTCCGACAAAAAATCCCTATGACCTAGAAAGAGTGCCGGGTGGCACTTCCGGTGGATCAGCTGCTGCAATTGCGGCGGATTTGGCGGCCTGGACACTTGGCACGGATACGGGCGGTTCAACTCGGCAGCCTGCCTCTTTTTGCGGAGCAGTTGGCCTGAAGCCGACTTATGGACGAATTTCACGCTATGGAGTCATGGCGGCAGCTTCCAGTCTGGAGCAAGTCGGAGTCATCACTAAATCAGCCGAAGATGCCGCAATTGTTTTGAGTGCTGTTGCCGGTCAAGATAAGATGGATGCTACAACCGCGCATAGTCCGGCTAAGGATTATACAAACTTTTTGAGTGGGGAAATAAAAGGATTGAGGATTGGAATTGTCAAGGAATATCTTGAAGGGTTGCGCGCTGATGTGCGAGAATCAATTGAAAAAGTAATTGAGAAATATAAAGAGCTAGGCGCTCAGATAAAAGAAGTGGAATTGCCTCATGCGAAATATTCTTTACCGGTCTATTATATAATCAACTTCTCTGAGATTAGTTCCAATCTGGCAAAGTATGATGGCATAAGATATGGCTTGCGAGTTGATGATGAAAAAAATTCCAATGCCGAAACCCTAGGTATGCCCAAAAAACTTTTGGAAACCTATTTGGATTCTCGTCAATATGGTCTTGGCGCGGAAGCGAAAAGGCGCATAATGCTAGGAACCTACGCGCTTTCGGCGGGCTATTATGACGCCTACTATTTGCGTGCGCAAAAAGTCAGAACACTCATCAAAAAAGATTTCGAAAAGGTTTTTACGGAGGTAGACATGATTCTGACTCCGACTGCTCCAACACCAGCTTTCAAGTTGGGAGAAAAAACAAATGATCCGTTGGAAATGTATTTGGCGGATATTTTTACGGTGATTGTGAATGTGGCCGGTGTACCGGCAATCTCCGTGCCCGGTCCGGAAGTGAAAGTCGATGGCAAGCCGTTGCCTTTCGGGTTTCAGTTGATGGGAAAGTGGTTTGATGAGGAAGGGCTGCTTAATGCTGCGCATACTTATGAAATAAACAAGTAATTTATGGCATAAAAAAATGGATGTTTTAATGCAAAATTTTTCCATAGAAATAATTGCTCTCGCGAAAGCTTTCTACGCATCGCTCACTTTTTCATTCATCAAATTATTTCTCGAGGTATTTGTGATTGTGATTGTGATTGATCTTGCGCTGATGCTCAAACAACGCGGCCTAGGTGGGGACATCCGCGACACGCTCGTGGGAATGAATATCCCGCCGGAACTTGCTAATAAGAAAAATAAATTGCGCGTGAAATGGGCAAAAGTAAGAGAAAAATTGAAAAGTAAAAATGAGTCAGACTATAAGGTGGCAATTATTGAAGCGGATAATATTATTGATGATTTGATCGCGCGGATGAATTATAAGGGTGAAAATATGGGGGAACGTTTGGATAATATCGCTCCGGGGCAAATTGAAAATATCGAAGATTTACGCCACGCTCATGAAGTTAGAAACCGAATTATTCACGACGAGAGTTTTGTTCTCACAAAAGAAGAAGCGGAAAAAACATTTGAATACTACGAAGATTTTCTGAAGTTTTTTATGGTGTTGGATTGATGACTAGTATTCTTGTTGACGTTTCTGACTTTTCGAGTTAGAATGGGTAATAGTTTGAAGAAAGATAGCTGTGCTACGTGATTGCGCAGCATTTTACGTAGCGGGATGGAGCAATGGCAGCTCGTCTGGCTCATAACCAGAAGGTTCCAGGTTCGAATCCTGGTCCCGCAACCGCGAAAAATTAAGAGCTTGCGAGTAATTTTGAGCGAGCCACGTGATCGACACCAGTCGATTTTACGTGGCACTATCAACTAAGGATAATCGCTCTT
>JAYSLY010000047.1:0-4683 GCA_043725085.1 bacterium
TCATTCAGAATGAGCACCTTATCCGGCTTAGTGGCCTTGAGATAGCGTCCCTTGGCTTTTTTAACCAGCTCTTTTCTTGATTTTAAGTTCATTTTCATAGGGATAACTTTAATTGTTAGTTATCCCCAAGCTTAGATTTTAAATGATAAATCGACTAGGACCATCATTCGATTTTGGATGATGTACTGCGGTTTCGTGACAAAAATGAAAAAAAAGAGTAAGATAAAAGTGTAAAAATAAAAAACAATTTATTATGAATCTTAGTTTGATTTTTTCCCAGATGGGACTTTCTGCCAAGACTGCGCAGGACGTGATGCTTTTTTTGGTCATCGCGCTTGTCAGTTTTGTTTTTGGGATGTCGATTGGTCGTTCCAAGTTGATCACAGTGCTTATTAATATCTATGTTTCCGTGGCGCTACTCAGTGTCCTTCCAAAAGGACTTTTTCCCGACTATACCTATAGCGTCTATTTATTTTTAGGTATAATGGTGCTTCTTACGGTTTTGGGAAAGAAAATGTTTGAAATCCAGCTCTCCGGTTTAGGCAAGGGATTTCTTTGGCGCGTGTTTGCGATGAGCTTTCTTGAGGTGATGCTTTTGCTTAGCGTCGTTTTGACAATTGTGCCGAAAAAAGTGGCTTTGGGCTATATTTCTCCAAATTCTTTTGACTATTTAGTTTCCGCTAATTTCGCTTTTTTCTGGATGTTGGCCCCGCTGGTGTTTATGTTTTTGATTCACAAGAAAATACTCAGGTAAGTTGAATTTATTCGAGACAAACGCGTAAGCCACGTGAAATTTAGTGGGCGGCCTTGCTTTATCCTTGACGGAAAGTTTTTTGATGCTATACTGGCAAAGTTGCCTCAAAAGCTCAAAGTTAAGGGTAGAAAGTAAGAAAATAACAGTTTTTTGTTTTTAGTTTATTATTTTGTCATTGCGCCTATAGCTCAGTCGGTAGAGCAGTTGCCTTTTAAGCAAACGGTCCCAGGTTCGAATCCTGGTGGGCGCACCAAGAAAATTAGAAATGCAAATTAGGCAAGCGAAAAATCCAGTATTGGATTTTTTTTGTTTTGTGTTGTATAATGGAAAAATGAAAAAGAGCGTGGTTATTTTGGCTTGTTTTTTCTCTATTCTGGCTTTAGCCGGGTGTTCTTTGGCGCCTGCCGCTCCTGCTCCGGGAGTAGCCCAAAAATATACAATTTCCAAAAGTATTTGGATTTCCAAGGATAGCGGAAGAACTTGGAAAGATTCTAGTGTGGCAACCAATAATCCAACCGTGGCGGACATAAACCCAATCAGCTTGGCAATGGATTTGAAAGATGTGAATGTGGCCTATGTTGGATTGCGCTCCGGGGGGATTATGAAAACTACCAATGGCGGAGACAGTTGGGAATTTCTTGCTTTCAAAACGGATAAAATTTATGGTTTGGCGATTGATTCAGTTGATTCGAAAATAATCTATGCCAGCACAGTGGTTAATGGTCGAGGGAAAATTTTCAAAAACACTTCTGCGGGAAAGGCGGATGCTTGGACGGAAATCTACACGGCTGCGACCAATGGACCGCTTGTGATTTCCATGGCACTCGACAGGAGAAATTCCCGGATAATCTATGTGGCAACAAGTGATAACCAGGTGATAAAAAGTACTGACGGGGGAGTTTCTTGGCGCAATCTTTTTCAAGTGCAGTCTCCGGTTGTGAAAATTGCGCTTGATGCCAATGACAGTAATCTGGTGTACCTGCTAACACAAAGTGGTGAAGTCTTTGCGAGTTCAAGTGGCGGAGAAAATTTTGCAAGCTTGTCTAGTAAAATTTCCGCGTCTGTTCCATCTGTATCCGGACTCACCGTCATCAAAACCGATCCGACAATGGGCAAGTGGGTCTATCTGGCCGGAAGGATGGGTATTATTCGTAGTAAAGATGGGGGTGAAAAATGGGAATCACTCATGACGCTTAATAACCCTCAAAATTCACCAGTGGGGGCTCTTGCGATAAGTCCCTTGAATTCTCACGAAATTACCTATGGCGCGCTGCAGGCGACCTATAAATCAATTGATGAAGGAAAAACTTGGTCAACATCCCAATTTGATTTGCCAAAGGCCATAAGTATTTTGGAATATAATCCGCTGAATCCGGAGATTGTTTATGCCGGGTTTAGTGTAAAGTAAGGATAATAATTTTTTTCATTTTTTTTAAAACTATGTATCAAGAACTGATTGAGAAAAGCAAAATTAATTTTGAAAAAACCGTAGCTCATTTCAAGGAAAACTTGGGGAAAGTTAGAACCGGAAGAGCCTCAACGGCAATGGTGGATGATTTGATGGTGGATTATTATGGCTCAAGATCACCTCTAAAGCAAGTCGCAAGCGTATCTGTTCCGGAGCCGCGCATGATCGTGATCTCGCCTTGGGACAAGAGCACCCTTCTACTCATTGAAAAAGCGATCAAAGAATCTGATTTAGGGCTCAATCCAATGAATGACGGGCAAATAATTCGCATCAATATTCCGGCGCTGACAGAGGAGAGGCGGAAAGAATTTGTGAAAGTTTTAAATCTTGAAGCGGAAGGATCGCGTGTGGCAGTAAGAAAACTCAGAGAAGATGTCTGGGATGAAATTCAGGCGCTCACAATCGGTGAGGATGATAAATTTCAAGGCAAAGAAAAATTACAAAAAGTGGTGGAAGAATATAACGCGACGATTGAAGAGATTCGCAAGAAAAAAGAAGCGGAGATTATGCAGGTTTGAGTTGATAAAAAACAAAAAAATAATTAACTAAAATAACCTACTATGTTCGTAGCGATTTTAATTTTCATCATAATTTTAGGACTCCTCGTTTTCGTCCATGAACTGGGCCATTTTGTGGTGGCAAGGCGAAACGGTGTCAGGGCTTCGGAATTCGGTTTCGGTTTTCCGCCGAGAATTGTCGGCTTTCAATTTTTGCGAGAAATGCCGTTTCCCGGGAAAAAAGGAAAACTATTTTCCAAATGGCGCATCATTTGGGGCGCAAAAGATGGTGATGACAAGAATGAAAAAATCGATTTGACTGAGGCGCATGAGAAAAAAATGCAAGGCGGAACAATCTATTCTTTGAATTGGTTTCCGCTGGGTGGATTTGTGCGGATTAAAGGTGAGGATGGCGGGAACAAAAACGACGCGGATAGTTTTGCGGGAAAGAGCGCTTGGAAACGCATCAAAATTTTGGCAGCCGGGGTTGTGATGAATTTTATCTTTGCTTGGGTTTTGCTTTCAATCACTTTTATGCTTGGCGCTCCGGAGCAAATTGATTCCAATTCTAGCGCGAATAATGCTAAATCTAAAATTCAGATTTCTGAAATTATTCCCGGCGCTCCGGCGAGCACAATGGGGCTTAAAGTCGGAGATGAGATTTCCAAGACGCAAATAGATTTGTCCGGGAAAAGCATAAGTCTGAAAAACGTGAAGGAGGTGCAAGAGTACATCAATGCGAATAGGGGAAAAGAAATGACGCTGGAAATTTTGCGAGGCAGTGAAAAACTGGAACTCAAAGGCATGCCAAGAATTGACGCGCCGCAAGGCCAGGGTGCTCTAGGAATCGCGCTTGCCGAAACTGCACTAGTTCAATATTCATGGTATACGTCGATTTGGAAGGGGCTGGAGGCCGTTTGGGATATGACAGCAATGATTTTTTCCGGTCTTTTCGGGCTTATCAAAATGCTCTTTGCCGGACATGGTTCCTCGGCGGATGTTTCCGGTCCGGTAGGTATTGCGATCCTTACTCGAGAGGTGGCTAATCTTGGCTTGGTCTATATCATCCAATTTGCAGCGATTCTTAGTGTTAATCTTGGCATTATTAATATCTTGCCAATTCCGGCACTGGACGGCGGAAGAATTCTTTTTGTGTTAATTGAGAAGATCAAGGGAAATCCTGTCAGTCAGAAAGTGGAGCAGACATTTCATACGATATTTTTTGCCCTGCTTATGCTTTTGATGTTGGCAGTGACGTATAAGGATATAGCTAAACTATTTTAACTCAAATGGATTTGTATGTAATTCTATGTTGAAAAAAATCAGAACTCTCACGAGGAAAATGTCAGGCAACCTGTTTGGAAACTTTTCCAAGGATATTGGAATTGACTTGGGAACGGCTAATACGCTGGTCTATGTTAAAGGGCGAGGGATTGTGATCAACGAGCCTTCTGTGGTAGCGATCAATAAGAAAACAGGTCAAATTTTGGCGATAGGCAAAGAAGCGAAAAAAATGGTGGGAAAAACTCCCAGTCACATTGTAGCTATCCGACCACTGGTTGACGGGGTTGTCAGCGATTTTGAAATTACTCAACAAATGCTAAAGTATTTTATCGATAAGGTGCATAGAGGGAGTTTCACGCTTTTCCCTCGTCCACGTGTGATTGTCGGCATCCCTTCGGATGTGACTGAAGTGGAAAAAAGAGCTGTGATTGATGCGACACTCAACGCAGGTGCGCGTGAGGCATATCTCATTGATGAACCGATGGCTGCGGCGATTGGAGCGCGTCTGCCTGTTCAGGATGCTTCTGGCAATATGGTGGTGGATATTGGAGGAGGAACAACGGACATCGCGGTTATTTCTTTAGGCGGTATTGTTGTTTCGCGCAACTTGCGCATCGCGGGAGATGAAATGAATGAAGACATTGTGCGTTATTGTCGAGACGAGTTCAATCTGCTTATTG
>JAYSLY010000048.1:0-4988 GCA_043725085.1 bacterium
CTTGATCACCTCCAGAGCTTTGTCCAGTTGCGGGTCTTTGTCATTTTTGTAGTCATCTGGCGTCATTTTTACTTCAATGTCAGGACTAATGCCTTTTTCCATAATGTAATCACCATTGGGAGTGAGCCATTTTGCTACGGTGACTTTAACACTTGAACCTTGCGGCAAGTTAATGAGTTCTTGAACAGAGCCTTTGCCAAATGATTTTTCTCCAACAAGTGTCAAGCCTTGGTCATCTTTTAGTGCCCCCGCCAAAATCTCTGAGGCGCTTGCGCTGCCACCATTAATTAGCACGACCGTCGGGATGCCGCTGAGCGAGTCTCCGCCTTCAGTCGAAAAACTTTCTCTTTTTCCGGTGCTATCCTCTTCCATGACCACAACTTTTCCTGCCGGTATCATTTTACTGGCAATCGTAATTGCCCGATCCAAAAGCCCGCCCGGATCATTGCGCAAATCCAAAATAATACCCTTAGTATTTTTCGCCAAAACTTCCTTCACCGCAGCATTAAATTCTTTGTCGGTGTTTTCTCCGAATTTCGTGATTTCAATCCGCGCAATATTATTTTCCATATAATCAACCTTGACACTCTTTACCTCGATTGTATCTCGGATAATGGTAACTTCCTTTGTATCCTTTTCGCCGTTAGAAAGAATAGTTAACTTTATTTCCGTACCTTTTTTGCCTCTAATGAGAGAAACTGATTCATCAATAGTCATATCAGCAATCACTTTATCTCCGATTTTCAAAATCTTATCTCCGGCCCGCAATCCCGCTTTTTGAGCAGGCGAACCATCAAGCGGAGCGATGACTGTGAGCAGATTATCCTTAACACCTAATTCTGCTCCAATTCCCTCAAAGCTACCACCCAAATCTTGAGAAAAGGCCTTGTTCGCTTCGGGATTAAAAAAAGAGGTGTATGGATCGCCAGTCGCTTTGAGCATGCCGGAGATTGCGCCATAGACCATTTTTTGCGCGTCCAAATCGTTGCGATTAACATGCTTTTCTTTGACAATATCCCAAACTTTCCAAAATAACGAAAAATCAACCCCGTTTGTAGAATTTTTATTTTCAATAATTGCTTGCTCCAAGGGAACATTTTTAATAAACTCCGCGCTATTGCCCTTTCCCCGGCTAAATCCAATCGCATAGCTAGCAAAGACAAGCGCAATAACAAAAAAAATGGTGAGGCTTTTTTTGAACACTTTGCGATTATACTTCAGTTCCTTATCCGGATATGTATAGATGGAATCGGACGTCTTCTCAATTTCAGCTTCGCTATTCTTCTCTTCCCTAAATTCTTCCATGGTTTTTTAGTTATACTTTGGCAGTGGTTTTCCTGCATATTTTTTAAAATATTTCACGGCACTGGCGATATGAATCCAAGCCAGCCGGTTAGACGCAAGTGTTTTCAGGATGCTTTTGCCTGCCGAACCCTTTCCGTGATAATGATAGATTTTGGCATTGGGATTATATATAACACGATAATTATTTTCCCAAAAACGACGACACCAATCCGTGTCTTCGAAATACATTTTGAACCGCGGGTCCATGAGACCCACTTTTTCCACCGCCTCTCTTTTGGTCATAAGCGCTGATCCCATCAGCCAATCAACATTCCCGACACTCTCATGATCGAAATCTTGCATTAAAAATCCCGCCAAATGCTTTTTGGCAAAACCAAATTTTCCCAAAAATGTTCGTCGATAGATGATTGTGAGTGGCGTATAGAAACGAAAACTTGACGGCTGAAATTTCTCATCAAAACCTAATAATTGCGGCCCGACAATTCCCACCTTCGGATTATTTTTGATGTAATCCAAGAGAATTTCAATTGAATTTTTCTTGATCAAAATATCGCTATTAAGAATCAGGACATAACTACCCTTAGCTTTTTTGTAGCCATTTCTAACCAACCCACCAAAACCGATATTTTCCTTTGAGGGAATGAAAGTTATTTCCGGAAAATCCTCACGCATCATTATTTTTGTCACTTCTTCCGTCGCACTATCAGAAACAATCAACTCATAATCAGTCCCTGTATAATTTTTTTTAATGGAAGTAAGACAAAGCTTTAAAAGCTCCGAATTTTTGTAACTGGCAACAATAATCGAAAGTTCCATTAAAAGAGTTGGGGAAATCTCGCAATTTAAATGCTGATTTCTCGCCTTTAGCTATTTAGGCTTGATGTCCGTCTGCGGAGCAAGCGTAAAAATATTTTTTACCATCTCATGAATATTGTCGTAGTTATCCCCGCGCGGAAGAAGAATATAGCCGGCAGCGCCTTCGCCAGGATTATACAACATACCCTCTTCTGAATCTTCCAATACTCTTTGATAAATCTGAGCGGTCGGAATAGTTTTATAGAGATCATGGAACTTTTGCATCTCCCAGGCTTGCATGTCAGTTCTAACATTGTCACCCAAGCTATTCAGGATTCCATTAACTTTGGAAAAATCAGCCAGTGTTCCAATGCTAAGCATCTTATCTTTTACAAGTTGAATCACTTCTTGCTGTCTTTTGGCTCTTTCAAAGTCACTGGAAGTTTTGCGGGAACGAACATAACAAAGGGCATCAGCGCCATTGAGCGTTTGCTTTCCAGCTGGCAATTTAAACTCCCCTCCACATTCCAAGGTATCTTTCGGTGCTGTGCAAAGAGGATATTTGGGCACTTTGGTTTTGACCACATAGGCTACGCCTGCAGCATTGTGTTTGATATGTTTTTCAATTTTATTCTCCCATTTTCCGGTTTTAATAGTAAAAAAGGAATCACAGACATGCTCCTCATTGAACTGCATTGATTCGTCGAAAGGTTTATCCAAGGTAATGTCGACTCCACCAATTGCATCAACTAGTTGTGTGAAACCGGCAAAATTAATACTGGCGGCATAGTGAATTGGAATACCCAAGACGTCCCCGAGTGCAATTTTCATATTCTCCAGGCCTTTGCCTTTTCCATTTTGCTCTCCATAAGCATTCACAGCATTGATTTTTTGCTTATCCTGAGTTCCAGGCACTGTCACATAGAGATCGCGAGGAACAGAAATCATCGAAACTTTATTCTCTTTCGGCAGGATACTTATTACAATAATCGAGTCCGCCAGATTTCCTCCGCCAGGCAAGTCCGCTCCGCGCATACCAAGAATCGCCACATTAATCCGTCCGTCCTTTTCTCCCTTAAGTTCATTGTTCACTCCCGGAATAACATGAGCCAAATTGCTCAATATTCCCCCTCCGGAAATTTTCGTGAGCACACTATTGGCTTTCCAAGCAAAAATTCCTCCGATTACCGCAAGAACCAAGAAAATCCCTATAGCTATCTTAAATCCTTTTTTACCATAGAATCGTTTTTTTCCAATTCGACTTTCACGAGAAATGGTTGCCGAATCATTTTGACGTGATTTTAAATTAAACATCTAGTTTGGCTATTCTCGCACAAATGGCGGAATTTATTAAGCGAATTATGTCTAAACCTTGGCACTGATCAAAAATTGCCATAACCTCTATATTTTACGTTTTTTCTCAGATTTGTCAATCTATTTTTCTCTACACTATTTTTCCAGTTTTTCAAAAATATTTAGCACTTTTTTGGCAGTTTTCGCCCAAGAAAAGAGCTTGAGACGCTCTGCTTCTTGTGACAATAATCTTTCTTTTATACCATCTTTTTGAACTATTTCGAGTAATTTTTGGGCCAGCTCATCGCAGTTGTTCGGCATAAAATACAGCGCTGCGTCTCCCGCTACTTCTTGGTGAGGCAAAATCTCAGAAACTACGCATGGGAGTTTGGCAGAAAAAGCTTCCAAAATCGGAATGCCAAAACCCTCATAGAGCGAAGGAAAGCAAAATATGGTCGCCAAGAGCATAACTGCTTTTTTATCTTCTTCTGCGATAAAGCCGGGAAAAATGACTTCGTCCTTGTCTAATTTGCAATCCTGAACCACTGCGTCAATCTTTGGATCATAATTATGACTTTTACCGCCAGCCAAAACCAACCTCACGCCTGGTAATTGCTTTTTGATTTTAGCATATGCCTCGATTAACACCGGAAGATTTTTTCTTGGCTGCAATGTTCCAAGATAAAGAATAAATTTTTGAGGCAAAGCATATTTTTGCCTAATCGCCTCCAGATCACTTTGAGAAAAAGTTTGACGCAAGAAATCATCAGCTACGGCGTTATGAATATGGGTAACTTTTTTTGGATTTATTTTATAGTATTTGATAATTTCGTTTTGCGTAAACTCCGATACCGCGATAATTTTATCCGCCCGTCTCATTGCGAGCGGGATGAGTGCGCGCAAAAAAAACAAATCGCTAAACTTAATCATCCTTGGAAAAACACAAAAAGAAACATCGTGGACGATGGTGAAAATTTTGATTTTACGCGACACAAAAAATGGCGTGATATATTGCGTCAGATAGAGATCGATTGGATTTGCCCGCAAATAATTTGGCAGTGTCCAAAAATTCCAAGTAAACTTATTTTTATTTCCAAGCGAAATGATTTCAAAATTAGGCTTATCTTTAATGCCCAAGTTGCTTTTTATTTTTTCCAAAATTTTCAAATCACAGATATCTGTGAATAATTGATAGCTATTTTCCGCGTCAATCAATGCTAAATTTTTTACCAGATTAAAAAACACCGCTTCATCGCCGGTTCTTTTTTTGCCAATATTTCGAATGTCAATACCAATTTGCATAACAATATATAATACGCCCTAAAATCCCGATTGGACCCACGAAAAGGCATTTATTCCCTATTATAGCACTTTCGCCCAATCAATAAAATAATATCCAATTGCCATTTTTGTATTCAGAAATATTGCGTAATGCCAAATCCGGATTAAATTCAACTTTGATGCCCATATTTATTTAAAAATTGCTTATTTATAGCCAAGAAAACTTAGTTTGACAAAAATATTCAGTTGAGCTATTATACTAGTAGAATCACGATGAGGGGAGGTTCATGAGGTTCTGTCCTTATGCAATTGCC
>JAYSLY010000049.1:0-10145 GCA_043725085.1 bacterium
CCAAAGATAAATTATTTGAAAAAATTAGTAAAGATTTAACAAAATAACCAAAAAGTCCGGTTATGAGTTTAGTCACTTCTTAAGATTGGAATATACTGCTTGATATTATAAGTGCCCCTTGTTAGTATATATTTAACTGAGTTTAGCTATCTACATGAAAAATCCTTTTCTACAATTATTCTTTGGTGTTGACACGCTGGTGGCGCTAACCAGCTATATTGTTTTAACAATTGCTTTTGGTGCTCATCCCTCAATCTTTATTTTATGCCTAAGCCTGATATTTGCCTATTTGCCAGATTTTGACTTGTTTATTTTTTTTCTCTTTCGCAGAAAATTCAACTGGAAAAGCCATTGGGTTATCGCGCATCATTCCACTATCATCCTTCCTTTGACTGGCGCCTTGGCATATTTTATGGCAAACGCTTATCAGATCGATAAATTCTATTTACTATCCCTTTCTCTGATTAACGTTTTTGCGCATTTTATTCATGACAGCATGCATCCGGTTGGTTTTCATTGGTTTTCTCCTTTCAGCTGGAAACGGTTTGTTTTTCAACGTGGCCGATTTGTAGCTGCCGATCCAAAAGTTTGGGAAATTAGACAAAAACAATTGGGTTTGAAAAATGCATTCGGGACTGAACTGGCTTTGCGCCTGGAAAAAATATCTTCTTTTCAGATCATGGCGGTGCTACTATTGATTTTTATTATCTTCGGTTTATTCAGCGGAAAAATATAGGCCTGCAAAAAAACTCCTCGTGGCGTTTTACCAAACATAAACTCGTCGCAATAAACCCATTCTGAGATTTTTTTCGTTCGCAACATCTCTTTTTCTGTCATGTTCTAATAGATTTTAAAATAACTAACACGTTAGGTTCAATACGCGAAGCTGGCCTCCAGCTTCGCCATAAGCATACCCCCCCCAGCTCTCTTTTGTCAAGTCTAATCTCCATAAGATTCAGAAGAACGTAAAAAGAGGCAAGATTGAAAATCCAATCCTGCCTCTTACATTTTCAGCATCGGCCGGAGGATAAACTCCGCAATAAGACCATTGCGGACTATCCAATAGGCGATGCTTACAAACGAACTGAGGAGAAAAATTTGGTAATCCCTTGACCTTAGTCCGTTCTTACTGCGACGAAAATATGCGGTTGCAATAAACGCATCCTGCCAAAACGACAGGAGAAAAAACACCACAACGTCACCACGCTTTCTCGCAACCAGGATCGCGATCTCCAGACAAATCAATCCGGCAAAAACAGCCTGGAGATTTTTTATTGGCTCTGGGGATAGTACCGCTGTTAGATAAAAAACTAACAGTGATCTGCGGGAAGTTAAAAGAAAAAACATTTCTGTTAGCTCCTCTTCCTTCGATTGCAGAAACCCCGCAAAATCATCCAGCCCCGTCCACTTCGTCTCCCTATTTCTGTGGTAATACAGAACTAGGGCATTCTGGATGAAGCACCAGACCGCCACAATAACGACTCCGTGAAGCTGGAACGCAAGTTGACAGGCTTGCCAGATTGGATTGTCTAAAATCCAATTCCAAACCTGGTAAACCCCCATGGCCAGGATTTTTTCTTTGTACGCGACAAGAAACGCCGTGGCGTTTCTTGCTTGCATTGCAACAATTTCAATAAACAACCTGAAAAAGTTGCAAGTTAAAATAGTTGAAAAATTCAGTCCGATTGTCGTGGCAACTATAATAGCAACCACACCAACCGAAATAATTTCTCTTTGGAGAAAGAATAAAACATCCCCGAGGAGAAAAAGACTAAACAGTGCCACGAAGAACGTGGCCATTCTTTTCAGAATACCGTTCATCGTAACACCTCTCTTTTTTAGATTTTAAATAACAAATTTGTTATTCAGCCTAGGAACAATTTCCCAAACCATAACCCGCCATTATACATCAAAAAAAACATTTTGTCCAGTGATTTAAATTTCATTGGCTTAGATAAGGCATTTTTGACAAAAATATATCCACCAACTAACCTTTTTGGGCTAAAATAGGTCATGAGCCGACAAAAAAACGCCACAACTGGCGTTTGGGACAATATTCAATTTAAAACACAAAACTCACAAGCAGTCTCAAGCGACTGCTCAAAGAGTAACTCTATTTGACCTGTGTTTTGTCTGAAAGCTGGCATAGGTTTCTTTTCTGATTTGATAAGGCAATTGTAGCAGGAAAGAGAGGAAGGGGCAAGCGCTCATTGACTATGCAATTCTCAAAAGCCCAACAAAGTGGACGGGCCAAGCGATAATTTTCTTTTTTCCACACACTACTCATTAGCCACATTTTCTACCCACTAATTGATTTGAAATTCTCCCATCTGCTAATATCTAGAGAGAGATCCCTGGGAAAATCGGGCAAAGCTGAATCCCTGATTCTTATAGGAGTTATCTCTGGATAGTGGGGCTTTAAGATGGAGTATAAATCTTTGCGTTTCCCGCCTATGTTTATAATTCCATTAAATTTTTTATCCACTAAATAAAGTATGTCTTTTGCCAACTCATCAACTGCTAATTTACAAGTATAATGATCCGAGAAAACTGTATAATATTTTAGGCCGTCTGGTGGAAAAAAATCAGTTCTTACTATAATAAAATCCTGCAACATCCGAACAGCCTGTTCGGCAACTAATTTTGTAACGGCATAATAGGATTGGGGATTTGGGATATCGTCTTCATTGTATAGCCCCTTCTTTCCATCGAAAAGCGTATTTGTTGATATAAAAATAAGTTTTTTTTCGTATTTCAAACAGGCCATTGCTAAATTAAGAGCTCCCTCAACATTCACAGTATAAGCTTTCTGCTTATTTTCTTCACATTCTTTCATACCAACCAATGCAACTGAATTAAAATCATCCTTCTTAAATTTTATGAGCGATGGAACAGGATAGTCATCTTTTACTATTGTATTATCTAAATGATAAATATTATCCTTGATTAACTAATGAATACCCACAATATGCTGCCTTACCAGCTCATATATTTTATTTAAAATAAGCTTTTTTTTATGATCAGCTTGAGGCATTCTTTCTGTCGATAAGTCGTATTTTGGACTCAAGTCAATCTCATTTTCACTCTTTAAATAATCCGATGAAAAATGAATGGCACCAAATCTTACTTTAAGTGCGCTATTGCCATTAAAACTAGCTACGGCTTGTGCAATCTTAGAAGATTCTATGTCTATAGTTTCAACATTTAGACATTTTAGGTCATTACGCTGCTTAAAAGTTTCCTCCATGGTAGTTGATACAGAAACATGCACCTGAGATGCATGCTCATTTATGTAGCTCAAGGAATTTTTTATATTCACATCACTACACAAAATCTCCGATCTCCTGCCTACTAAGAAGCGGGATGGAATATACACTCTTTGGTAAACTTCTTTCAAAGAAACAAGTGTTCCAACTTTTCCTATATGAATGATTTCATAGGCTTCAAGTTGGCATATTTTTTTTGCTAAGCGATCACTAATATTCCCCCAGTGACCGTAATTTGCTTCAAGACAATTCACGACAGATCCATTATCACAAAGAAATCTCGTGGTAGTGTAAAATTGATTTTCATTAGTAGTAATCAAAGAAAAATTGGTGTCCTGGAAAAGTTTACTTTTAAAAAATGTTGCGTACCCCATTATTACTATATCTCCAGGAAAAATAAAATTTTCATCCAAATTAGTCCATTTATCTATCTTAGATTCGGCAATGGGATAGGCATAAGTTAGCACCTTGAGATTGGAGTACTTTTTTAAAACATAGGTAATCATAGAAGCATAATGCAACAAAAGGTCACGTCCCGGAGTCACGCAGCATATCAAAAGATTTCTTTTTTTATCATCTTCCACCAGTAAAAAGAGCGGCCTCAAACTATTGCTATTCCCTGGTTTCGGACCACTTTTAGAAATAATTTTCAATATCTTAACCTTTTTCAATAATTCCTCAAACAACTTGAGGTCTGGATATACGCCATGAACTTCAATCCCACTTAATAACGGAGCGTACATCAAAAGATCATGCACTGGAATTTTCTTGTAAATATATTTTTCCAAACCAATAGACATGGTATGCTCTGAAAAATGTGGCGTATCTAAAGAGCTAGGATTGATTAATTCCTTTTTTGAATAATAACTTAACGAATTATTCAAAAAATACTTCCCGAAAAAATTTTTTATCGAATCAGTGAAAATATATTTATCAATTTCTGATGGAAAAATCCAGGCATAAGATGTTGATTCTGTATTAATACACACATCCGTATCTTTCTTGACGTGTGCGGCATAGTCGAAAAAACCATAATGATTACCGCTTACTGCTGTATAATCACGAAATCCCAACAGATTAATATTATTAACTTCTATTCCAGTTTCTTCAAATATTTCTCTTTTAAAGGTTTCCAATGATGATTCTCCTGTTTCCGTTTTTCCACCTGGCAAAACCCATTTTCCACAATCTTTTCCATTAGTAGTTTGTAAAATTAAAAATTTTCCATCCGCATTATATGTGAGACCTCCTGAAGCTAAAATCTTCTCATTAATGAAATCAGACCGAAAAAGTCGTCTATAGTACCTAAAAAATCTTTCATAATCCTTATCATTGGCTGGCTCCTGAAGACCCAGCTTTCTTTTCAGGGAGAATCTTTTTTTATAGGACTCACGAACGGTTGGAAAGTCATCTTGAGCAAGAGTATAGTTAGGAAATTGAAAGTTACTACGCATCAGAAACCAACTACTAGTCAATTTAGCGATACGGCTACAGCCGTCAGAAAATAGATGTCCACTAAAATCAACATTCCATTCTATCCAAGCAGCGACCTCTATCGGGTCAAAATCCTTGCTAGAAATTTTTTTATATAGCTGTTCCGCAAATGCATTATAAAAATTATTCACATTCTCCGTTGGAATATAGTTATATTTCCTTGAATTGACACCAGTTCTGAATAAATGCGCGCTATCAAGTATTATGCCCTGATTAACAATAGTCGCGACTGAATTAATAAAATGCTTTAATGAAGTTGCCTGAGCCAAGGGAACATATCTATTGCTGTAAATAAAATTAAAAGCCGATGCAAGATTGCGACCCGTAAGTACGGATACTTCTTCTGGTGACAAATTACTCTTAAACTTTGCTTTTTTGTCAGATGAAGCACTGGTATCAAATTCTCCGTTGTAAGTCCTGCTGGTGTTCCTTATGTTATGAATAAACATAGCATAATACTCGAGCTTAGTATATTTTCCGAGATAAATTTCCTTAGCATGTTGGTCAAGAGCTTCTTTTAATGAAAGGCCGGAAGATAATAATATGCCAGCATATTTCTCCGCATCAAAACCACGTTTCACGCCATTTATCAATGGTATTTGTTCCTGAATTTCAAAATTTTGCTTCACAGCGTTAATTAGAACTTTATTGTTTCTTGTGTATGAAACACGAAAATAATTTTTTATTAAATTACTTTTAAGAAAAAATGGCACCAATTCTGTATTTCCCTTTTCTGCATCCTGAAAATTCTTAATAATATTATTATAATCTGGGGCCGGATCGCCAGGATAAACACCCGATCTTTTTAGCACTCTCATTGATGAAGTTATAAAGTCAGAATTGATTTCAAAAACAGAAATCGGGATCCCTCTATTTCGAGAATCTTCAATAATAAGATCGAGATCGTCATGATGCTTAAATCTCTTATCAACGCAGTAAAACAACGACTCACTAATCGCACGACTCAAAACCATATCACACAACATTGATGCCTCATCATGAAACAAATATGTTGGAACATTGCAGCCAAAAATATTTTTAAAATCTTTAGCTAAAATTTTCTTAATATAGTCAGTGCTAATAAATCCATTTAATTCATTGTTAGCTCCGAATTTATCAGCAAAAAAACTTCTGGAAAAGGTTGTCTTGCCAGAAGCGATTGCCCCTCTCACAATACATATCCCAAAATCGTTTGAGACATTATTTTTTATCAAGCAAGAGAACCGCCTCACCTCTCCCATAACAACACTTAGTAAGTGAGAATGGTATTCAAGTCTTTCTTCGGACCAAAAATCAGAAGATTTCATCATTTCCCGGATATCTTCTTTTGAGCGCAGAGAAATATCGCTTATTGAAAATACGTGTTGTGTTCTTATTTTTCCCCTACCAATAATAAGCAGTAGGGCAAGTAGATCATTTTTATATAGAGAATCAACATTTCTGTATTCACTAAGGACAGCGTTAATATTCTCCAAGTTAATTTCTGATTTCACAATATTGCCATCATTCGAAATATACACAAAATAATCCTCACCCATTTTAAGTGGCAAAAGAGCAAAGTTTTTTAACTTTGCCTGACTGATTTTAAAATTTAAATAATCAAGAAAATCCTGTGAAATCGCGTCGTTAAAAGATAACATAGAAACCAAGCAATCTTGATTGCCAGTCAAATTAAACTCTCTTATTAAAGAAAAAATTGGATTAATCAAAAGCTCAACATTGGCGGGAAAGACCCAGCGTAAATCACTAATTTCTCGAATGGTCTGTAAATCTTTCGGGATTTTTGCAGGCATCTTAGAAACGCTATTTTCAATAAATAATGCGTCTACGCCAATGTTTTTTGCAGCAAGATAGTCGTAATAGAAACTGTCTCCGACCATTACAGCGTCCTCTTTTTTGAGCCCAAGCTCTTTCAATGTTTCAAGAATGATGCTTGCCTTATTTTCGGGGTCATCTCCTGCTGAAACTCTACATGAATAGAATAGCTTTTCTATGCCAAAATATTTTATTTTTTCTTGCATCTCCCTTAGCGCGACTTCTTCTGATTCAGGATTTGCTGAAATTAAAATCAAAGAAACTCCTTGTTCTGAAAAAAATTGAAGAGTTTCTTTTGTTTTTGGAGTAAGCTCTAGATGTTCCAAGAAATTATCCTTAGTAGTGGCATCGTGATAAATCCAATGGGGTTTTTGCGTTCTTTTAGTTAATTTCGGATACCACAATGTACCGTCTCCATCAAAAAAAATTATTCTTTTACTCATAAAACTATACCAGATTAAAATTAATTACTAAGATGCCGTTATTCTTGGCTTCATCAATACTCTTCTCGATTATAGATTTAACAGCGAAAACCCGATCTCTTTGCAAGGGGCGATGAGTTTTGCTGCACCTGGAATCAATGCGCTGTTCAAGTGTATCATCTGAAATATTGAGATAAACTACCACATCTGTTTCTATTATGCATGTCCCAAAAGCAGGTTTTCCTGGAACTATTTTGGCATGCAGATTAACAAAGCGAGTAAGATAATCCGTTGTTTTTTGTAAGTAGCCTATGTTCTCAATGCTATCTTTTAAAAATTCTTTCTGTGTAAATTTTACAGTTTTTTTATCACCATCAATATACATAAATGGATTTTCTTGATGTAAAACATACCTTTTGAATTTTTTAGGCATTTTATCAAAAACAATATCCATATCAACCCCTTCTTTGATATGCTGCAGAAGTGTACTTTTTCCAACGCATGGAGCACCCAAAACTAAGACCCTCTCATTTGAATGTTGCAACAAAATAGATTGCAACCTTTTCGCATCTTCGGTTCCTTCTTCGAAATTAAGATGAGCGTCTCTCTGGTTAGCGATTAGGACCTCAATAGAATTATTACTGTTCTTGTCTAAATTATTCCTATCTAAACTTTTTTTAGAAAATACGATTGATTCATTCATAGAAAATATACTATACCATAATAATCTAAGGCGATTTTAAGAGAAGCCGGCCCTCACATGTCAGAATTAAAGGTTTCTTGAAATGGTTCGATTTTGAGTAGTTTCACATCTTACAAAATTATTTGGTTTTACCTGTTTTCATAGATTGCAAAATAATTTCACCGACTCAATATGTTATTCTATCTTGCGCTTTTTTGTCAAAAATTGCAACCGCTTATCTACTGAGTTCAAGAAATAATTGCAACACCCGCCAAACTTGCTACAAAAAATTCTTTATAAGCGCTCCCACACTTTCATAGCCAAGGCTATAGATCCAGGCCCAAAAGAATCCTTGGAAAAAAGTTAGAACAAAAAGAGCCATAACCATCCTCTTTATCGTGCTAATTTCTTTTTTGAAAAAAACTACTAACCGGACAGTACCCTCCCAAATCAATGCCTGAATGCCTAACAATAACCCGAGTAAAGCTCCCCCTATTTGAGAGTTAATCCTTACCGTATCAATTGCCCGCCGAAATGATTCGCCCAGCGTAATATCATGTCCACTCTTTTCACTGATGCTTAGAAAAATAATCGCGGATATAAAATCAAAAATCCAAATGGTAAGAGCAATTTTCCAAAACTCCAAACTGTAATAATTTAAAGCCCCAACGAGACCAGCGCAAATGACTGCCATTCCATAGTCTAAAAAATTATAGACAACCCTGCCAATCGTTGTTTTGGCTATTTTCTTTGTACGCAAATCCATATCATCGCTACTATCGATATCAAAAAAAGCTCCGGTTGCATCAAGGGTAACGTTGCAGGTTGCGACAAACTTTTCTGTTATGATTTCCATCACCACGAGAACTGGAAATATTATTCCCAAAAGAAAAACAACTTTGAGCGCCGAAAACGCCGGGCCGGCCAGGGCAATGACAAACGCCGGACCAAAAGCCAGTCCGAGTGCAAATGCGCCAAGAACTGCCGAGGAAAAATATTTTACTTTTCTTGAAATCCTCGTGCCAGATAATCCCAAGCTGCCCCGCCACGAGCATTCCCGCGCCCATTCCACAAATCGTTCTGCCAAAAGTGAAAAGACTTGGAGTGTTCAGGCAAAAACTTGCCAGACTGCCCACTATCATAAAAACTAACCCGGGACGAATCACACTTTTTATTCTCTTGCTATTTTTGAACATTCCGGAAAAAATGAGAAACACAAAAAGAGCACTAGAAAAAGAAAGCGTAAAACTTTCGCTCATCCAATTTCCCCCAAAGTTAGTAGTATTTGAAGAAAAAATAGAAACCGCGGCAATTTGGATGGCAATCACAAAATCCAAAAGAACCAGGTAGAAGAAAAAGGGTTTTCTATTTTTGTTTATTTTTATTTTCATAGTAAGAAAATCAAAAAATCCGCATATTTAGGCGGGAGCCTGGCAGACTAGCCCTCAAAACCAACAAAAACGCTCTCGGCGCTTTTTGAAATATTCAATTTATCTAAAAAGAAAGATACGAAGCCCAATCACAAACACTTTTCACCACCCCACAACTGTAACTGAGATATTATAGCAAGGATAGCAAAAGCTGGCAAGGACATGGCACCTCGGATGCTTTCTTTTAGCAAATTCCACCCCCGACCGACAAAAAAACGCCACAATGGGCGTTTGGGACAATATTCAATTTAAAACACAAAACTCACAAGCAGTCTCAAGCGACTGCTCAAAGAGTAACTCTATTTGATCTATGTTTTGTCTGAAAGCTGACATATGGTTCTTTTCTGATTTGATAGTTTTAGTATAGCAAGAAAGTGGGGAGGGGGCAAGGGAAAATTATTTTGTAATTTTTAATATCCCCACCGAATGAATATGCGGAAAATCAAGACTAGTATGCGCTTTGTCCCTTAATAGCTTAAAGACTAGATTGCCATTGTATTGTTTTTTAATTTTTCTCATTTCCGCATAGCTGGGAAAAAATACATCTTCTTTTTGCTGAGAATTGATTGCTATCGGATCATCTGACATCAACATCCTGACAAGCAACTCGCCTTTGGCATTTAATCTAGTATAAAATTTTTCAAGCAGATCCAAGCAATCTTTTTTGGGCATAAACATCAAAACAAAATTGCACAAAATTCCATCAAATTTTTTGTTGAGTTTAAAATCTCGGATATCTTTATTATGTAATTTTATAAACTTCTTTTCCGTCGAAGCATTGACATTATCTTTGGCTTTTTCAAAAACGGCCAAATCTTTTTCTATGCCGATGACAGCATAATCTTCTTTGGAAAATTTGATGCAGCTTTTCGCATCACCACAACCGACATCAAGCAATAGTTTTCTTTTTCGCATATTAACCTATTGAATTAAAATTATCCTCTTTAAACTTTACGAGCAACAGAATGAGATAATCATCCTTTGTTCTTGCGTCATTAGTGCAAAATAAATCAAAGGCGTTTTGATTTTCTTCTAG
>JAYSLY010000050.1:0-15627 GCA_043725085.1 bacterium
GGTCATTACATCGCGACTCCAACAGGAACCGGAACGATTACAAACAAATACGCTTTAGTCACAGAAGCAAATGCCGGCAACGTCGGCATCGGGACGACAGCGCCGAATAGTTTGTTGCATATAAATGCCATTATAAGCAATGCCTATGCGACGAATGTTTTTAGCACCGGAACGATGGCGACGCTTGGCAATACGGACGCGACAAATAACAATTCCGCCAGACTGATTTTTCTCACCAGCGATGCAGGCGGCACATTGGCCAATGCCGCCACTATGACGGCAATTTTCACCAGCCACACAGCAGGAGCGGTTTCGGCCGATCTTGCGTTTCAAACAAAAAATGCCGGCACTGGCGGTGAGGTTATGCGCCTAACGTCAACCGGCAACGTCGGCATCGGGACGACAACCACCTCCCGAAAATTGTTTGTCAATGGCGATGCCGGCGGAGTTGGTGCTTGGAATAATGATTCATACTCCGGCTACAAAGAAAACTTTCAAACCGTTGCCGTCCTGGATAAGATTTCCCGGCTCAACATCCAAGAATGGCAATACAGACCGGAGCATCTTGCCAGCGACCCTTATCGCCATTTATCCCCCTTTGCCGACGATTTCTATGCCCAATTCAATCTCGGCGGATCCGACCACACCATCCAATCCCTGGATGTCGCCGGCGTGGCTCTGAAAGGCGTGCAGGAACTGAATACTAAAACCAATAATTTTATCACAAAGTCTTCCGATCAAATTTCCAACCTCACCAACAATCAAAACCAAATCGTCAACCAACTGACCGGACAACTCGCCGATCAAAATCTCTCCGTTGACAATAAATTGCAACTGATTGGAGCGAGTTTGGACGAACTGACAACCAAGCAAATCAAAACCCTCAAAGCGCAAATTGACGTCCAATCAAGCGATATTGTCGCACTCCAAAAACAAATGGCCGACGTCCAATTGCAAAACAAAGCCTTTAATGATTTCCTTTTAGCCTTTGATGTCAAAAATATTGACAACTTTGCCAAATTGAGCGACCCGCTCAATGCGTTTACCGGAAAAATCAGCGCGCAAGATATTGAAGCCTTGGGAGTGATGAAAGCCACCAACATTGAGGCGACAAACAGTCTTGAAGGTCAAAAATTGAAGCTAGGCACGCAAACAGCAGGCACGAGCAAAATCAAAGCCGGAGAATTGGAATCAGAGAAGATTCTCACCACAGAGGCCGTCATAGGCATCAAACTCTACATCACTCCCAAAGGCTCAACCCAAAGCAAAACCCTCTACTATGACGAAACCGACATCGATCCCGGTGTTGGCTTTAAGGTGAAAATCGACGCGCCGGCCTTGGACAAAGACGTGGAGTTCAACTGGTTGATCGTAAAATAATTTGATTTCGCGGACTGTCCGCCGGAAGCGGACCGTTCGCGAATATAAAAAACGTCCGTCGGACGTTTCTCCTGGAAGAATAAAATTTGTAGAAAACTAAACAGCGCGAATTTCCACTCCCAGTTTTTGCTTGAAAACCTGCTTCATTTGTTTCACTTCTGCTTTTACGATGACGAATTCTTGTTTGGAATCTTCCTGCGATTTAACGCCTCCGTCAATTAATGCCTGAGTATTATGTATATCCGTTTTCAGTTCATCTCTAACGATATATATTTCTTCTCTTAAACTATTTTCGGTGTTTTTGATATCCGCTTTTAATTCGTTTCTGATAATGTATAATTCTTTTCTTGTATCATCTAAGCGTTTGTCAATCCCATCCAAGCGTTTATCCACTCCATCCAAATGTTTGTCCACCCCGTTAAATCGCGAATCAATAGCGCCAAGAATAATCTTAGTTTGTTTCGCGAGATCGCTATGAGTGATATATTCAGTTTTAGCTTTATTTTTCCCAAGCATGCTATAATTCTAGCGTAGGACCAATTTCATGTCAAATTCAAGCTATAGAATTTAAACGAGTGCATGATAATAAAAATCAAGTAAGCCTTTAATCAGGTAAATCAGGGTAGTAAATCATGGTTTGGACATTGATTTTCCGGCTGATTTATGCTAAAATAGAAGCACATGGGCTAAGCTAGCGGACTGTCCGCCGGAAGCGGACAGGTCGCTAACGCTAACAATAATCTACATGAAAAATCAAGAACATCCATCGATTAAGCTTTCCCAAAAAATCGGCGGAAAAATCGAAATCAGGAGCAAACAAAAACTGACCGAAAAAAATCTGGCGGTTCTATATACCCCCGGTGTAGCAGAAGTGTCACGGGCAATTGCCAAAGATAAAAATCTATCTTTTAGCTATACTATCCGCAAAAACACGGTGGCTGTGATTTCTGACGGGTCGGCGGTTTTGGGACTTGGCAATATTGGCCCCGAGGCGGCACTTCCTGTGATGGAGGGAAAAGCGCTGCTTTTCAAAGAACTGGGAGGCGTGGACGCGATTCCGATTGTTCTTTCCACGCAAGATACCGAAGAGATAATAAAAATAGTCAAGGCCTTGGCACCGACTTTTGGCGGAATAAATCTTGAGGATATTTGCGCTCCGCGCTGTTTTGAGATCGAAGAAAGGCTAAAAAAAGAATTAGACATTCCGGTTTTTCATGATGACCAGCACGGGACGGCGATTGTGGTTCTTGCCGGCCTCATCAATGCGCTCAAAGTTGTCAAAAAAGATTTAGCTAAAATCAAGGTTGTCATTTCCGGTACCGGCGCGGCCGGTGTTGCGATTGCAAAACTGCTCTTGAGGGCCGGAGCAAAAAATATTATCATGCTTGATCGGATGGGGATAATTTACAAAGAAAGAGACGGCGGATTAAATGATTCGAAGCTGGAAATTGCCAAAATAACAAATCCGGGAAATGTCCGAGGGAATGTGCGTGACGCCCTCTCCGGTGCGGATGTGTTTATTGGCGTGTCAGCACCGAATATTCTCACGGAAGAGGATATCGCGCATATGACGAAAAATAGTATTGTCTTTGCCATGGCCAATCCAATTCCCGAAATTATGCCGGATCGCGCCAAAGCCGGTGGCGCGCGGATTGTGGCAACGGGACGTTCAGATTTTGCCAATCAAATCAATAATGTTTTGGCTTTCCCGGGAATTTTTCGCGGTGTTTTGGATAATCACGTGAAAAAAATTACCGAAGAACATAAAATTAAAGTCGCCTACGCGATTGCCAGTTTGGTAAAAAAACCAACTCGTGATAAAATAATCCCAAGAGCGCTTGATCCAAAAGTGGCGAAAGCGGTCGCTAAAATTTTCAAAAAACAAACATGAAAATAATTCGCAAAAAAATAGAAATAAAAAGCACGGCAAGTGTTGAGTTGATTGATATTACAAAAAAAGTGGAAGAAATTGTGGCGAACTCCGGTGTGCGGGAAGGCACAGTCTTGGTCTATTCTCCCCACACTTCGGCCGGTATTTTTGTTAATCACAATGAACCGATGCTTTTGCAAGATTTTATGCGCGTGCTCTACCGCATTGTGCCAATCGAGGATCGCTATTCGCATGATCTTTTTGAGTTGGCGAAGAAAAATAAATCTGATGGACGCAGTAACGGCCACTCGCATTGCAAGGTGATGGTTTTGGGTATCAGTGAAACTTTGCCGATTGAAAAAGGACACATGCTAATCACATCCAAGCAAAATATATTTATGGCGGAAATGGATGGAGCGAGGACGCGGGAAATTATTGTTCAAGTGATGGGACTTTAGAGAAGGCGAAAGAGAGGTAACTAACTTATAGGCCTATGAGTAAGCTAGTAAATGATTTGGTTCGAAAAGGAACGCTGCGAACAAGCCGGACTGTTGATGCTTTCTCGGAAATAAGTCGGATTGAATTTGTTCCGGAGGAGTTCTCCTTGCAGGCCGATGCGGATGTCGCTCTGCCAATTGGCTACTGGCAAACAATCTCTCAGCCCTCCACTGTTGCTTTAATGTTTGAACTACTTGATCCCAGTGAGGGAAATAAAATTTTGGATGTCGGCGCCGGTTCGGGCTGGTCGACGGCACTTTTTGCCTATATTGTCGGAGAAACAGGGAGGGTGATTGGAATCGAAAGAAAAGAAGCACTGAGAAAAATGGGCGAATACAATGTGGATAAATTCAGGTATATTAAAGAGGGCAGAGCCAAAATTATTTTGGGAGATGGAAGCAAGGGATTTTCAGCCGAAGCGCCATATGACAGAATTTTGGTTTCCGCCACAGCGGAAATGATTCCGGAAGAGCTAAAAAAGCAACTGAAAATTGGCGGAAGAATGGTGATTCCGGTGGGAAATAATCTGGTATATCTCGAAAGAAAGAGCAAGGATGAATTTCTTAAAGAAGAATATCCCGGTTTTTCTTTTGTGCCTCTAATCACAAGTCAAACAAATGAATAAAAAATTAATTTTTCCAGTGGTTGCGGCTTTGCTCCTCGCAGGAGGCTTTTTTTATTTTCGTAACCAGGTATATTTTTCCCATGGAGAGGAAAAAGCCGTGGTTGTTTTTGAAATCAAAAAAGGCGAGGGGAATGCGGTGATCGCGGCGAACTTGGAAGGCAAAAAAATAATTTCCAATAAGCTCTATTTCTATTATTACATCTATGCTAATCATCTTTTGAACAAAATCATGCCGGGCGTCTATATGCTAAGCGGCAGTTTGAATATTCCTGAGATAACGCACGCGATCACGAATCCGGAAGCGCAAGCGGTGAAAATTACTTTTCCCGAAGGATTGGCCGCCAAAGATATGGCGGAACTCCTCGCGAAAAACGGTTTTGACGGCGGCGAATTTTTGGCTCTTGCAAACAATATTTCGGACAGTTTGCGCACGCGTTATGCGTTTCTTGCCGACAAGAAAGTTGCTAGCCTCGAAGGCTATCTTTTCCCCGATACCTATTTTTTCAAAAAAGATCTGACGGCGGAGCAAATTGCCAAAAAAATGTTGGATAATTTTGAAAACAGAATCGATGACGCGCTGCTTAGTGAGATAAAAAATCAAAACAAAAAACTGAGTGACGTGATAATTCTCTCCAGTGTTGTGGAAAAAGAAGTGCAGACCACGGTCGATATGAAAATTGTGGCGGGCATTTTTGAAAACAGGCTGGAAGTAGGAATGCCGTTGCAAAGCGACGCAACATTGTCCTATGTCTTGGATGATACGATTGACAGTCACACGGTTGATCAGACGAAAATAGTTTCACCGTATAACACATACGCGAATAAAGGTTTGCCGCCGGGGCCGATTGCGAGTCCTGGGATGCAGGCAATCTTGGCAGTAGTGAATCCGCAAAAAACAGATTACGCCTATTTTCTAACCGCCGGCGCAGGCACGGATAAAAAAACCTATTACGCCAAAACCTATGAGGAGCATCTGGCGAATAAGCGCAAAGCAGTACTATAGGAGCGCACCAGTCGTGTTTTTTCTATTGCATTGTTTTTTCGACTGTGCTAGAATATTGGCAAATAGAGGAATGATTGATAATTGTATGTTGCAATTTCTCACAGACAATTTAACGGATCAGATGAGTTGCTTTCAGACAGGGAGTATGGAAGTTTTTGGTTCAAAATTAAGCTGTTTCTCAAGCGCCGTGTAGGCGTTTTTTGTAATTTTGGCCAAAATTAGGCATTTTTCGAGGTCGACCTTGACAAAAAAGGGAAATGGGTGTATACTCGACCGTTGAGTAAGAAATGACATTTCTTTAGAATATATAAGTAACGCTAGTTTATATTTTTTATGAGGAGTGGTATTTTTACTCTAAAGAGTACATTTTATTTTATCAATCGGCCGAGGGTGAATATTTTCCCGAAGGCCAAAAAAATCATTGCTTTTTTAAATGAGGAGGCTTACCATGAAGAACGTAAGATTTTTTTTGGCAATGGTTATAGCGCTGACCTTCACGGGTTGCGCCACCACCCCCAACAATAAATTCAACGCTACTGCCGATCCCTTAAAAACCGAATGGGAAAAGAGCAGTAAGGGTTCGGCCACGCCGGCTACCGTGCTATGGGCAAAACCCATCCCTGTTTTTATGGAAGGTGCCCAGTACGTCCTGCCGTGCAGGACGTATAACAACGCCAGTCCAGGGGCCGGGACACAGTTTTGGCCCGGAGTAGAAAGGGTTATGGTGTGTCCAACTCTTTCTCAGTCAGAGGTTAGGATTTGGTTTTTCGGTCCCTGGGGTAAGGATGGAAAAATGACCGTTACCTTTAATTCGAAGGGTGAGTTGGAGGAATACTGTATGAACCCATTACCCTCCATTGCCGAACTTCGAGAATTGGCGGAAAAAGAAGAATCCCATATTTCTGACGATGGCGGTAAACCCTATAAGGTTTTACCGCGGTCGAAGTGGAAGGTGGCGCGTTGAGCACCCGGTTTTATTGGAAGTATGGTTAGCGCATATAAGCTCAAATATGCGCTAACCATCATCAATAGAATCGGGTTTTTTGTTTTATAACAGCTTAATAACCTAGCTTTCTAGGGGAAGAAGTTGTTTTTTTTATGGTTTGTGCTAGACTTTTTTTATGGAATTGAAAACTACTCTGTCAACTCAAGAAATGCTGGAAATGAGCGACTCGACTCGTCCGGTCAAAAAAATCATTCAAAAAATGGTTTTTTATCTGCAAAAATATTTTGGTTCTGAAATTTTGCTCGATGTTCCAGCTGGATTGCAAGATATTAATCCGGAAATTTTTCCGATGCTCGATTTGATTGAGCAATTGAAATTGGCGGGCGTGGTGGAACGAGTGAGAAAGATCGCAAAGCTTCCTGATGAACCATTTGTTTTTCGCTACGTTGCATTTTTGGAAGGCGTGGCAATTAGTGCCGGAGCGGATTTTTGCAGTGAAAAAAAAGCACTCCAAAAAACATTGGGCGAAGCAGTCGAGCGTTACACCTGGAGGGGTTCGGATTATTTTTTCTTGGGAAAAATAAGAAAAACCGCGTATGCGAAAATAAAAGAAAACGCCTTGGATATTTTTTCTTTGGCGGGTTTTTCGGCTGAGCAGAAAAAAAATTGGAAAATATTGCAGTTTGATGAAAAAACCAAATTTGGCTGGATTCCAGCTAATTCACTTGTTGGCGCCAAGCAAGTGTTTTGTCCAGTGCAACTGCTTAGCGCAATGTATGCTAAAAAGTATGCCAAAACGCCTCGACATTCTGAACGAAAAGAGCCAATGCTGCGCTGGTGCATTACAACCGGGGTAGCGGCCGGTCAAAGCGTTGAGAGTGCGCTACTTAGTGCGATCTTGGAAATCATTGAACGTGATGCGTTTATGATTACCTATCTCAATCGAATTGCTCCGCCGCAGTATGACCAGGAGAGTCTTTCTGAGGATGAGGAAGTCGGGGAAATTTTGGCTAAATTCAAGAGATATGGGTTGGGGGTGCATCTTTTTCATCTGCCCAGTGATTTCCCGGTTTTTATCACACTGGCCTTGATTATGGATCCGAGTGGGGTTGGTCCGGCCGTAGCAGTCGGTGCAAGTGCTGATTTTAATCTCAGGGATAGTATTTTGGATGCACTTTCCGAATGTTTGTCTGTCAGCATTTCACTGAGGAATGAGTCGGATAAGGAAGTGGGACGAATTAATCGCGAAGGGCGACTGATTTATTGGGCAAAAGCAGAAAATTTGTCAAAGTTAGATTTTTTACTCAAAGGGAAAAAAGAAGAAGTTAATTGGAACGAGCACCGTAATTTTTTTGCTTTGGCGCAGGCGAAAAAAACAAAAACAGATACCCGAAAAAAATTGGAAATTTTGAGAAAAGAATTTGTCAAAAATAAATATGAATTACTTTGGGCGGAAATTACTTCGCCGGAAGTTGAAAAAAATGGTTTCCACGTTGTTTCCGCTGTCGCTCCAGATTTGCAGCCATTGCACCTAGATGAAGAAATTCCTTATCGGAGCGGAAAGCGATTAACCGAAGTTCCTAAAAAACTTGGCTATTTTGCAGCAGAAAAACTAAATCAAGACCCGCATCCTTTTCCTTAAAGATAATATAAATATGTCCGGAGAATTTTCCAAAAAAGTACATAGGCAAACTGATTTTAGCTTTAAGATTGGTACGCCGCCTAGTGATCCTCAATATTGGCCCAAGGAATGGACGGAGATTTTGCATAAAGAATATCCGCGTTTTTCCAAGATTGATTTGCCACGTAATTTTTCAGTATTATACAACCTGAAGGATATTTTTTTTGCCAGATATTCGAAGCGTGAGTATAACCTTGGTGTAAAAATTTCTCTTCAAGAATTGTCGACGTTGCTATATTATTCGGCTGGCATAAAACCGGAAATTCAAAGCGGCACGACAAAGATAAGGCGTTTTTATCCTTCCGGAGGCGCGCGCTATCCGCTGGAAGTATACTTGCTCATCCAAAGAGTGGAAGATGTGGAAGTAGGAATTTATCACTACAACGTCAAAGAGCATCAATTGGAACTTCTAACAGCGGATAAATCGGAAATAGAAAAATTGAAAGAAGGTCTGCTTTACCCCTGGTCGAGGGACGCGGCAGTCGCATTTTTTGTGACGGCTGTTTGGGAACGAAATTTTATAAAATATAAGGATAGGGGATACCGAATTGCGCTGATGGAGGCGGGACACCTAGGGCAGAATTTGGCGCTGACTGCTGCAGCTTTGGGGATTGGTTGTTGCAATTCGGTCGGGTTTCATAATGAGAGAATTAACCAAGTGTTGGATATTGAAAATGAAGACGAAGACTCGCTCTATCTGGCGCTTTTGGGGAAATAAAATATGCTTTTAACAAAAGATCAGGAAAAAATGCGCAAACTCTTGGCAATTTTGCGAGAAAAGGGTGTCGCAACAAAAGATAAGCAGGATATCATTTCTGTTACCGGCGATTATTCAGAATGGTTGGTTGATTTGCGAAATGTTTTCTTGCGGTCCGACGCGCTCAATTTGATTGTGGATATTTTTTGGCAAGAGCTGGAAAAATATTATCCTTTTCAGGTTGGCGGTCAGGAAGTTGCCGCGATTCCATTGGTGGCGGCAATCGTGCTCAAAAGTCAACTTTTGGGAAAACCGGTCAATGGTTTTATTATGCGAAAATCGCGGAAAAAATATGGCTTGCAAAGAATTATCGAAGGAGAGGTGAGCGCGGAAAAAATAATCTTGGTAGATGATTTGATTAATAGCGGGACGACTGCGTTGCGCCAAATCAAAGTGCTGGAAGAAATTGGCCGACAGCCGGAAATGTTTTTTGCGCTGGTCGATTTTAGGAAAAAAAAGAATGAAGAATTCTTACAGAAAAAAAATATTAAATTGATTTCTCTTTTTGATCTTAGTGACCTTGGTCTCGCTATTAGTGAGTCGGAGGAAAAAATTGCCGCGAAAGATTATTATAAAACTATCTGGCGTTTTCAATCGCCTAATCCGACGCATTTCTATTCCGTACCAAAGTCAGTGCCGTGCCTGGATGAAAAAAAAATATATTTTGGCAGTGACAGTGGAATTTTTTGGGCGCTCAATCAAACAGATGGTTCGGTGGCTTGGAAATTTGAGACAGGCTATCATGTCTTGCGAAAAGGTATTTTTTCATCACCGGCTGTCTATGACGGCTTGGTCTATTTTGGCGCTTATGATGGCAATATGTATGCGCTCAATAAGGAAACCGGTCGCTTCAAGTGGAAATATATGGACGCCGATTTTATCGGCTCTTCTCCAGTGGTTGCTCCGGAATTGGGGATGGTGTTTGTCGGGTTGGAGTTTGCCCTTGCTGGAAAGCAAGGCGGAGTGGTGGCACTTGATCTAAAAACCGGAAAAAAGATTTGGGAATATGGAATGCGCGAATATGTGCATTGCAGTCCGGCCTATTCTCCCGAGAAAAAACTGTTGGCAATTGGTGGAAACGATTCTTGCGTCTATCTGTTTGAGGCAAAAAGTGGAAAACTGAGATGGAAATATGAAACCGGCGGTCCGATCAAGGCCTCCCTGACATTTGATCTGAAAAGAAATTTATTGCTTTTTGGTTCTTTTGACAAACACCTCTATGCACTTGATTTGGATAGTGGAGGAGTCAAAGGTAAATTTGAAACGCGAGAAGTGCTACATTCTACGCCAAAAGTTTTTGATGGAAATGTTTATTTTTCCTCGCTAGACAAAAATCTCTACAGCGTGAATCTGGAAAGTGGAAAGCTGAATTGGAAATTTCCCACCAATGGAAGAATTTTTTCTTCCCCGGAAGTCATTGATGGCAAAATTTTTATCTGTTCAAATGATGGGCGGATGTATGAAATTGATTCTAAAACAGGAAAAGCCGAGTCGTTTTTTCAAGCCACGGAAAGGATTGTTAATAAAGTCGTCTATAACGAAAAGACAAAAAGATTTTTTGTTTCAACTGGGGCCAATGAAGTATATTGCCTAGAAAAGTCATCGGTGTAAAAATAGTTGATTCTGATTTGCCAAGATATGCGAGAAGGAAAATTTATTTTTTTGGAATTATTTTATGAATAGAATATTGCTTTGTTATTTTCCGTCTAATGATCGGGATTATACCCCATTGGATATTGGCTATGCGCTGGCTCGAACAAATCAGGCGAATGTTTGTTTGGGGGAAAAAATGAAGACAACTCCTTTGGTTTTGGGTTATTCAAAATATGCTGAGGATCCGCTGGATAGCGAAGTGCGAATGCTGCTTGCGCAGCAACCAAAAGTCATCATTTTCTTTGCGGAAAATATCTTATGGAGTAGTGTTTTTGCCTGGAAGCGAGTGAGAAAGTTCGCGCTAGAGTTGAGAAAGATAAAGCCTGATCTTGTAATCGGAATTCAGAGCTACAAGGCTGATTTTTCCCAGTTAGCATCGGTTTTGTCGACAGGTCTGGTCGATTTTGTGATAAAAGCTAATCCGGAAGAAGTTCTGCCTAAGTTGGATAATATTTTGGTCAAAGAGGAAGTCGACGGAGTGTTTTATGCTCACAACATCGATTTGTTTAAAAAAGAGGTTAGTAAAATCAAGCAGATTGAGCAAAAAGCTAATTCTGCTAAAGCGAATTTGGATAAATTGCCGTCACCCTATCTTACGGGTGTGCTGGATGAATTTTTGAAGAAAAAACAAAAAGCAAGAGCAGGAAAATTTTCAGCTTTTATCTATGCTTCTCGCGGGTGCGTGTTTGGTTGCTATTATTGCTGGCGCAGTGTCAAATCAGAGCGCAACGTTCAATTTTTTTCAGCTGAAAGAGTATATGCTGAAATAGCGTATCTATTTGAAAAATTCAATATCCGTTCATTTTTTATCATCGATGACGCGTTTCCCTATTCCAAGGCACGATTAAAGAACTTTCTTTTTGAGTTCGAAAAAATAAAAAAACTCAAGCCTGAATTGAAGGAAATTGAATTGCAGGCGATGTGTCGGATAGAAATGCTGGATTATGAAAATATTTCTTTGCTGGCTAAGTTAAATGTCACTTGGGTTCAAATTGGATTGCAGACGATCAACCCCACCTTGCAGCACTACATGAACAGGAAGGTTGAGATGGAAAAATTTCGAGCAGTTTCGGGTTGGTTAAAACAATTCAAAATCAGGTGCTATCTGGATATCATTGCCGGCTTGCCGGGCGATTCGATTAAGTATTTCAAAAAAACAATTGATTTTGCAGTTGAGTTGGAGCCAGCTGCTGCGCAAGTTAATCACCTATTTATCAGTCCAGGCACATTATTTTTCTCAAAAAAAATCGAATATGAAATTGAGATTGAAAAAGAGGAGCATGATTTTTTTGTGCCAAGTGCGGTTAAGGCCAGAGGAATAGATGCAAAATATATCTCCTCAGCTCGGCAATATATTTCTCAAAAAGCGAGCGCTAATCCGGGAATAAAATGGAGGGTGGTTATGTAGAAAGGGGAATTATCCACAGGGAGGTTGACAAGAGGATTGGCACAAAAACAAAATTGTGGTATAGTGGTGGTATGGTGAAGGAAATAATAAAATCAAATCAAATTTATGGCAATTATTATAAAAAAGATTTCAAGAAAAACTTGGTTTTCTGTTCTATCTTTTTTGGGAGTGGCGCTTGCTTTATTGACACGACTGCTCTTGGGCGGTGCAAGTATGCATTTGGGAAAGCTGGAAACTAGTGCTAAAAATACATTAAAAGACAGTGTGGTTTCCACGGCCTATGCTGATGCGGCGGATTGTCCTAGTGGCAGTGGTGATAATGGTTGCAGTGATGATGGTTGCGGTGGCAGTGGCGCTGGCGATAGTGGTGGTTTTTAGGTGTGTTAGTAATACAAACAAAATAAAAAAATAATGATATGGATGAGCACAAAAAAACAAAAATAATGATGGCCATTGCAATTGTGCTGGCTGTTTTGGTGGGGGTGGCATTATTTGGTTTATATAAAAGTAGAAAAGCGGCAACTGCTAAGGTGGATTATGAAATTGCCGGTGTCCCGTATTTTGGGAGACTTAATCATACCGGTCAAAATAAGGTCATTTCCGGGGATACTGTTTCGGCCGCTATCTCTATTTTGGAGTATTGGAATCCAGGTCAGAATAATTTCGTTGAAACGAATCGTTCGATGAGTGCCGGGCAAAAGTTTATTACTGGAGAGTCGGTTCGAAATTTTTTTACTCAAGCTGGCTATGTTGCTAAGGAAGTCCACTTGGAAAACAACGAGCTTAAGCAATATATTAATAGTGATTCAAAAACTCCTTTATTCGCTTTTTTGTCAGTAGATGGAAGCCAGCCAAAAAATGACGCCTATCATCCAGCAGAAGTAATTATCGGCGTGAAGGAATCAGAAGAAAAGGTGGTTATGCATGATTATTGGTTGGGAAACAATTATGAAATTTCATTTGCCGAGTTGGACCAGCGTTGGGGGCAAATGCGAAAAGACGAACAAAAAAAATATATCATTATTCAGCCGCAAAATCTGAGTGAAAAATTAGCTGAATTAAAAACTAGAAAAATTGAAGATTATTCCAGGCGAACAGTCACGATGGAGAAGTCCGCTGAGATGTTGAAAAACTATACTTTGGGAGTCGGAGAGGAGATGTCTAATTTAAACTTGCAGGCCAAAGATTATTTCCTGAAGGTGGAAGAGGATCCTAATTTTAATACCTACCTCCCGCCTTATTTTAAGGTTATGACTTATTATCATTTGGCGAAATCTAGTTTGGCCATAAATGATCTTGATTTGGCATCTGTGTATGCGCAAAAAGCGGTGGATATCGATCATGATCTGAATAAACCGTCTAATGACTGGCCAGGCTTCGAAGACGATCTTACTATGAATGTTTCTGGTGAATTGAGCTACCCTTGGGCAGTATTAGGCGATGTTTCGTTAGCGACAAAAAATTATCCCAAGGCTAAGGAGGCCTATGAAAAGGCGCTGCAGCTTGAACCTAAGCAATTAGGATTGAAAGACAGTCTTCGAATGGTCGAGTTGGCGCTGTTGAAATCGAAATGATAAAGAAAAATTTTTGGAAGATATTTGGAGTTGCAATAATTTTTCTGTTGGCGGTAGTGTTTTTGGTTGGTCGCAAGAATGATTTTTATTTCAATCGCATTATTGCCCAAAAGTTTTTTCAAAAAGGAGAATATTACTATAATGGAGGGGCGTTTGATATTCCTCGGGCGCAAAAGTGGTATCGTCTTGCAAATGTTTTTGATGCTAAGCTTGCGCTATTGCATCATCAATTTGCTAGGACATATCTGGTGACAAGTGAGTTTGACAAAGGACTGGCAGAAATCAATACTGAAATTCAAAATCATCCTGAGAACAAGCGTGCCTATTACGTGAAAGGGCTACTGGATTCATATGCTAATCGAAACGATGAAGCAATTGCAGATTTCAAGGAGTTTATTGCCTCAAAACAAAATGGTTGGGCGGCTTATGCAGATCTTTCCTGGGCGCAGATCAAAAAGGAGGTCTATGAAGATGCGATTGAGACTACTAATGAAGGACTGAAAGTATACCCGGAAAATCTTTGGCTTTTCTCCAATCAAGGCTTGGCGCATTATCGTTTGGGGGAGTATGAAAAAGCCAAGGAGGATTTGGAAAAAGCAAAGGGTTTGGCTGAAAAACTCACGCCGAATGATTGGAAAAAAGCCTATCCGGGGAATAATCCGGCGGGCGCGGAAAAGGGTGTAGATGATATTCGGGCAATTATCAGTTACAACCTGATGTTGGATTACATGAAACTAGGAGAGGTGGAGAATTATCTCAAAGCAAAAAACAATTATAATTTTTTAAGCAATAAAAATGGAACACAATAAGCCAGGCAAGATAAGATTGAGAAAAGATAGAAGGATTATTTTGCGGTCATTTTTAGCTGTTGCTATTTTAGGAGGAGTTTTGATTGCGGGAAAGATGTTTTTTGGAAAAACGGACAAGTTGAATGTTTCGCAAACACAAAAAGCTCAATTTTATGCCTATTCCGGTAGTTTGGACTTGAGTGAGGGTGTGGCACTTTCTGCGTGCAATGATTCCCCTCCAGATCCTTCCACTTTTTGTGGATCAACAGTGACAGGGTATGATTGTGCGACTGGCGCTTGGTCAGTAACGGGCACAAGAGCCCCTAATTTCACTCAAGCCATTTGTACAGCCGGGGTTTGTGGCAACGCGTATAATAGTTGTGGTAGCTTTGTGGATTGTGGTGGTTGTCAAAGCGGATATGATTGTATCAATTATACTTGTACTCCGAAGCCAGCTCCTACTTGCACCGAAAGTTGTGGCGCTTGGGGTGCTTGCTTAGCATCTCCTTGTGGATCAGGAACACAATCGCGCACTTGCACTAATTCTGATTGCAGCACAAGAACGGAAACTCAAAATTGCTGTACTGCGTGCTATACTCAAGCGAGTTGTGCGGCATATAATATCACTTGCGGGTCGTATGATAATGGTTGTGGCACGTCGATTCTTTGTGGCGTCTGTTTACCTTCGGAAACTTGTAGTGGTGGTACTTGTGTGCCGTCTTGTGTTAAGGATTGTTCCGGTGCTGGTAGTGTTTGTGCTCCTATTGAGTATCCTAGCAATTGTGCAGGACAAACTTGCACTGGCACGAAAACTTGTTGTGTGCCGACATTATGGAGTGCTTGGGATCCTGATCCATGCTTTTCTGGAAATAAAACACGCACTCGCACTAAATTTGATTGCACGCAAGAGACACAAACAGCGCTTTGCGGTTGTACTGTTGCCACTTGTCCAGCTAGTTGCGCCGATACCTGTACTACCGATGCTTGCGGGACAGAGCCTGGTTGCGGAACTGTTTGCAATGGCACAAAAAACTGCAACGGTTCATGTGCTTGCGGATCCTTTAGTTGCATCGACAGTTGCGGAGCGAATGTCTGTTGTCCTCCTGTCGGTCCTTTTGTTTCATCATGCAACGGAATATGTACTGGATATGGTGATTATATTTGTGCCTCAGGACTTACTTGCTATCTAGCATTGGTTCAAGCATGGGATACTGGCCTGTGTCGCAATCCAGCCAATCTGACGAGTCCAACTTGTGTGGCGGCTGCAAATGGTGCTTGCTCTCCGATAGTCATTGGAAGTTATTCTGCAGCAGAAACCTTCCCGAGAGGAGGGGGGTCTTTGTGCTCTGCAGGAACAGTCGATTCTAATCCAACATTAGGCACTAGTGCAACGTCTCTTTCGTCAGTTTCTTGGAATTGTATTGGCTCGAATGGTGGTACTAGC
>JAYSLY010000051.1:0-11103 GCA_043725085.1 bacterium
AATGGAATTTAAAAAAGATGACTCCTGTCGGATACAGAAATCATCTTTTAACTCGCGTTTAAGTTTTCTATTTGTGTCTACTTTAAAGGGTACACTTCATACTGGTGCGGTTTTTTGTTTTTTCCAATTTCAAAATCAACCGATTTTATGCTATTATAGCCTCAGAAACATTTTAATCATTTAAGCTAGGACAAAAAACTATGGATCCAAAAATTTTCAAAGCCTATGACATTCGCGGGCTTTTCCCTGCGGAGATTGACCGCGATGCTGCCTACGCCATTGGCCGAGCATTGGTTGCACATACTAACGCAAAAAAGGTGATTGTGGGATTTGATATGCGAGAATCTTCAAATGAAATGGAAGAGGGACTAATTTCCGGTCTTGTCGACCAAGGCGCAGATGTGGTGAAGATCGGACTTGCAACAACCCCAATGCTCTATTTCGCCTCTTGGCAGATTGAAGCTGACGCGGCTGTGATGATCACCGCTTCGCATAATCCGGCCCAATATAACGGGATGAAATTTTGTCTAAAAAACGCCGTGCCGATTGGTGAGGGTAGCGGAATGGAAGAAATCAAAGCACTAGCTATCGCCGGTGAATTTCAAGCTGCGCCAACATTGGGCCAAGTGAACGAAGAAGCCAATTTCCGTCAAAAATACCTGGACTATATGGCAACATTTTTTAAAACCGGAAGTGCTAAGAAAAAATTAGTGATTGATTTTGCCAATGGGATGGGAATCTTGGACAAGGATTTTTTTGAAAAATTCCCCGCCGAAATTGAAGCAACCTATCTCTATGACACGCTAGACGGCAATTTCCCCAATCACGAAGCTAATCCCTTGAAAACCGAAACGCTCGCTACGCTCCAAAAAAAAGTGATTGCCGAAAAAGCCGATCTCGGCATCGCCTATGACGGCGACGCCGATCGCGTCGGTTTTGTCACAGAAGAAGGCGAGATTGTTTCTATGGACTACCTCATCGCTCTTTTGGCCAAAGAAGTGCTCAAGAAAAACCCGGGCGGACTGATTCTTATGGACTTGCGCAGTTCCAATGCCGTGAAAGAAGTGATTGAAGAAGCAGGAGGAAAAGTTAACCGCTGCCGCGTGGGACATTCTCTTATTAAAAAACAAATGCGCGAACAAGGCGCCATCTTTGCCGGCGAGCTTTCCGGACACTATTTTTTCCAAGAAAATTCCAAAGCCGAGATGACAACATTTGCCGTCATCACGCTGCTTAATCTCCTCAATGAAACCGGAAAAAAAATGTCGGAATTAGTCGCTGACCTCAAGAGATATTTCCATAGCGGCGAAATCAATTCTGACGTCTTGGATAAAAATTTAGTTATGGAAAAATTGAAAGAAACTTACAAAGACGGAAAACTCGACGAACTAGACGGGATTCGCATCGATTTTCCCGACTGGTGGTTCAACGTCAGAGCGTCCAACACCGAACCAAAACTACGCCTTAATCTTGAGGCAAAAACCAAAGAGTTGATGGAAGAAAAGCGGGATGAGGTACTGGAAATTATTAGAGGATAGTTTTTTAAATTATCCTAATTTAATTAAGTTTTTTATTTATTTTAGAGGGGAATAAGGTGTCTTTTTTGCTCCTGGAATCGCAAAAAATACGATTTTTTATTTATGCGATTTTATGCTAAAATATATTTATGCCGAATTTTAATGATTTAAACCTGGATAATTGGAAAGAATCAGAAATTTGGACTGATAGCCTTTGGATTATCAACGAACGCGATAAAACAGGAAAGCATAATAACTTTTATCATGGCAATTTTGTTCCGCAAATACCACGCCAACTAATTTCGAGATATACCAAAAAAAACGAAGTTATTTTTGATCCATTCGTCGGAAGTGGAACAACTGCCTACGAAGCTGAAACTTTAGGCAGACATTTTATTGGAGTTGATATACAAAAAGATCTTGTCGAGCAGTTAAAATCAAAGGTTGACAATGAGGAGTACTTTTCTGAGATAATTTTTGGAGATAGCACAAAAAGCTCCACCTTTGATGAAATAAACGATATTTTAAAAAAACAAAAAAAGGAAAAAATTAGCTTGGCAATTTTACACCCCCCATACGCAGATATTGTAAAGTTCAGCAATCTAAAAGATGATTTATCAAACGCAAAATCCTTGAAAGAATTTTTAAATGGTTTTGCATTAGTTTTAAAAAATACGATTTCAATTTTAGAAAATGGAAGATATTTAGCCATTGTTATTGGTGATAAATATACTGCTGGACAATGGATTCCGCTAGGATTCTATTGTATGAATGAAGCGCAAAAATTAGGACTTACCTTGAAAAGTATCGTAATTAAGAATATGGAGGGCAATCGAGCTAAGCAAAACAAAGAGGGTATTTGGCGTTATAGGGCGTTATCAAGTGATTATTATATTTTTAAACACGAATACATTTTAGTTTTTAAAAAATGAAAAATCTTAAAGAGCAAAAAGCAGAAATAAAAAAACTTCATAAAAAATATGAAGTGTACTTAATGGCAGAATATGGGGACAGAGATTATGCTGATAATTTAAGCGACCCAGATAATTTTGTGGATGGAATTTATTACCATCAAGCCAACTCTCAAGAAGACAAAGATAAAATTATCAACAATGGATTCGATAAGAATAGGGTTCAAAAATCAAATCGCGGTGTTAGCGTGGGTTTATATTTGGGGAGAGATAGGAAATCATTGGTAAATTTTTATTCTACAAACTTATATAATCCGCAAGATTTTACTCTAAAAATAGAAGGCAATTTTAATTTTCTTGATTTACTTGATGATCGAAGCTTTTTACAACAAAATAAGCATAATTTAGAAGAAAAAGTTTTATCTATGGGCTATGATGGCATAAGATACTATGATCCTGACGCAACCGGAGAAGAATTTGTTCTTTTTAATTATAGAAAAGCCATTTTTTATTAATTACTTTTTCATATGACAAAGAAAGAATTATTTTTAGAGCTTGCAAAACCTGACAAAAAAGGAGTAAGTTGCTGGGTTTCGGTGCTAGAATTTGTTGGTAAATACAAAAAGCTTCAACTTGGAAATGGCGGAAGTTGGTGTAGGGCTAATTCCAGCTTGGCAAAAGAATATCAAATTGAGTTTGATAAAAATATAACAACAGGAAATTCTATAGATAAAATTCGATTAGTAGGGTTAAATACCAAAAAACACTTCAACCAAAACATCAGAAAAGATATTAAAGATTTTTACAAAACACAAAATTGTGTAATGTTGGGTATTAATGGTAATTCTGAAAATACAAAAATTGAAATTGATCACAAAGACGGGAGAAAAAATGACCACAGAATTTCAAATCTTCAAAATCAAGTACTGTCAGACTTTCAGCCTCTTTCTAAGTGCGCCAATGATGTAAAAAGACAAATTTGCAAAAAATGTAGGGAAACTAATAGGCGCTGGAGCGCAAAAAATATAAAAGGCAATCCATATGATTTTTATATAGGGGATGAAAACTATTCTGAAGAATTGGGATGCAAAGGATGTTATCAATATGACCCTGTTGAGTATAGAAAAGTTATTGTAAGAAATATTAGTAAACTTTCAGCAAAAGAAGCCGTGGATAGTGTTTTTAAGAAATTATATCCAGACGAATTATAAATAGTATGAATTATATTGGAAGCAAATTATCATTACTAGAATTTCTGGAAGAATCAATAAATAAAGTGGTCGATAAAGACTGCGACACTTTTTGTGATTTATTTGCTGGCACTGGAATTGTTGGGAGATATTTCAAAAAGAAAGGTTACAAAATTGTCGCAAACGATATCCAATATTATAGCTATGTTTTAAATAGGCATTATATTGGAAACCATAAAGAGTTGAAATTTTCCGATTTAACAAAAGAACTTCCTGAATTGAAAAATATAAAATTGTCAAACAAAAAGGATTTTGTTTGCGAGTATTTGTCTAACATAAAAGGAGCAAAAGGATTTATTTACAACAATTACTGTGTTGGTGGAACGAAAAACAAAGATGAGAAAAGACAATATTTTTCAGACGAAAATGGTATGAGATGTGATGCAATCCGTCAAAAAATTGAACACTGGAAAGCAGAAGGTTTAATTTCTGATAATGAGTATTATTTTTTAATCACAAGTTTACTTGAATCAATTGATAAATACGCAAACACTGCTTCTGTTTATGGTGCTTTCCTTAAAAAATTAAAAAAAACCGCTCAAAATAGCTTAATTTTAAAACCTGCTCAATTGATAATAAACGATCAAGATCATGAGGTTTTCAATGAAGATATTAACAATGTCTTGGGAAAAGTTAGCGGTGATATTTTGTATTTAGATCCGCCATATAACCACCGCCAGTATGCAACAAATTACCACATACTTGAAACTATTGCCAAATATGATAATCCAAAAATCCACGGGAAAACCGGTTTGCGTGAATATCAAGGTCAAAAATCACAATACTGCTCAAGATCGCAAGTTAAAAAAGCGTTTGAAGATTTGATTTTAAAGGCCAATGCGAAATATATCTTTTTGAGTTATAACAACGAAGGATTAATGTCATTAGATGATATTAAAGAAGTTATGAGCTTGCGCGGTAAATATGGAAATTTCACAAAAGCTTATAATCGTTTTAAGGCTGACAAAACTGAGAGCAGAGATTTCAAAGCATCAAAAACTGTTGAATATTTGCACTATGTAAAATGTAGCCAATGATTAGAAATTAGAATAATTTAAACTATAAACCCCACTTTTTTCTTCACTTCATCCAATTTCTTTTTGGCTAGCGGACGAACTTTTTCGGCGCCGGCTCTGAGAATTTCCAAGACTTTTTCATCGGAAAGCTCCGCCATTCTTTTTTGGAATGGCTCAAGGAAACGCACAATCACTTCCGCCAACTCCGCTTTGAAATCAGCATAACCCTTGCCGACAAAAAATTTTTCTACTTCTTTTGGTGACTTCCCGTCCAAAAGAGAAAAGATATTGATCAGATTTTTCAAAGCCGGCTTGGAATCGGAATAGACAATTTCACTGCCACTGTCCGTCACCGCTTTTTTGATTTTTTTTCGCACCGTATCCGCATCATCGGTCAGCGCGATGAAATTATATTCCGACTTGGCTGATTTCGACATTTTTTTGGTCGGATCGTCCAGACCCATAATGCGCATACTTTCTTTGGTAATAAAATGCTCTGGAACAACAAATGTCTTGCCAAATTTACTGTTAAACCTTTTCGCCAAATCTCTCGCCAACTCAATATGCTGCAGCTGATCTTCTCCGACTGGAACTACTTGCGTGTCATAGAGCAAAATATCAGCTGCCATAAGCACCGGGTAATTGAATATCCCCAACGGCACGCTTTCAAAAGCTTTACTATCCCCCGTGCTCAATTCGGCCTTATCTTTAAACTGAGTCATTCGGGAAAGTTCACCGGTCTTAGTAATCGTATTTAAGATCCACATCAGTTCCGCATGCTCTGGAACATGCGACTGGACAAACACTGTCGATATGTCCGGGTTAATCCCCGAAGCTAAATATATCTTGGCAACTTCCACGGTTTTCTTTCTTAACTCGTCCGGATCGCGCGGCATCGTAATTGCATGCATATCAACCACGCAAAAAATCGAGTCATATTCCTCTTGGAGTTTGACCCAATTTTGAATCGCGCCTAAATAGTTACCGATATGCAAATTGCCTGACGGAGCAACTCCGGAAAAAATACGTTTTTTCATAATACTATCCTCTTGAAAAAATTATACTATTATTATATCAGCAATCTTAATTTGAAGGAACCGCCACCGAAAAATTGGCGTCTTTTCCTGTTCTGTTTTTATCAAAAATTGCGTCTTGCATTGGAGGTTGGCTTTTTTCCTTTTTGCCAATGTCGGGAATTGCGCCGCCTTGCTCCCTTTTTCTTTTGTCATATTCCCACTCTTCTAAAAGCGCAATTATCTTTTGCCCTTCAGAAGAGTGCTTAAAAAATGCTAACTCTTTCTGACGAAAAAGCACTGCCTCTCCCGTGCTGTTATATGACCGACTGGTATCGCTCGTAGCATGCATAACATCTGCAATAAATAGCCATCTCGCAAATTTCTCATTTCTTTCTCTTCTCTCACTTTCTCCAATTTTTTTCGATCCTTCTGTTCTTCTGTCTTTTTTTCTTCTATCCCCTTCAGGGGAAATTTTGCTTAACAAAACCATCCTGCGGTTTTCATTCCCGCCAAATCGATCCCTGGGATATCCGCCCAGTTTAAATTCATGATGCATCCTTAGAATTTGCGCCACTTCGTCCATCTCTTCCCAGCTTCCAACAAATTCAAAGCCGGTTTGAGAGTGCTCTTTTACAACCTCACGCTCTTCTTCGGTCAGCTTTTCCTGCTTCTTGAGAATGCTTTCTGGAATAAAAATTTTCCCAATATCATGCAACAAGGCTGCTGTCACGAAGAGCTTTTTATCCTCCAAGGAAAGTTCCATTTTTCGAGCAACAAAAACTGCTCCTTGCGCCACTTCCACTGGATGCACCAAGTCAATATGCTGATTAATTTTTTCTGCTTTTCGCAAAATTTCAGGAATGGCCGGGTTACTCTTGATAATTTGCATCAGCTCCATTGATTCCGGAAAAGCAGCGCTACTTTCCAATAGCCTTTCCAGACCACACTTATCTCCCTTCGTTGCCTTGATGCCATCTTGTAATAATTCCTCTATATCTTTTTTTGTTGCAGGTATTGCTCCTTGAGGACCGCTTTCATATGTTTCCATAATTTTGGACATTAAACCTATTTAGACCCTCCTCAAATCTTCACCCCCATTTTAGCCCATTTTATTATTTCGAGCAATTATTAAACCGATACGCGAAGACGCCCCGGCGGGGCGTCTCTACAAAATCAAATGTTATATGTTTCATGCTACATGAAGCATGTGGCATGAGGCTAGACTTCCACAATCACCGGCAAAATCATTGGACGTCTTTGTGTTTGTTGGAAGAGATAGAGTCCGACAACTTCGCGGATATTGTCTTCGATAAATTTCTTTTCCGGCGATGTTTTTTTGGACGTTGTATCTTTGATCGCTTTTTGCACTCGCCTTTTGGTTTCATTAATCAGATCAAAGTTGTCTTTGACATAGATAAAACCACGAGACGTGATTTGGATATTGCCCACCACTTCTTTCTTTTTACTGTCCAAAATGACTGTAATAACAAACATCCCATCGGCACTGAGTACTTGGCGATCACGGATGACCACTTGTCCCACATCACCCACGCCCAATCCGTCAACCATAACATAGCTAGTATCCACTTTTTTTGCAAGAATTTTAGCTGCGCCCCTTTGCACTTCCAGCACATGCCCATTGTCCAGAACGTATATATTTTCCTTGCGAAAACCAATTTTCACCGCCAGTTTCTCGGCTTCTTTGAGCATATAGTGATTAGCATAAACAGGCAGGAAAAAGTCCGGCCGCACTTGACGGAGCATCTCTTGAATGTCCTGCGCGCTGCAGTGCCCGCTGGTGTGCACATCCATCACATCAGAGTGAATTACATTATCACATTTGCGATAGAGATTATCTTTCAGGCGTTGAATCGTTCTTTCATTACCGGGAATAACCGAGGAAGAAAAAACGATTGTATCATTTTTCTTGACTTTAATGAATCGGTGATTGTCAGTGATAATGCGGGAAAGTACGGCGTTGCCCTCACCTTGCGCGCCGGTGCAAACGATCACCACCTTGTTCTCCGGATATTTATGCAGCTCATTGACGGTAATAAAAGTTTCCTTATGCATCTTAATGTAGCCCAGTTCTTTCGCTATATCAATGTTCATTTTCATACTATAGCCGTCCAGGGCCACCTTTTTGCCAATCTTTTCGGCATATTCCAAAATATGACCAACTCTCCTGATTTGCGAAGAAAAAGTACCGATGATAATTTTGCCTGTCGCTTCACTCATTAGCTTTTCTAAATTGTGATACATTTCTTCTTCTGTTGTGCGAGTCGGGTTGGTCACAATTGCGCCAAGACTTTCGAGCATAAGGATCCGCGGACTAGGCAGCTTGGCCAAATGGCTGTAATTCATGAGTCTTTTACCATCCGGGGTTTTCTCCATCGTCCAGTCGCCGGGATGAATGACTGTTCCATCGGGAGTTTTGAGAATCACACCCACCGCGTCCATGATGGAGTGCTCCACTTCGAAAAATTCAATTTCAAACTTTCCCAAATGCAGTTTGTCCTCAACACTTTTCACGCGAATAGTTTTCAGCTTTTGCGCGCTGCCTTTTTCAAAGTCTTCCATTTTTTTCTTCACCATCGCAAGCGTCATATCGCGCCCAATGATTGGCGGATAGCCAAGTTGGCGAAGAAGAATCGGCGCGGCGCCAATGTGGTCAAGATGACCATGACTCAAAATCACGCCACGGATATTTTTTTCCTTGCCTTTGAGGTAGCTGATATTGGGAATGATATAGTCAATCCCGGGCATATCCTCTTCCGGAAACATCATTCCCATGTCGAGGATAACAATATCGCCGCCATATTCAAAAAGCGTCATATTGCGACCGACTTCTTCTTGGCCTCCCAGGGGGATTATCCTTAGGACTCCCTTTGCATTTCCCGAATGAAAGGCAACCGGCATCGGGGTCCGGTTTGGTTTTGGTTTTATCCTCGCAAGACCATCGAGATTTTTGGGTATCATAAAGCTATTTGGACGTGCCAAACCAGCCGGTGATACGTTGGTTGTTTTTTTAAACATACTTTTTGAAAAACTAAAGACACCAAAAGTTGGTTATCTCCAAGAAAAGCGACTCCACGCTTTTTTTATTTAAAGAAATTAAATAATAAAGAAATAGAATAAAATGCCTAAAATAAAAGATTTTCCTCCACTGCAAGAATTATATCATACTATTATACACATTTCAATGGGATTGTCAAGCAATCAATTGTGCGCTAGACTAAAGCTATTATCTCTAACGCATAACATATGTCACTAAAAATCGGCATTGTCGGCCTTCCTAATGTCGGAAAATCAACTTTGTTTAAAGCACTGACCCGAAATCCGGTCGACATCAACAACTACCCTTTTTGCACAGTTGAGCCAAATATCGGCATTGTGAAAGTACCGGACGCCAGACTTTTGGCACTCGAGGAAATATCACGCTCCAAAAAAGTCGTGCCGGCCATTGTGGAATTTGTAGATATTGCGGGACTAGTCAAAGGCGCGGCAAGTGGTGAAGGTTTGGGCAATAAGTTTCTCGCCAACATTCGCGAAGTTGATGCAATTTTGCATGTGGTGCGTGTTTTTGAAAATAGTAGCATCATCCACGTTCACGAAAAAATCAATCCCGCCGGTGACATCGCCACAATCAACACTGAACTGATTTTGGCCGACCTCGCCACCATTGCCAAAACTGAATTGCGCTTGGAAAAAGAAGTGCGCGGAAACAACAAAGACTCGGCAGTGAAATTGGAAGCGGTCAAAAAAATCAAAGCAGCGCTCGATGCGGGAGAACTGGCCAACACTCTGGAGCTTGACCAGACTGATGATTTAGTGAAAATTATCGTGCGCGAAATGTCTCTACTTACAATGAAACCTTTTCTCTATGTCTATAATATCACCGAAATAGACTCCCCGTTACCTCCCGAGCTCGAAAAAAATCAACACGTCAAACTAGACATTAAACTGGAAGAAGAACTGTCTGAAATGTCTAATGAAGAAATTGCCGCCATGGAACTTGCAAAAAAAATTGACGAGCTGATTGTCGCGTCATACAAGCTGCTAGACCTAATCACCTATTTCACAACAGGAGAAGACGAATCGCGCGCCTGGACGATTCCAAAAGGTTGGACCGCACCACTCGCCGGCACGGCCATTCACACCGATTTCAAAGACAAATTCATCCGCGCCGAAGTGATCAACTGGCAAAAACTAATCGAGGCTGCTTCATGGTCGCGCGCCAAAGAGTTGGGAACATTGCGCTTGGAAGGAAAAGAGTATATCGTACAAGATGGTGACGTGATTGAATTTAAGATTTAATCAAGATGAATTTTTAATTTTTTAATTTCATAATAACTTAATTTTTTAAACATTAAAAATTTGAGATATTATTTAAAAATTACAAAATTAAAAATTAGCCTCTGAGCCTGGCAAGAAAGTGCTTGCCTGTATAAAAAATAAAGAATATTATGACAATCATCCACGCTATAATTTTCGGCATCGTTCAAGGGCTGGGCGAATTTTTGCCCATCTCTTCTTCAGGACATCTTATCATCGTTCCCTGGCTTTTTCATTGGAACGACCCGGGACTGACTTTTGATGTGGCACTCCATTTTGGCACACTTCTCGCGATAATTCTTTTTTTCTGGCGTGATTGGATTGAGATTATCTCTCTGGCCTTTAATGTCAAAATTAATGTGGCTAAATTTAATTATCCCAAAAATACTTTATGGATAATCGCCCTCGCCACAATTCCCGGTGCAATTATCGGATTTTTGTTTGAAAAACAAGCCGAGACAATTTTTCGCGCTCCCCTTCTCATCGCCGCAACCCTAACTGTCATGGGCGCCGTATTATATTTTCTCGACAAAATTGGGAAGAAAAATAAACCCTTCAAAGAAATTACGGCCAAAAACGCTCTCCTTATCGGTGCGTCACAAGCCGCTGCTATCATTCCCGGCGTGTCACGTTCCGGCGCCACCATTTCGGCTGCACTCGCAATGGGCTTTGATCGCACGAGCGCCGCGCGTTTTTCTTTTCTCCTGTCCGCTCCGATTATTTTTGGCGCGACCCTTTTGAAACTCGAAGAACTTTTGCACAACTTCACGCAAGTGGAATTTGTCGCTATTCTCTCCGCCGCCATCGCCGGCTTTCTGGCAATTTCGTGGATGCTAAAATTCATCGAAAAAACTAGTTACAAAGTCTTTTTTTGGTATCGTCTGGTTTTCGCGTTGATTATTATTTTGGTTTTTTTCTGGCGCTAAAAAAATTTTGAAAAACAAAAAAGACTATCCGATGTGATCTGTACCCCAAAAAGTAGACACGAAAGTGTCTGCTTTTTTTGTGTCTAAGTTTTAGGTATAATTAACAAAAAACATATGAGTAAAAGAATTTTT
>JAYSLY010000052.1:0-13066 GCA_043725085.1 bacterium
AATGGAATTTAAAAAAGATGACTCCTGTCGGATACAGAAATCATCTTTTAACTCGCGTTTAAGTTTTCTATTTGTGTCTACTTTAAAGGGTACACTTCAGATGAGGAAGTTTTTTTTACAGTCTGAAAATTCAAAAATATTTTTTATCCTTTCCTTGCTTGCCTGATTCTTTCCGTTTCTGAGAGATATTGCTTGCGCAGGCGGACTGAGAGTGGAGTGACTTCCAGGTATTCATCATCGGCAATGATTTCCAAGCCGCGTTCCAATGTGACCTTGGTTGGCGGAGTGAGTTGAATGGCTTCGTCAGCGCCGGATGAACGCATATTGCTCATCTGTTTGCCTTTGGTTGGATTAACGGCCATATCTTGCCCTTTGGAAGTGTTGCCAATTACCATGCCTTCATAGACTTCCGTGCCGGCTTCAATAAAAAGCGTGCCGCGAGTTTGCAAGTTAGCCAAAGAGAAGCCCAAAGCTTTTCCGGTCGCCATGGAAACCATCGAACCGGTTTCGGTCTTTTTGATTTCTCCGGCGTGCGGTCGAAAGCTAATCACACGAGAGCAAAGAATGCCTTCCCCGCGCGTGTCGATCATAAACTCGCCGCGATAGCCCAAAATGCCGCGAGTGGGCACTTCAAAAATCATCCGCATTTGCGTGCCGGTTTGTTTCATGCTGGTCATGATGCCTTTTCTTTTTCCGATTTTTTCAATCACCACTCCGGAAGTTTTTTCCGGCACATCCACTGTTAATTCTTCAAACGGTTCGGATTTCACTCCATCAATATCTTTGACAATCACTTGTGGTTTGGAAACCTGCACTTCAAATCCTTCCCGGCGCATATTTTCCAAAAGAATCGCCACGTGCAGTTCGCCGCGGCCAAACACAGTATAATGTTCTGCAACGGAGAAATCGATTTTAAGACCAACATTAATTTCCAGTTCTTTGATAAGTCGCTCTTTGATTTGTTTGTTGGTGACTAATTTGCCTTCTTTGCCGGCAAAAGGCGAATCATTTACCAGAAAATTCAAAGAGATTGTGGGCTCGTCGATGTTTATGTGCGGAAATGCTTCTTGATCAGGCGTGGCGCAAACTGTTTCACCGATGTCAATCTTAGGAATGCCCGCAATCATGACGATATCACCGGACAGTGCTTCGTTTACTTCTACGCGCTGTGTGCCCAGGAAAGAAAATAGTTTAGTGATTTTGCCTGTTTCCACTGTGCCGTCACTTTTTTTGACAGTCACCGTATCACCAAAATGAATCACACCTTCATAGATTCTGCCAATCCCGAGGCGTCCCAAAAAGTTGTCATAACCAAGATTGAAAAATTGCATTCGCAGTGGCTTTTCGCTGTTCTCGACTGGCGTCGCAGGAATGCGCGCTAAAATTGTGTCTAGCAGTGGACAAAGATCAATCGATTCATCGGTCATACGCAACTTGGCAATACCTTGGCGGGCAATTGCATAAACTGTCGTAAATTCCAATTGCTCGTCAGTCGCACCCAAATCGAGAAATAGTTCAAAAACTTGTTCTTGCACCATATCCGGATCAGCGGCTGGTTTGTCGATTTTATTGATCACAACAATCGGTTTCAATCCCAATTCCAATGATTTTTTCAAAACGAATCGAGTTTGAGGCATTGGCCCTTCTTGAGCGTCCACGACCAAAACCACACTGTCAATGGAGCGCAAGACACGTTCCACTTCCGAGCCAAAATCAGCATGTCCCGGCGTGTCCACAATATTGATTTTTGTGTTTTTGTAGATGATAGCGGCATTTTTGGAATAGATTGTGATTCCGCGTTCTTGTTCGAGGGTGTTGCTATCCATAGTCGTGCCTTCGCTGACGGCTCCCGTTTGACGCATGATTGCGTCTGTCAAGGTTGTTTTTCCATGATCGACATGGGCGATAATGGCGATGTTTCTGATTTCCATAACTACGAATTACAAATTTAGTACAAATATACCCGCCTACCGGCCGGCAGGCAAATGTACGAATATTGTTTATTTAGCCTTGTTAAACATAAATTTTATTCTACCCGTAAAATTGCCTTTTGTCAAAGTATTTGTGAATTTAGAAAAAACAGAAGCTAAGCTTCCGGAGTTCCGGAAGCTTAGCTTCTGTTTTTGGGCAATATTTATTTTCGCAGTATTTTCGGCGTTCCGGAAGTCACATCAATTATGGTGCTGGCTTTTCCGCCAGAAGATGCCTTGTCCCAAATGACATAATCCAGGGCAGCTAATAATTCTTTGGGGACATCATCTATGTTTTTAGCCGCAGGATCTCCGGCATAGTTTATGGAAGTAGAGATAAAAGGCACGCCACTTTCCGCAATAATTTTAGAAAACCAATTGTTTGGCACTCGAATGCCAACAGTTCCGTCTGACCTGACCAGCAAAGGATTGATGGCTTTTGGATTTTTTAATTTTAGAATAAAAGAATATGGACCGGGTAATTTTTTGTTTAGCAGCGCCTTGATTTCTTTATTGGCAATGACACAATTTTCAAAAATCCATTCGAGCGATGGAGCGATGACCAGAAAAGTTTTATTTGTTCTTTTTTTGAGTAGTGTGATTTTCTTGATACTCTTAGTGTTTTGAGCGTTCGCGCCTAGCCCGTGCAGAGTGTCGGTGGGATAGATAAAAATTTTACCTTTTTTAATTTCCCGGATAAAAAAAGCTTTATTAGCTAACAAATTTTGTTTGGTCAATATCTCAGGCATTTATTAGTGTGACTTAGTCAACTTTATTTTCCAAAGTTATTACTACAATTTCTGAATTGCTATCGGTGCGCATAGTCGGTCCCCAAGTTCCCACTCCACTCGAAGTGTAGAGCGCGTAGTTGCCAATTTGATGTAGGCCATAATCATAGCCGTGATAAATCAGCTTGGTGATGAAATTGAAAGGAAAAATTTGTCCGACGTGGGTGTGGCCGGACAGTTGGAGGTTGACTCCGTTTTCGGCAAATTGCTTGATATTAGTCGGTGAGTGGCAGAGCAAGATATTAGGAGAGCCAAAAAATTGCGGTTTTAGTTTTTGCAAAGTTGCAACAACATCTTTTTTGAGGTCACGCTCCGGGTAGCCGATGCCGATCAATTTCAGGCCATCAACATCCACAACTTGGTCGTTTAGGATTTTTACTTTGGTTTTTTCCAAAGCAGAAAAAGCTTTTGCTGTGCCCAGATAAGTTTCATGATTACCATTGACAAAGAAAGTGCCATGCGGCGCTTCCAGATTGTTCAGTGGTAAAACTAGAGAGTCGAGGTTGCCGTCCATTCCGTCAAACAGGTCTCCGGTGATTAGAACCATTTCCGGATTTTCTGCGTTAGTTTTTTTCACAATATTTTGCATAAAAGCTGCTTGGTATAGCAGTCCCAAGTGCACATCTGACAACTGAACAATTTTTTTGCCTTGCCACTCGCCGGGCAGATGGGGGATAGTAATAGTGATATTTTTTATTTTTGGTTGAGTGGCGTTCCAGGCTCCATAAATAGAAATTAAAAAGGCCAGCCCAAAAAGGACACTGGCGAGAATAGTCATATTGATATTTGGGCTAAAAAAGCTAGTAAGCCAAATGACAATCCAAGTGCAAAGGATGGCCAAAAGGAGATTAACCAAAAAACCTAACCAAAAACCGGAGAGGAAATAGAACGCGCGAGTGATGGCGCTCTCCTTCCAGTGGGCGAGTGCCAAAGAGAGAAAAAAGCTGAGTGCTAAGATACTCAGTGTGATAATTAGGCCATTTTTATGCGCGCCAAAAAAAGGAAAAAACTTAACCAGCGAGAAATAGAGAAGGTAGTGTGAGCCAAAAAGGAGGACAATAAAAATAGTGAAAAAAAAGCTGATTTGAAGGATGACCATAATATTTAAGAAAAACTAATTTAACTTAGATTATTCTCAACTCATTGCCCTTACCCTCACCTGTCCTTCGGACATCCTCTCCCTGAAGGCGAGGAGGCTTTTTCGTTAGATTTTGCCATTAGCTTATTGCAGGTATTTTATCACAAAAAGCGAGAATAAAGAATAAAGCTATCTTTCAAGATCTAGCACTTCATCAATCCGAATTTGTGCCACAAAATCCGGTACATGGCTGACCAAAATCATTGCACCCTTGTATTCATCGAGTGCGGCAGCAATGATAGGCAAATGGCGGAAATTGATGTGGTTGGTTGGTTCATCGAGAATGAGCAGTCCCGGTTCCATGAGGACCAGTTGAGCAAAAGCCACGAGTCCTTTTTGACCTTCGGAAAGACTGCCAATTTTGGAATACACCAAATCTTTCGTGATGAGAAATCCCGCTGCCACCGAGCGCATTTTTTCTTCGTCTTTAAGGTGCATCACAGCCAGGAGTGAATCATAAACCGTGTCTTCAAAATTAAGTGTGGAAAAATCTTGACGATAATAGCCGACACGCACACCTTGAGAAATTTTTGCACTTAGTGTTTCCTCTTTGGCGATTGATTCAAGGAGTGTGCTTTTCCCAATGCCATTTGGCCCGGAGAGAAGCAAGTGTTCATTTTTGCGAAGCGATACATTCACAGTTTTTTCGGTTGGCTCGTAGTTTTTGACAATTGTGACTGAATCAATATGCAAAATTTCACCGCCCAATTTTTCTTGGCAGGGGATTTCAAAGGGACGAATAGCCTTATCTTCGCGTCGGACATCTACTTTCGCTTCTTCCATTTCGGTGGCTTTGTCGCGCATCCTTCTCGCCACAAGACGCATCTTTCCACCCTTGTTGGCAAAAAAGTTAGCCTTTTCCTTGTTGGCGATAATTTCTTTTTCGTATTGCGCATTTTTGCGTTTTTCTTTTTCGATTTGCGCGGCAATTTCTTCCACCACGGTGTAGTAGTCGCCTAGGTATTGCTGAGTTTTGTGATTGAAAATATCAAGATAGAGCACGCCGTCAGTAAAAGAATTCAGAAAGTCGGCATCATGCGAAATAACGAGGCAGGTTTTGCCGTAGTTGATCAAAAATTGAGTCAGATGTTCGATGCCGGCCGGGTCGAGATTATTAGTCGGCTCATCAAGAATGAGGAGATCCGGATCGGTGATGAGCGCGGAAGCAAGAAGTAGCCGTGCTTGTTGTCCGCCGGAAAAAGATTTGACGATTCTATCATGGGGCGCTTGCAAATTAACCACTTCGAGGACCTTGTCGATGCGTGGCGAGAGGTTGTAGATTTTTTCCGAAAAACGTTTGGCGAAAAAATCGTTCACCGTGAGCTCCAATTCTTCACGCGGAATAACCTGTTTGGCATAGGCAATTGTGAGGTTTTTGGCAATATGAATCGTGCCGGATTTCGGCTTCAGTGTTCCGGTGATTAACTCTAGGAGTGTGGTTTTTCCTGCGCCATTTTGACCCATTAGGGTGAATTTTGCTCCTTGGCGCAAAGAAAAAGAAGCATCATCCAGGATGACTTTATTCTTTGAATATTCAAAGGAAACCTCATTAAATCTGATTGCGACTTCGTTTGTGGCCATAATTTAGGAAGACTGATTTACATGTATTAATATTCGCACGTTCCGTTTTTTTTGATGTGGGTTCTTGGCGCGAATAACTGAGTTTCTATTCTACAATATATTTTTGAAAAAGGGAAGTGGAGAAGCTGAAAAGTAAAAAGCTACGATATGGAATCGTAGCTTTTTGACTTGGCAAACTGCCGGTCTATTTTTGCAAATTATTTGGGGTCGTTATCGGTGTAGTTGGCTTTGTGGTTGATGCGGGGACGGTTGCTTTTGGATCAGTTGGGGTGTTTGTTGTGTTGGCATTGCCACTTGGGGTAGTGGCAGTAGTTTCAGTTTGCGTGGTAGCATCGCCAGCCGGGTTTGTTACTTTCTTTTTTGTTGTGCTAGTCTTCAAAAGACCCAGAGAGGTTAATTTCCTTTTTTCATATTTAGCTCCAGCATAAAACATTACACCGGCAACTAAGACTACGAGCGCAATGATCGCGAGAGTTTTTTTGTTGTATCCACAACATTTTCCTTCCAAGTTCATATTTTTATAAGTTAATGATTATGACTAATAGAGTTTAGCATAAAAAAATATTTTTGCCAAACGACAGTTTTTCCTTCGCGAGAGCGCTTTTGCCAGAGGCGAAAATCAATAGATTGATGCAAATTCATTTTCGTGCTTTAATTAAGTATATGAATATTATCGAAGTTAAAAATCTAGTCAAAAAATTTGATGACATCACAGCAGTGGACGACATCTCTTTTAGTGTTGAAAAAGGTCAAATTTTCGCTTTTTTGGGTCCCAATGGAGCCGGAAAAACAACAACGATCAAAATGTTCACGACCCTTCTCAAACCCACAAGTGGAAAAATTCTAATCAACGGTTTTGATCCGGTGACCAACTCTGATGATGTGCGTTGTTCATTTGGGATTATTTTTCAAGATCCGAGCTTGGATGATGAATTGACGGCTTTTGAAAATCTGGAATTCCATGGCGTGCTCTATGACGTGCCCAAAAAAGTTCGTCGCGAGCGCATCGAAGAGCTTTTGAAAATAGTAGAACTGGAAAAACGTCGTGATGATCTGGTGAAAGAATTTTCCGGCGGCATGAAGCGCCGTCTGGAAATTGCCAGAGGACTTCTTCATCATCCGAAAATTATTTTTCTTGATGAACCAACGCTGGGACTTGATCCGCAAACCAGAAATCATCTGTGGAGCTACATCAAAAACATGAGCGAGAAAGAGGGGATTACGGTTTTTTTCAGTACGCACTATATGGAAGAAGCAGACCGTATGTCGGACCGCGTGGCGATTATTGATAATGGAAAAATTGTGGCCGAGGGCACGTCGGAAGAACTAAAAGCGAAAACCAATGCGGCGACGCTGGAAGACGCCTTTTTGCAATTAACCGGAAAGCAAATTCGCGAAGAAGGAGCGAACGCTGTGGATAAACTAAGAAATATGCGACGCGTATGGAGAAGATGAAAAAATATTCCAAAGTAATCTACATCTTGTGGCTTCGGCAGCTGAAGCGCTATTCGCGTTCTCGCGCGAGAATCATTGGATCACTGGCGCAGCCGGTGCTTTTCCTTGTGGCAATGGGTTTTGGCTTTGGTCCGATTTATCAAAAAGCCGGCGGAGGAAATTATATTCAGTTTATTGCTCCAGGCATTATTGCCATGAGTATCATCTTCACGGCTATGTTTGGCGGAATGGAAGTGATCTATGATCGACAATTCGGATTTCTGAAAGAAACTCTCGTCGCGCCTGTCCCGCGTTGGACGATTATGCTCGGTCGCACTTTCGGCGGAGCGACCGTGGCCACGTTGCAAGGAGTTGCCGTTTTTTTCATTGCGCTCATCGTTGGTTTTCGACCGGAAAACATTTTTCTTGCACCGCTTGCGCTAGTCTATATGGCTCTCGTGGCAACTTCTTTCACGGCATTGGGAACAGCGATTGCTTCCGGTATGGAAGATATGCAAGCCTTTCCACTGGTAATGAATTTTCTCATTATGCCACTTTTCTTTTTATCCGGCGCACTTTTCCCGCTAACCGGTTTGCCAAAAGTCATTCAGCTAATCATTAGAGTTAATCCCTTGTCCTATGGTGTCGATGGCATTCGTGGAATTCTTACTGGCCAGCTTCACTTTGCCTATCACACTGACTTTTTTGTACTTTTCTTTTTCACTGCCGCCGCGCTTGCCGCTGGCAGTTATCTTTTTTCTAAGATTGAAGTTTAGGCACTGTAACAAAATAATTCACACATTTCGCACTCATCTTTACATCGCCTTTGCCCAAAAAATTTATCGCAATATCCTGATATTCCTCAAAATTTTTTGAAACATTTTCGACGCAAAACTGAGCACGGACTGCATAAATTATTTTGTTACAGTGCCTTAGGGAAAAATTAAAATTAAAAAAAGAAATCCTTGCGGATTTCTTTTTTGTTATGCATAAAATGAGCGTGAATCAATGGTGCCTCTTTGAATATCCATGCGCATATTCTACGAGAACGGGAATACTGGCGGCAAGAGGCAGAGCAATGAATGCTCCGACAATGCCATAAAGTTCCGCACCAATGATAACAGAGAGAAAGCTGAGCGCGGGATAGAGACTGAGTGTTTTATTATAAACCAGTGGAGAAATGACGGCGTTCTCTGTTTGCTGATAAGCCAAGTGAAGAATTAGGACTGAAAAACCGCTAAACGGCGAAATGGCAAAGGCGATAATGAGTGCCGGGATAGCACCAAGTGTGGAGCCGACAAGTGGGAGCAGATCTGTGATTCCGGCAAAAACAGCAAGGGGCAAGGCATAAGGAATGCGCAAAAGAGAAAAGCCAATGAAAACCGCAATTGTGCAAATCAGAGAGATGAATAGGTTACCTCGAATATATTGCCCGTTTACATGAGCCAGATCGAAAAGAACATTTTGGATTTTCTTTCGCTCACTCAGGGGGAACAATTTCAAGAAAAGTCGAAGTAGTCTCTCGTGATCAAGAATAAAATAGAACATTAGGGCTAATATTTCAACGACTGAAAGGATAATGGAAAAAGCAGTCTGAGCGGAAGTCAAGAGATCGGCAGTGTGTGAAGAAAAATATGTGGCAAAATCAAAAGTTTTGAGCGACTCGGGGAAAAACTGAAACTGGCTAATAATCGGTCGCAAAGTATTGAGCAGTTCCGGAAGTTGTCTGATAAGATCCGGCAAGACAAAAATTCCCAGTAGGATAAAGGGGATGAGAAATGCAACAAAGACAAGAATAGTTGATGGAAGCAATGGCAATTTTCGATTAACTGTTTTGACGATAGGATAAATTGCCACTGCGAGCATGATGGAAATGAGAATGATGACAAACACTCCGATCATTTTCCACACCAAAAAAACCAAGAGGCTCATCATGAGAATTCTCCAAAGCGCTTGCCAGCTAAAAGGGTGCTCGTTTTTTAACATAGTATTATTCTAATGCTACTTTAGTAAGGCAATTATACCACAAAAAAAGTAAAGCAAATAATTTTTTTACTGACAAACAAAAAGACATGGATCAATCCAACCCGCTAGTTCACTTTTAGCTTGAACGTAGCCTAAAATATTTATCGCAGAGCCTTTATGGATTCCGAGGTGGAGGTGTTTTCTCTCGCCGTCAGTTTCCGAGCTATAAGCGGCGCCAAGTTGAGCGAGTTCATCACCAGCTTTCAAGTCAGCGCCAGTGTTTTGAGCAATGCTTGCTAGTTTCAAGTGGCCATAGGTAACCGTGATTGGTTGATTGTCCAAAATGCACGACTGGACGGCCACTCCGCCATAGCCGCTGGCAGTTTTTTTGAGAATCAGTTTTCCGTCACAGATTGTGCGTACTAGAACTTGAGTATTTAATTCTTCGGGAAAAATTTCAAAATCTGTTCCCGTGTGGTAGCCGCGAAATCTTTCCGGTTGAACCGGGGAAGTGGCGGGGGTGATAAAAATTCCGAAATATTTTTTAGTCACACGCTCTTTGGCGCGGTCTAGCGGAGCGCGCCAGCCACTATTTTTTTGCGTTGACGGGTCGGCAACTGATTTGGCGGCGGAAGAGTTGTCTGCAGTTGGTGTGGGTTGAACCTGACTGCTTGTTGAAGTGGGCGCGGTAGATTTTTCCACGCGCCAAAAAACCAAGCCGAAGATAGTTATGACAAGAAATGAAATAATAAAATATTTTTTCATAACTTTATGGTTTATGCCTACCACTAAGAGTAATTTTCAAAGCGCAAAGTTTTAGTATTTTCTACCATCTAGCCATTGCACTCCAGTGATTTTTGCCAAGTCTTTTTCCAAGGAAACCAAGTCGTCGCCATTAAGCGCGTTCACGTCATTTTTCCCAATAATTCTTGTCAGATTAGCGATTTCCTGCGTGGTGGTGGAAATGAAATTGGTCAGTTTTCGGACGCCTTCTTGCACATCGAGTTGACTTGTCAGATTAGGATTGTGCGTGGTGACGCCAGTAGGGCAAAGTCCGGTATGACAAATACGATATTGTTCGCAATTGATCGCAATGAGTGCGGCTGTTCCGATATAAACTCCATCAGCGCCAAGCGCCAAGCACTTGGCAAAATCACTGGCATAACGAAGACCTCCGCCCGCGATCAAAGACACGTTATTTTTCACGCCTAGTTCGTCAAGAATAATTCTCGCGCGAGGAAGAGCGGCAAAAAGAGGGATGCCAACATTTTCACGGACATAGCGGTCAGTAGCACCGGTTCCTCCGCCAAAGCCGTCGATGGAAATGAAATCAACTCCGGCGGAAACAAGAATCTTGATGTCCTCTTCCACATTTCCGCAACCAATTTTTGCTCCGATTGGCACTCCACCGGTAATTTTTTTAAGCCAAATAATTTTTTGCAAAATTTCTGCTGGAGTGGTCATGTCGTGATGGTGAGCAGGGGAATAGGCCGATTCACCACCTTTGAGGCCGCGAAGTTTGGCCACATCAAGCGTCATTTTTTTGGCGGGGAGATAGCTGCCTTTGCCAGGGTATGCGCCTTGGCCAAAACGAATTTCCACGGCAGCGACTTTTTTCAAGACGTCTTCATTCACTCCAAAGTGGCCAGTGGCATATTGTCCGATTAGAAATTCTTTTGCCTGATAATCTTCCTCCAAAATTCCACCTTCGCCAGAATTAAAACCAATACCCAGATCTTTGGCTACTTTTGAGATAACCAATTTTACATTTTTGGAAGTCGCGCCATAGCTCATAGCGGAGATGAGAATCGGCGAGTTGAGTCGCAGTGGTTTTTTGGCAGCTGGCCCGATCACAATCGAAGTGTTGACAGCATCTTCCTTATTCCGTGGAATTTTGAAAACTTGAGCGGGGATAAAATGCAAATCATCAAAAGAGAAGGGCATTTTTTTCAGCGAGCCCATTGAAGCCACGCCAATTTCACCACTCTGGGATACTTCTTTTAGAGCAACAAGCTTCGCATAAAACTCCGGATCTTCATCAGATCTCTTCTTGCGCATCAAGTATTTTGAATCTCCCTCTTCGGTTTTATCGCAATAATAGAGTTTGGTTAGATTATTTTCCGCAAAAACCGCGCAACCGTTGCAAATGCAACCCTTAGCAGGAATGTCGCAATGGCTCATCCCACGTGAGCAATAAAGAACTTCACCCGAAGAGTCATGTGGGTAGCTGGGGCATTTCGGGCAAATGCATTTTTTGCGGTTATTCTCATTATCCTCTACAAATGGTTTTTGCATAAAAGCTTAGGCTAGAAAATTACATGCCCTTTTTGCCGTCAACTTCATCAGCGGAACCTTGGACACAATAATAACCTGATTCAAGAGAAAACTCTTCATGCACCGGACAAGCGCCACAAATGCAGCCGCTTTTTTCATAGGCGCAAGTGCTTTTTCCGACTTCACCGGCGCAATAAAGCGCTTCTGTTTTTTCTTTGGCGCAAGCGTTATAGCTTGGGCAATTTGGACAAGAGCAATTCCCCAGATTGGCTTCGTTTTTTTCGACTTTTGACATAGGTTAATGATTAAAAATTAAAAAAGATAGAGAGGCCAAAAAGGCCATGAATAAGGGCAACTGCAATCGTGATTATGGCCAGTCGCGGATGCCATCTGAAGGGAATGATATGTATGCCCTTAAAATTTAGCGCACCAACTGTGGCAGTAAAAATGAGCAAAAGAAGGGTGGATATGCCGCCATACATAACCAATGGTTTTCCTAAAAATAATGTGAGTGCAATGTTGTGTATCATATTTTTTTTGTGCTTATTCGACAATAATTTTACCTTTCATCGAAGGATGAATTCCGCAGGAATAATCGAAAGTACCTGGTGTGTCAAAGGTGAACTTAAAAGTCGCACCCTTTGCGAGGTCACCCGAGTTGAAAGTGGCTGATTTTATTGTGTGCGAAGTCGCATCATTATTGGTCCAAGTAATGGTAGTGCCCTTTTTTACTGTTAGTGTTTCCGGACTGAAAGCGAAATTTTGAATACTAATCGTATTGGCAGAATTTGTTTTGGCAGTTGCAGGTTGATTTTGCGTGGTAGGCGTAGTTGACGTTGAACTAGGCGCAGCACTTTGATTATAACTTACTGTTCCACAGCCACTCAGGAGCAGTGCAGACAAAACTGCGAGTGATCCGATGATTTTTTTCATATATTTGTATTTAATAATTTATGCTTTATTATACAATAAAAGCCCAAAATTTTCCACTAAATTTAGGCTTTTTGCTTCGCGTAAAACGGGCCCTATTTCAGGCATAAAAAGCCTATTTGTCTTTTTCTTTTGGTTCAAGTCCGATTTTCCAAATAACTATTTGCAAAAAAGTTGCCAGGCCGGAGATAGCAACGGCAAGAATAAAAAAGTGAGCTAGGGGAGTGAGGAAAAAAAGAAAGGTCACGAGTAATCCAAACCAGATGCCTGTGCACCAAGGGCAATTAATGAGAGAAGAAAGTTCTTTGCGGTAGCCGGAAGTAAATTTGCGAAAGTATGCTCTGATATGTTCCGTGATGGAATCATAGGTAAAGAGATGCGCGAGACGGAAAGTCGCTAAAACCAAAAGCGTGAAATCAAACCAAGAAATATCCCGAGTTAATTCATTCTGCAATTTGAGATAATAGGTGGCACCGGCGACTAAGACCAGGTACGCAACTGAGAAAAAGTTGTGCCATAATGCTTGACTGTTTTTCGTGATGTTTTCTTCCATTTTTTTGATTAACCGCGTTCAAATAGTCTGCCAATAAAAAGCACAATAAGTGATCCGACAACTGCTACGGCAAAAGAGGTGACATTGAAACCGGTAACTCCAATACTAAAGAATCTTTCTCCAAGATAGCCGCCAACAACTGCTCCGATGATTCCCAAAATGATTGAACCAAAAATTCCGCTATGAGAACTTGGTGCAATGAAATTGGCAATACTACCGGCGATTAGCCCAAAAATAATCCAAGAAATGATTCCCATATTTGTTCGCCTCCTTTCTTTTTAAGCTTGCTTTTGTTAGCTGTATAGTAGGTCTATTTGCCCTTGCCGTCAAATGATAGTCTACTCCAATACAAGAAGTGACTAAACGGAGTTCCCATTCCAATACAAAATAGGCCCGAAGGCCCATTTTGCAAGAAGGCAAGTCCTATTCATAA
>JAYSLY010000053.1:0-6280 GCA_043725085.1 bacterium
CTTTTTATTTTGCCCCATCTTGGGGCTTTTTATATTCTAATTTATGCTTCAAATTATTCATAAAGTCAACCTTATTTGGAGCAAAGGGCTTCAGCAGAAAAATAGCAAGCCGGCAATTCGTTCTTTGTTCTATGCTCTCTGATGCATTCACAACAAAAGCCTCTTAATTCACAGTCATAGGTGCAGGGACAATCTTTCTTATTGTGTTCTTTTTGACATTCCATATTATTATTCCTTCCCCCTCATTGACGGGAAAATCACCGTCTCGCGAATGGAACGATTCATAAGAAAAGAAAAGAGCCGTTCCGAAAACCCAAAACCAAACGCCGGCGGCATGCCATATTCCAAAGCTTCCACAAAATCTTCATCAAGCATCTGCGCTTCCAAGTCTCCGCCTTCGCGCGCTTTCATTTGTTCCAAAAAGCGATTTTTTTGATCAATCGGATCGTTGAGTTCGGAAAAAGCATTGCAAAGTTCGCTTCTTCCCGCCACCACCTGAACGCGCAATACTTTTTTGGGATTTTTAGGGTCAATTTTAGCCAACGGCGAAACTTCCAATGGATGACCAATCAAAAAACAAGGTTGGACTAATTTCTGCCGGACAGTTTTTTTATAGAGCGTATCAATCATTTTGCCCTTGCCGTAACTTTTTTCATATTTAATTCCCAGCTCATCTGCCTTGGCGCGCAATTCCTCAATCGACAAATCTTTGTTAAGATCCAGTCCGGTTTCTTTTTGAAACTCGGTGAAATAGTCCACTCGAGGAAACGGTTTTTCCCAATCAATCTGCTCACCCTCATATTCGTGAACATACCCACCCAAAACTTGGCTAATCACTGAGCGATAGAGTTTTTCCGTAAATTCCAGCCCGCGCTCAAAATCCCAATAGCTGGCGTAGAATTCCATATGATCAAACTCTTGAAGATGATCGCGGTCCATGCCTTCATTGCGGAAAACCCGCCCGATTTCAAACACTTTTTCATATCCACCAACCAAAAGACGCTTCAAGGGCAGCTCCAGCGAGATGCGCAAATAGAAATCCTGATCAAGAGCGTTATAGTGCGTGATGAATGGTTCGGCGTCGGCACCGCCCGGCGTGTGTTCCAAAACAGGAGTCTGCACTTCCAAAAATCCTTCCGCCGCGAGCGTCTGGCGCACTGTTTGCCAAAAAATATTTTTTTTGACAAATATTTCGCGCGTCTGAACGTTGAGCATCAAATCCAAATAGCGTTTGCGCAAAAGCGCCTCTTCATCTTTCAAGCCAAAATATTCTGTCGGGATGGGACGGATGTTTTTGGAAAGCATTCTCCAATCATGCACTTCTAAGGTTTTTTCCTCTTGTTTGGTCAAAAATAATTTCCCTGTCACTTGGACAAAGTCTCCGATTTCAATATTTTTGGCAAATAATTTATATTTCGCTTCATCCAGATTTTTCTTGTTAAGAAAAATCTGAATCTTTCCGCTGCCATCTTCGATGTGAGCAAAAGTCGATCCGCCCATTGGTCGATTGGATTTCACCCGACCAAGAAGAGTTATGTCTTCCTGATCATCTCCGCTTAGGGCGGAAAATTGTTCCAAAGCCTCAAGATTCGTCATCGACCGCTCACACTTTTCCGGATAGGCTTCCATTCCAAATTCCTGCACATTTTTCAATTTTTCCAATTTAGTTTCCAAAATGTCTTCACGCATAAAATAGTCTCTTAGATTTTTATTAACATAGACGAAGCCGTGCTTCGTCTCTACAATATTACCGCATTTAGCCCAAATTAGCAATTTTCACCAAAATCGAATAGAGACGTCCCAGCGGGGCGTCTCTACAAAAAATCAAAAAATTTTTCAAAACAATAAACTACTTTACATCCAAAATAGTATATTTCACTTCTCCTCCCGGAGTTGTCACATCAACCTTATCACCCTTCTTTTTTCCCATAAAAGCTTTGCCCATCGGCGATTCGTTTGAAATTTTCATCTCGGATGGATTTGCTTCATTCGATCCGACAATTTGAAATTCCATTTCCGATCCATTGAATTTTACTCTGACCTTTGAGCCCATCTGCACCACACCCAAATTTTTGTCGTAAGTCGCGACCCTTGATTCTTTGAGCATAAACTCGAGCTCGGCAATCTTGGCTTCGTTTTCTGCCTGCTGGGCTTTCGCCGCACTATATTCGGCGTTCTCGCTCAAATCACCCTGCTCTTTGGCCTCCTTGATTGCATTGGCAATACCTTGGCGTATGGCAGTTTTTCTGTGCTCCAGTTCATCTTTAATTTTTTTCAAGCCTTCCTCGGTTACAAATTTTGTCATAATTGTTTTTTTATTATAAAAAATTGCCGCCTAAACTAAGCGACAGAGGTAATTGTAGCAGATTTGATTTTTGTGTCAAATTGAAGTTTTATAAAAGCCAACTGAACAAAATAATGTTTCAGTATGAATAAAAAAGTTACTTATTCTGATCACGCGTAAAATACCAATCATACACATCTTTGGTCACAGGAACGGCACTGGAATGGCCCTCGCCCCCGCCTTCCACTAAAACTATCATGGCGATTTTGGGATTATCATACGGCGCGAAAGAGATAAACCAAGCGTGCGTTTTGTCTTGCGTTCCAAATTGCGCCGTACCGGTTTTTCCGGCTACTGCGACAGGCAGATCCTTGAGTGACTGCGCGGTTCCCGCTGTAATTGTTTGGCGCATACCTTCTCGCACGATTTGCATGATATCTTTGGAAATAAAATCTTTTCTGATTATTTGTGGCTGGATATAGGTATCCGTGCCATCGCTTTTGCGAATCCGATTGACTAATTTTGGAGAATAGAGTGTTCCGCCATTGGCAATTGCTGCCGTATAATTTGCCAGTTGCAATGGCGTTGAAAGGACAAACCCCTGCCCGATTGCACAGTGATAACTGTCTCCGATATACCACTTTTCTCCTAATTTATCCAGTTTCCATTCTTCACTTGGGATAAAGCCCGTTGATTCACCGGGCAGATCAATTCCGGTTGCCGCTCCAAAGCCAAATAAATTTTCATACTTTTTCATCCGATCCATACCAAGACCTTCTATATTTCCATAACCTCCTCCGACAGTATAGAAAAAAATATCATTACTCTCGGCAATCGCCGTTCGTACATCACTCGGATTATGCGCTTTCCAGTCGCCAAAATGAAAATTTCCCACATTAAGCACGCCGCCCAAACCATTAATTATGGTTGAGGGCGTAATAGTTCCTTCAGACAAAGCCGCGGCAGCAATGGCCGGCTTGATTGTCGAACCAGGAGGATACTCTCCGCTGGTTGCACGATTAAGGAGAGGAAGATCTTTATCACTGATCAATTTTTTATACTCATCACTGCTAATGCCCCTTGCAAACGAATTGTTATCATAGGTCGGCAAGCTGACCATCGCCAAAATTCCTCCCGTACTCGGATCTATCGCTACCGCAGCAGCCGTTTTTGTCTCACCTTTTTCAAGCATGGTTGACAAGCTGTCATAGATTTTTTTTTGCAACTCCTGGTCGATATTCAAAACCAAATCATCGCCCGCCTGAGGGCTGATTATACCCAGATTTTTTTTTACCTCTCCACGAGAATCGACTTCAACTTGCTGCGCGCCATAGATTCCTTTTAACTCGCTTTCATAGCTTTTTTCCAGCCCGGTTTTGCCGATATAATCCGTCATAAAGTAGCCCGGATTCTTATCCAGCTCTTCTTTGGTTATCTTTCCGTCATAACCGATAATATGCGAAAAAATAGCGCTGTTTTCATAGCTGCGGATGGCCGTTTTTTCCAAAGCAATTCCGGGCAATTCATTGATTTTTTCCGCTAAGATGAGCGACTGATCCTGAGAAATATTTTCTTTGAGCAAAATCGGATCTGTTGATTTTTCATTCTGACTCATGAAAATTATTTCCACATTACCTTCATTCATATTGAGAATATTGGCCACTTTTCCCGCTAATATTTTTTTATCTTCGGGCTTTTTAGGCAGATAGCTCGGGAGAACCACGACGTCAATACTGGGCGAATTTCGAGCCAGCACATTGCCGAACTTATCCAAAATATTTCCTCTCGGAGCTTTGATGACAATCTTTCTGATGCGATTTTCCGCCGAAACAACGGAGTAATATCCCCCGCTAATAATGTCCAGATAGAAAACCCGCCCAAAAAGAAATAGCAATACTGAAAAAATCAAATACCACACAATCGAAAGACCTTTTTTTTCAAAAGGTTTTTCGATAATGGCTTTTTCTTTTTGATCAACGTTCATGATTGCGTCTTCAATCTCAATGCCACGCGCCATTCTTCTTTTTTTGAAATATTTTTGAAACATTATATTTTTCTTCGCAAGCTATATAGTTTATATTTTTTTGCGCACTTCTAGCAAATTAGAGTGTTCGATTCTTTTTATTAAAAAATAGACCAACGGAAAAAACAAGATATTAAGGATGATTTCTTTTACTAATACGGCACTGAAAAATGGAACTGGCACGCTGCCAAAAGAAATTCTGCCAAAATATTCAGCGACAAGAAATAGGCCGTTTAGAAAAATATTATTCACCAATGTCGAAAAAATAACCGTCACGAGTAAAATAAATATTCTCCAATTGCGAGCAACCACCAAAAATCTCTTAGAAATAAAACTGATCAGAAAGGCAACGACCGTAAAAGAAGCCACATTCATCCCGATCGGACAAAAAGTCACCAAATCAAGGAAAAATCCGGCTAAAACATTCTTTGAAAAAGCCCCCTCGAAGCCTTCTTGCGTGGTCCAAAAAATAACCAGCAGCATTAAGATATTCGGACCCAAGCCCCAAAAAAAGAAATCGGAGAAAACCGCTGATTGCAAAATGGCGGAAAAAAAAATGATCAGAAAAATTATTATTTTTTGCAGCATAATTGGAACTTATCCAAAAAAGTTATGAATCAAAAAAACAACTTACTTGATCGCAAAAACAACGTCTAGTTTGGAATATTTTATTCTTGAGACAACAACCGCTCTTTGAAAAAGTTTGTCTTGGGAAACTTTTACCTCCTTAACTTTGCCCACAAAAAGTCCGCGCGGGATGTTACTCCCCAAACCTGTCGTCACAATAGTATCCCCTTCATTCAAAACATCTGCTTGTGTCACCATATCCATGACCAATCCTAAGCCATATTCACCGCGGATAATGCCTTTTGCGCCTGTTTCCACATCCGCAACATTCACAGAACTATTTGAGCTCGCCAACAAATTTATCTTAGAACTTGTCGGATAGACTTCGTCAACTTTTCCAATGATAATTCCATTTGAGACAATCACCGCCATCCCCGGGACTATTCCGTCCTTCTCTCCCTTATCAAAAATAACCCAGCTTTCTGAACCTTGCGGATCTTGCCCAATCACAAAACCGCCAATCAAAGAAAATTTATCTTTTGGAATCAGACCAAGCTGCTCTCGCAGTATCGCATTTTCGCTGTCCGCTTGCTTAAACCTCGCAAGCTCAGAAGCTAAAGCATTGTTTTCTTTGGTAAGTTTTACATTGTCATTCCTTATCTCAGAAATAGAAGACCAGAAAGAAACAGTCCCTCCAATTTTTTGACTCGCTCCATAAAATACTGTCTGAAACGGCCGTGAAACTCGTAAAAAAAATCCTCGCACAGGATTTAGGAGTCCGCTAGGATTAAAAAAAATCAAAAGGGCGCAGACAATTATCGTAGCAACCAACTTGGTTATTTTTGATGTGAAATATTTCTTGGGCATAACTCTCTTCTAATTAAACGATTTTTCATGCTGATTTTCAACAAGCACTTCACGCAAAGATTCGATATCTTCCAGCACTATTCCGGTTCCGCGCACCACAGCTGTCAATGGATCTTCCATCATCCGCACGGGAATTTCCGTGTGATTGGCGATCAAGCGATCAATTCCCCGAATCAGTCCTCCTCCGCCAGCAAGGATTATCCCTTTTTGCATAATATCAGAAAGTAGTTCCGGCGGAGTTTCCTCAACTGCAGTTTTGATATTGTTGATAATAATTCGGATTGAACGGGACAGCGCCTCGCGCGCCTGATCATCAGTAATCGTCACTTCTTTTGGCAGCCCTGTCACCAAATCTCGCCCACGCACTTGCATTTGTTTTTTTTCTTTTTGCACGCAAGCGCTGCCAATAGCGATCTTAACTTCCTCGGCAGTTTTTTCTCCAATAAGCAGATTGAACTCGTCTCGACAATAACGCACAATGTCTTCATTCATTTCATCTCCCGCGATGCGCAAGTTGCGCGAAACAACAATACCGCCTA
>JAYSLY010000054.1:0-11301 GCA_043725085.1 bacterium
AAAAATTCTTTTACTCATATGTTTTTTGTTAATTATACCTAAAACTTAGACACAAAAAAAGCAGACACTTTCGTGTCTACTTTTTGGGGTACAGATCACCTTTGCCTGGACTTTTTCTAAAAATATAGGAAAGATTATTTTTTCAACTTCTTCTTTGAGATTACTTTCTTGGTTTCGGCTTTTGGTTTTCTGATGCGTTCCTTTTTCACTTTTGGAGCAGCTTTCTTTTCAGCGATTTTTTTGAAACGATCAACGCGACCAGCTGTGTCCATGGATTTCTTCTTGCCAGTGTAGAAGGGGTGGCAAGCAGCGCAGATTTCTACTTTCATTTCCTCCATAGTTGAGCCGGCTTCGATAATATTCCCGCAGGCGCAGATAATTTTGGCATTAGGGAAATACTTAGGATGAATGTCTTTTTTCATAGAATTGGCAGTTTTTAGCCATCGAGAGTTGGAAATAAGGCTTTAATTTAGCCTGATTGTGAAAAACTCTGGAAACGGCAAATTTTGCTTAAATTGAGTTATTATTAGTGCTTAGATAATTTAGCATGCTTTTTGTGAATTGACAAGTGTGGCGGGAGCTGATATAGTAGAAAGGCATAAAAACTCATATTTTCCGAGCATTGTCCTGCCCCAAGAGCCGAAAGGTCAGGGGAATAAGATGCTGATATTGAGCTAAAACTCGGTATCAACGGAAAATAGCGGAAACGCGACTCACTTTTTGGGACGCGTATAATTATTAAAGGAATAATAATATGGAAGAAAAGAATGTTTCAGCTCCCATTGGAGTTGAAAAAGAGAAAGCGGCGAATGCTTTAGCCGATTGTTTTTCTGATTTCAATTTTTCAAAATTGGAAATCAGCATGGAAGAGATGTTTAAAAATGGCGTACATTTTGGACATCACAAATCGAGAAAAAATCCCAAGATGGATGAATTTATCTTTGGGGTGAAAAACGGGATCAATATTTTGGATCTGCAAAAAACAGCTCAAAAGCTAAAAGAAGCATTGGCCTTCATGGAGAAAGTAATCGCCGGGGGACAAAAAATTCTTTTTGTGGGAACAAAAAAACAAGCCAAAAAAATCGTGGAGGCGGCAGCGAAAAGATGTGAGATGCCGTTTGTGACGGAGAGATGGCTTGGCGGAACTTTCACCAACTATTCTGCAATTTCCGGCCGCACTAGATATCTGCGTGATGGACAAGACAAATTGGCAAAAGGGGAATATGGCAAATATACTAAATTTGAGCAGATGAAATTTGCCGAAGAATTGGAGCGTCTGGAAACGAAAATGGGTGGAATCAAATACATGGACAGGCTTCCGGGAGCAATCTTTGTGACTGGTGTCGTTGAAGATAATCTGGCGATCAAGGAAGCCAGAATTAAAAATATTCCCGTGATCGCTCTCGCTGACACGAACATCGATCCGCGCGATATCGACTATATTATTCCTGCCAACGAAGATGCTGTTTCATCACTGAAGATTTTAATGGCCTACGTAGTGAAAGCCATCCTTGCTGCCAAGCAAAAAGTGGTTGCGGAAAAAGCGGCCATAGATAAAGCCACGGCGGATGCTGCTACTGAAGTAAAAAAATAAAAAATTAAGAGGACTGCTCCGCCTTCGTTTCCGAGTACGGAACTACGGCGTGACGAGCTAGTTGGTCAATTCCGCAAAGCTTATAATGCAAAAAAGGCTCAAGTTAAGCGAGAGTTAATACTACTTATAAAAATTATGTCAAACTTAGAACAAATAAAAAAAATCAGAGAGCTGCTCGGTTCGGGAATCGTGGAAACAAAAAAAGCCTTGGATGAAGCGGGTGGAGACGAAGAAAAAGCGATTGAAATCATTCGCAAAAAAGGACAGCTGAAAGCAGCAAAGAAATCTGACCGAGAAGCCGGTGAGGGAGTGGTTGTCTCCTACATTCATCCAAACAATAGATTGGGAGCAATTGTAAAACTCTATTGCGAAAGTGATTTTGTGGCAAGAAATACGGAATTTTTGGAACTCGCAAAAGACCTGGCAATGCATGTGTCGGCAATGAATCCACAATATGTGAAGCCGGAAGATGTGCCGGTTGAAATAATTGAAAAGGAAAAAGAAATTTGGCAAGAGCAGTTGAAGGCAGAAAACAAACCGGCAGAAATTATGGCAAAAATTCTTGAAGGTAAAGAGAATAAATTTCGTGAAGATTTAGCGCTACTTACTCAAGCCTACGTCAAAAATCCCGAGCAAACTGTCGAGATGTTAATCACTGAAAAAATTGCCAAGATTGGAGAAAATATCCGTGTGGGAGGTTTTACTCGAATGGAATTATAATAATAGTCCGCCTTCGCCAGCTGGCGGATAGCGGACAAAAATACGATGAATGCTTTTGTTAAAATATATTCTTGGGAAGGACCGCGTCTTTGTGATGGTGAGATTAAGCTGAAAGTTGGTGATCGCGTCGTTGTTACTTGCGAACATTTTAATGAGCTTGGGACGATTGTGGCGGATGGTCATGAAAATTGTCCCAAGGAAAAAGAGCGCGTGCTTCGCCTAGCGACAACCAGAGACAAGGAAAGCTTTCTTGAAAAGGAAAAAGAAAAGGAGGAGGCTTTGGAATTTTGCAAGAGCGAACTCAAAGCCTTGGGCTTGGCAATGAAAGCAATTGATGCGAGAATCAGCTTGGACAGCAAGCAGATTATTTTTATTTTCACATCGGATGGTCGAGTGGATTTTCGAGAGCTGGTGAAAAATCTTTCACTCAGATTCAAAAAGGTCATTCGCATGCAACAAATCGGTTCGCGAGATGAAGCCAGAAAATTGGGTGATTGCGGTGTATGCGGAAGAGCGATGTGTTGCATCAAAGCGAAAAACAACATTCCCAGTATCACAACCGACATGGCAAGAGTCCAGCAGATTGCTCACCGTGGAACAGAAAGAATTTCCGGTGCTTGCGGAAGACTGATGTGTTGCCTGGCCTATGAAGCCCAGAGCTACCGCGAAATGCTTGAAGGAATGCCGGAGATGTATAGCCCGATTAGCACAGCTGAAGGTGATGGCACGGTGATTGAGGTAAACGCGATTACACAAGAAGTGAAGGTTAAATTGAAAAGTGGAAAATATCTAACCGTTAAAAAAGAAGAGTTAAAATAAAAAAGCGAATTACATTATGTTGTACCAAATTATTCCTCCAATTTTAGTCATTCTTAGTGTTGTTGGAATAATTGTTTTTCTGGTCAAAAAAACCCCGGAAATTAACCGTCTGGAGCGAGAAGAGAAACTAGAAAAAGAGCGCGAATTTCGCGCAATGGCTGGTGGTGCGAATAATATTTCCGAAAGAGAAACAAGCGGATCCAAAATATGGACAAAATTAAAACAAGGTTCATTGGTTCTTTTGGAAAAATCAGTCAAAAAATTCCAAATTGTTTTTTTGAAGTTAGAAAACAAACTAAAAAATTTAGGAGAGGGGATTCGGAAAAAAAGAAGTGCTAAGTTGGAAGACAAGCTTGAGAATGAAATGCTGCCACATGGAGAACTAAAATCAGAAGAAGCTGATTTGGTAGCAAAAGAAAATGAAGCACTGGATGGAATTATAGATAAGATTGGAAGATATAGTCCTGAAAAGAGAAATATCCGTGAGCGATTAGGCTTGAAACAGAAAGCGCTACAGGAAGAGGTGGAAGAAAAATTCTTTCGTCCAATCATCAGTGATCATGTGGTTGTTCCCAAGAGAAGGCGCGAAACAAAAAGTCGCCTGGAAGAACTTTTGATTGAAAGAATTGCAGCAAACCCGAAAGATATTGAAGCTTATGAAAGATTGGGAGAATATTATCTGGAAGTGAAAAATCTCGAACACTCCAAGGAATGCTTTAAGCAAGTGCTGAGATTAAATCCGGGAAACCGCAATGCGAGATATAAGATCAGAAAACTGGAAAAAATTCTCGGAAGCTGATAAAATATGAGAAGTGTTTCATTCGCCGAAGTAGCTCAATGGCAGAGCAACTGTTTTGTAAACAGTAGGTTATCGGTTCAACTCCGATCTTCGGCTCAAAATCATATAGCATGTAGCACGCAGCATATAACAAAATCTTTGATAATTTTGTTACATGTTTCATGTTGCATGTTAAATGCAGTGGGTCGGTGGCGGAGTGGTCAATCGCAGCTGACTGTAAATCAGCCGATCTCGTATCTACGCAGGTTCGAACCCTGCCCGGCCCACATCATTCATGCCGTTGTAGCTCAGTCGGTAGAGCATTTCCATGGTAAGGAAAAGGTCTCCGGTCCGATTCCGGACAACGGCTCAGGATTATTTTTTTGGATAATTAACATTAATTTTAATAGTATGGCACGAGAAAATTTGGCAAAAATGAAATGCTTGGAATGTTCAAACATCAATTATTTCACTACCAGAAACAAGAAAAAATTGAAGGAAAAACTGGAAATGAAAAAACATTGTCCAAAATGCAAAAAGCATACATTGCATAAAGAGATGAAATAGATCTTAATCTAAAGCTGGAGGCGGGTATTACCACGCTGGAGCTTTAGCGTAAGCGGGATTCGTACAGTGGCAGTACGGGAGTCTCCAAAACTTCTAACGTAGGTTCGATTCCTACATCCCGTGCATGACAGAAACAGTCTCCTTGATGGAGGCTGTTTTTTTGTTTTTCTTTACTTTAAGCTATTTTTGCAGTAGTATGAAGAGGTAAAAATAAAGTATGTTTATGAGAAATTATTATCGTATAATGCTGGGTAAAAAAAGTGCACATGCTGAAGAAGCATATCGCGGAAATTTTATCGGCTCTGGTTGGCTTGAAGATATAGACTTGAAAGATAGGCTGACAGAAAACTGGAGAGATTTTAATAAGAGAATGATTCCGATTTGTCTCGAAAAAGATTCTGCTAAATCAAAAATTTCAGCCGGATTGGCTTGTGGAATGACTTGGACTATCGCTAAAGGCATCCAAATTGGTGATGTTGTTTTTTGTCCAGATGGTCAGGGTAATTATCATGTTGGTGAAGTTGTTGGAGAATATGAGTATCATGAAGGTGAAATTTTGCCACATCGCCGGCCTGTGCGCTGGTATCCGGAAAATATCAAAAAAGAAGATTTGAGCGAATCACTTCTGAACTCAATGGGATCAAGCGGAACAGTTAGTAATATAACAAAATATGCCACTGAGCTGGATGCATTACTTACTGGTAAAAAACCACTGTCGGTTATTGTTGCTGATGAAACAATTGAGGATGCAAGTCAGTTTGCTCTCGAGAAACACCTCGAGGATTTTCTAGTCCAAAATTGGAACCAAACTGAAATGGGAAAAAATTATGATATTTACGAAGAGGATGGAGAAATTGTAGGGCAGCAATATGCCAGTGATACAGGACCAATTGATATTTTGGCAATCAGTAAAGACAAAAAAGAGCTATTGGTAGTTGAGCTTAAAAAGGGAAGGATAAGTGATGTGGTGGTGGGTCAAGTCCAAAGATATATGGGATATGTGAAGGAGGAGTTAGCTGAAGCCGATCAGAAGGTAAAAGGTGTTATCATTGGTTTTGAGGATGATGTAAAAATCCATCGCGCGCTTTCAGTGGCAAGTAATATAGATTTTTATACATATAAAATCAGTTTTAAGCTGGAGAAAAGATAATTTTTTTAATTATTGCAAAATAAATAATGAGGCTGATTTTTTTGAGCGACATCAAACATAACATAAACAAAAATGTACAGACAACCCACAAAAGAAGCCGCGAGCTTAAAAGCTGCCCTTGAAAAAAGAGGCCTTGTTGTTTTGGCAGAAGTAGACGATGGCTATAAGCGCATTGACCTTGCTATTCCATCCGCAAGGATCAACATCGAAGTAGATGGCAAACAACATTTGACTGACCCATATCAAATTTGTAGTGACCTGGGGCGTAGTCATTATTCTGATAAGTTGGGATATCACACGATTCATATTCAGAATAGCCTTATTAATTCGGATTTAGAGAAAATCGCCAGCGCCCTGGCGAGCGCTGCAAAAATAAGAGAAAGTAAATTCAAATTGAAGTATTAGGTTTGTTGCATCAAGGCTCTAGCATGCCCTAATCTCACCTCAATCCTATCCCAATTTTCCAAAATATTGTTCCTAGTTGCATCCAATAGCTCCGTGCATAATGAAAATGCGTAATTGATTACGTATTTTTTTATGTACCCAATGGTATTGAATAATTACATTCTTAATGCTAGGATAGATGCAACTAATCAAATATCGATATGGAGGAAGTTGCTTTTGATATTTATCCTTTAGAAAATTTATAGATTATGAATTTTGATAAATTATACAAAGATAATCCTGATGTTTATGGCAATAAACCTAGTGCTTGGATTGTAAAAATTTTCAAGTATTTACCTAATGCAAGAAGAGTTTTAGATCTAGGAATTTGCTATGGTCGCAATGCAATTTATCTTGCTACAAAAGGGTGTGAAGTTGAAGGTGTGGATATTTCTAAAGTTGCAATCGATCAATGTTTGAAAAAAGCTGATAAAAATAAAGTCAAAATAAAATGTTATCAGCAAGACATTAAGGAGTTTAATTTTAAAGGGAAATATGATGTGATTTTCTCAACAATGTCTTTGCAATATTTAGAAAAAGAAGAAACTGCTGAAAATATTATTAAGAAAATGAAATCTCATACAAATGAAGGTGGCTTAAATATCCTCTCGGTACCTACGAATACGAAAATTGCGATGAAAATGCCTTTTTATTTTGATAAATAAAAAATGATCCATTACTACAAAAATTGGAAAATCTTGGAATTTAGAGAACAGGAAGATTTATTTTCAAATGGAAAGATTGGGACAATTGCTTTTATAATTGCAAAGAAAAAAATAATCTTATTATAAAACAACTTTTTATGCAACTACTAAAAATAATCAAGCATGGCGATTTATTTTCATCTCATACTCCTAAAAACAATGAGAGTTTTAGGCTAAGAAAAGCGGCTCGTGCCGTAGTCTTTGATAATGAAAACAAGATCGCAATATTAAAAGTTACTAAACATAATTATCACAAATTGCCAGGTGGAGGCGTGGAAGAAGGCGAGAATCTGACAAAAGCCCTGGAGCGAGAAGCAATGGAAGAAATTGGTTGCAAAATATCTGTTTATGGAGAAGTTGGAAAGATAATTGAGTATCGTGATGAATTCAATCTCAAACAAGAATCATATTGCTATTTGGCAAAAGTAGTTGGAGAGAAAGGCCAGCCAGACTTCACAGAAAAAGAAATAAATGACGGCTTCTCAGTTTTGTGGGTTTCGTTAGATGAAGCGATTGAAATACTCGAGAAAGACACGCCAGATAACTATGAGGGAAAGTTTATCAAGGTACGCGATTTGTGTTTTCTCAAAGAAGCGAGGAAGATTAAATTTACCACAAGAGTCGGGAAGAAAGGTGCCGATTTAATAAGGAAAAAATAAATGAAACCTGAAAAATTAAAATATAGCAAGGGGGATTTGCTTAAGCTTGAAAATCGCACATCTCATTTTAATGCTTGTGTTGGAAAAAATGGCGGACCATACACTTATGGCGATTATTGTCGGGGATATTTTTTTGCAGCCAAAACTTTAGCCGAAAAGGTTATAAATGAAAGAAGGAATTTAGATCTTTCTATCTATCCAATGTTTTATTCTTATCGTCATGCCATAGAATTGGGATTAAAGCATGTATGGGCTGCAAATAGTTACATGGATAGTGAGCGCAATGTCATTAGGGGGCATAATTTGAAGGAGATATGGAAAAAGTTAAAATCAAAACTGCTTGCATTGGAAGAAATAGAAAATGAGACAATATATCTTTTGGATAACATAATCGCAGATGTGTGCGAATTCGACCACTCAGCTGAAGAATTTAGGTTTCCCGAGTCTCTTAACCAAGAGCCATATCTTCAAGACAAATCACTCATAAATGTAGTTGCATTATATGAGACTATGAGAGTGGCTGAGAATGTTATTGAGTACTGGTTTTATAGTTTTAATAGAATTCTTGAACGGGATAATTCATTTAGTTAGACGATATAATTAAACGTTCTATAAAAACATGAAAAAATATTATTATATTACCGGAGTAAGCGGAGCTGGAAAGTCTACGCTTGCTGAGGAATTTAGAAAAAGAGGGCTTGACGCCATTGATCTGGATGATGGTTTTTGTGCGTGGAGAAATATCAAAACTAACAAAAAGGCTAACATTGAAGAAAAGGCCAGGAGGGGATTTTATGATGAAAATGATTGGTATTGCGATTTAAAAAAACTAAATGCTTATCTGGACCAACAAAAGAAAACACTTTTTGTTTTTGGCGCTTCGGCAAATCAAGATAGTTTTTTATCAGTTTTCAAAAAAATCTTTCTTCTCAAGTGTAGCCCCGCAGTATTTTCCGAAAGAATCGACTCGCGTACAAACAATAGTTATGGAAAATTGTCCGCAGAGAAAGAAAATGAGTTATGCTGGTTTCAAGAATTTAACACGCAAATGATCAATAGTGGTGCCACTATTATTGATGCAGAAAATACGATAGCTCAAGTAGCAGATGAAATTCTTACTAAACTGGAATAGCTGAGGTGACAGAGCTGTGTTTTTATTGTCCCTTCACCCTCTTTTATTTTAATTGTCAATAAAGCCAAAATATGCTATTATTTCCTTTGTAGACTTGGGACTAATTAACACAAACTATCTTTTTATTCATAATAATGGTGCTAGTGTTTTTCGCTGCCCTTGGGTTTTCTTATGAAAAAAATATCCTTACTCATAGCTAGTCTTTTTTTATTTACGGCTATTTTTTCCGCTTCTGCTCGAGCGGAAAGTATTATTCCTGATGGCGTTGAACATGTTGATTTAGACAGCGTGGTCATGGATATCAATGCCGACGCTACCGTTTCGGTCACGGAAACAATCAACTACGATTTTGGAGACAAAACAAAATCCGGCATAACCAGATATATTCCTCTAAATTATCAAGATTTAAGCGGGACTAATCTTTCTATTGATGTGAGTAATCTTTCTGTTTTGGATGAAAATGGAAACAGCTACACCCTCAGCCAATCTCGCTTCCAAAGTGACGACAAAAAAAAGAACTACCTAAAAATTGATATCGGAGATGACACGCAGCAAATGTCAAATACTAAAATTTATGTCATTCGCTATACCATTTCCGGTGCAATAAAATTTTCAACTGATCATGATGAACTTTATTGGGACATCACCGGAGACAAATGGCCAGTCTACGTGCGGTACCCGGAAATTAAAATAAACCTGCCCCAAAGAGTCGATCGCGACAGTGTGCGAAAAGAATGCTTTATCGGGTTGCATATTGCCACGGTCCAGTGTATTGATCGAATTAATAATAGAAAAGATCCCGATGCTTACTATTCCTATAAAGGGGTGGTTACTGGTGAGAACATGACAACTGTCATGGATTTTCCAAAAAATATCGTTCATAAAGCAGTTACTCCACAGCAAAATTTAGGAAATACCCTGAAGAATTATCATAGAATATTGGGAATAACCTTTTCGGTGCTGGGCATATTAGTTGTTGCTATCGTTCTTTTTAAACTCTACTCTGAGCAAATATTGCAATTGTTTTCTAGAAAAAAATGGTTGGAAATATTTTCAACACTTAGAGAAAAAATCAAACTTGCTCACACTGCGCATGTTCATAGAATAAAAAATAAAAGTCGCAAGTGGTGGATCACTGTATTTGTGGTTTTATTGATATTTCTTATTTCAGGCGGAGTAACTTTTTGGAGATTGAAAAATACACTAAATAAAATTTCCGTGAAAGGCGCGTCTCTTGGCAGCATTGTTCAGGCTAGCCTTAACACTCAGGGTTCGCTAAAAGGAGAAGCTGATGACCAGATAAATGTCCTTCTTTTGGGGGTGCTTGGCGCAAATCATCCCGGCGGAGGACTTAACACTGATACGATTATGCTAGCCAGCATCAAGCCGAAAGAGAATAAGATTTCACTTGTTTCTATCCCACGCGATTTGTGGGTTACTGATCCCGGAAAAGATACAAAAAGCAAAATAAATGCTGTTTATGCCTATGGAGAAGAAAAAGGAACCGGGCAGGGAATAATGGATATGGAAAATTTAGTTGGCAGTATTACGGGACTTCCAATTCACTATACGGCTATTGTCAGTACTCGGGGTTTTTCTCAACTGGTTGATACACTGGGAGGTGTGGAGGTTGATCTTGCCAAGCCTTTTGATGAGAATGTGCAATTTGAGGATATCAAAGTTTGCGATCTGGATACATATACAATACCGACAGGAAAGTTTGAAGAAAGAACAAAAAAGGGAAAGGTTGTGACAAGCTATCCTCTTTGCAAAAATAAAAATCCTGAATGTGGCGGAAGTTTTTCTTTGCCGGCAGGAAAAAATGTGCTTAGCGGTGAAAAAGCACTTTGTTTTATTCGCTCTCGCTATCTAACGAGTGATTTCGAAAGAGCTAAAAGACAGCAACTTATTTTGCAACAAATTAAACTCAGAGTAACACAGATTGGCATCATTGATTTTCCCAAGGTTAATTCCATTTTGGAAAATATGGGAGATAATGTTAGGACAGATATGCAACTCCCGGAAATGCGGCGCCTATTTGAGCTATATAAAGGAATGGGTAATCCAAAAATTTATCAAAAAGTGCTGGAAGACTCAAAGGAAGGACTACTCAATTCCCCGGATGCAACTCCGGAAACCGGCTTCATCTTGCTTCCAAGAGGGGATAATTATGACAAAATACAAGAGCTTTTTCAAAATATTTTTAGCTCAAAAGACCAATCTGACATTAGGCCTAAAATTTAATTATTTTGTATTATGCAAAATAGTGATTTAACAACCGGGGATATTCCAAAGCAAATACGCGCGATAGCCGTTCCAGCAAGTGTGGGTTTTTTCTTTAATACGATGTATAACGTCGTAGATACTTACTTTGGCGGCTTGGCCTCAACGGACGCATTAGCGGCACTCTCCTTATCATTCCCGGTTTTCTTTATTATTATCGCCCTGGGAACAGGCGTTTCAACAGGAGCGACTGCGCTTATTGCTAATGCTGTTGGCGAAAGAGATGAAGATAAGGCAAGGATCTATGCCTCGCAAGCAATTAGTTTTTCCATTCTGGTTAGTTTATTTTTAACAATAATCGGTTACCATATCTCACCGTTTCTTTTTCAATTACTTGGGGCGCAAGGCCAATATTGTCCAGTCCTTAATCTTCTAAACCAATTAGTTTAAAATTTAAGAGAGTTTTTTGTAAAAAAATACGGGGTTTGATTTTTGATACTGGTGTGCAATC
>JAYSLY010000055.1:0-28879 GCA_043725085.1 bacterium
CGAAAATTCCCAAATTCACATCATCTTTTTGTTTTTCAATCAAATCTCTTCTGGCCGCCGGCTGATTGGTTTTTGTCAGATAGTTATCCGCCGGATCAAAAACTCCCGTTGTTTTTTTCACCACCGCCGTAGACGAAATCGGCGCAACCGCTTGAGTTTCCGCTTTCGTTGTGAGGTAGGTCAGAAATTTCCAAGCTTCCGCCACTCGCATAGTGTTTGTTACGGGTACTTGCTTACTGGAAGTGACCGGTGGAATAATTTTATTCCCCGCTACCGCATAGCCCCAATAATTCGCAAAGTTAACCGGTGAACCGGCGTTGACCTGCGGAACAGCCGCCACGGAAAAATTTAATTTTGGTGATTTGCTTTTGATCACGTCCGCTTGCCAAGAATAATTAAGCATCATCGCCAGCGTGCCTTCGGAGAAAGCATCGATAGAATAGTGTTGTTGAGAATTCCAGGAATAATTAGCAGCACTGTTTCTGGCAAAACTGGTATAGAAATCCAACGCTCTTGCCGCATTAGCATCGTTGCCAAAAGCGACACTGCCATTCTTATCTCTCATCTGCGCTCCATTTTGCAGCATTAGCAGATTCAAAATATCAGTTGAACGGTTGATATTATAGGTTGTTCCCATCGCGGCGCCGGATGGATTAATTTCGCCCAATGCGTTAATTTTTGTGATTTTCTCCGTGTCCGTCAAAAGTTCATCCCACGTTCTTGGTGGAGCGGTAATCCCCGCCGCGTTGAATAAGTCTCTATTATAATAGAGCCCCAGAGAATCAACGGAAAGCGGAACCGCATAAATGCTACCCTTGTCGATAAAATCATTCGCCGCGACATCCACAAAATCCTTGCGGAATTTTTGCTCACTGAGAATTTCTTTTGGCGCCGGAACAATTTTGTTGGAAAATGCCGGCAACCAATCATTGTGAATAAGGAAAATATCCGGTCCCTTCCCTGAAGCCAGAGCATCCAGCAAATCTTTTTGATAGGTCTCGATACGTTGTTTTTTGTAGGTAATCGTACCGACGTTGGGATTGAGATCACGATAATTCTTGAAAATTTCCGCATAAGCGTCACTGTCATCCATCGCGCCCCAAACTTCCAAATCAACCTTATACTTCTGAACAGTCGGCGCGCAACCGCAACCGGAAACCAAAAAAATAGCCGCAACCGAAACTAAGCCCGAAAAAATTCTCCATCTATTTTGTCGCATATGATTTTAGTAAATATTAATGCTATCTGAAAACAAGCCGCATTCCATTTATCCGCAGAGGACTATTTTTCCAAAACAATCCCGTAGTGAAAATCACTGATCTTGATCTCTTTCGCAATGGAAAGTCCGCAATTTTGCGTCAACTCAAATATCTCTTCTTTGGAAATACGCAGCTCAAAAACCGGACCGAAAGAATAATCTCCTACATTCCATTCAATTATAAGCATCTTTCCGCCTTTTTTCAAAACACGCACCGCTTCTGCAATAATTAAATTCTTGTTCTTATTTTGAAACAGCATATTAACCATACACACCAAATCCAGGCTTCCATCCTCAAGCTTTGATCCTCCGACCGATTCCAAATTAGCTCTCTTGGTCACAATATTGTTCAGCCGCAAAACCTTAGCTTCCGACTCAATTGTCTCCAGCTTTTCTTTTAAAATATCCAAAGCATACACCACTCCGGTTTCTCCCACTTTTTGTGCCAAAGGAAAAGTGAAATAACCGGTACCGGTACCAAAGTCTCCCACCGTCATGCCGACTCCGATTCCCAATTCATCAATAATCGCTCGCGGATTAATAAATTTCAACCCAAAAGATAAGTCGTTCGCTCCGCTAACAATATCCCCCGCACTTATTTTTTTTAGCTGTTCCATTTTTTATTTTTTAGCAAATACACTAAAGGCTTCTTACCTCTTTTATTTTACAATAAAATTCAAAAAGCAACAAATGACAAACAAAAAAACGCCCGACAAAAATTGTCCTGGCGTTTATTGAAAAATTCTAAAAACTAATTTTGCCCTCTGCGAGCACGCTCAATTGCATCCATTTTCTGTTCATAATTTAAGCTTTTGTCATACTCTATTTCTTTCAATTTTTGGTTTAAATTTCTTCTTTGAGCATTGGAAGCATCTTTATTCCAATTATACCCCTCGTTCTGCATTGTTTTTATTTGTCTGATATAATTATTAAACATAACATTATCTTCTGTTCTGCTTTGCCTTATGGTTTTTCCATTATTGAAAAGTCTTTCCACTCCTTCTCCTGCTGCCCGACCCCATTCATTTGCCTCAGCCTTATCAGTAAAAGCGCCCATTGAAGTTGTCAGAGTTAAAAATAGGAATACTTTTGCTCCCTTTTTTTTCAAACCTTTTAATACTCCATTTTTGGCATCATCTGGCAGTGAATTTTTTTCGAAAACCTCAGCCTCATTTTCTATCTGCCTCAGACCATTTATCATCCGCCCCTTTATTTCTACCTCTTCATCTGTTAGCTCTTGACCTAGATTTTCTCCATCAATCTGCTCCAGTTCATCAACTGGCTTTTTGAGAACTTCTTTTGATTGCATATTTTTAAGCGTTTAATTTTATCTATTTAACAAATCCTCCAGCTTATTTTTTTCCTCTTCATAAATTTCTTTCAATTTTGCCTGACCTTCAGCCTTGTTACGCCCAAACATAGCAAAAGCCTCTTTTTTTCTTCTATAGACGTCATTAAACCAGGGAAGCTCCTCGGGAAACTGTGCCAAAATTTCCGAAAGACTTTCGATGAAATTCTCCGGCGAACTTGCCAGCATTTCCATCCAGCTAGCCTTATCTTCACCGCTAAGCGCACTCGCGTCAATCAGCGCCTCCAGTTTTGCCTTATGATCCATATTTTTTTGATTTTTTAGGATTTAACTCCTTAATTTTAGCACAAAATCACCCTTGGGTCAATTTAGCTTTCGCATCTATCCCCTCTCCTTGATAAGGAGAGGGTTAGGGTGAGGTGAATTTTTAGTCCTTTTCCTTTACATAACCATTTTTTAATGCTAACCTAAACACACAAGGAGCGTATTTTAAGCGGATTTATGCCAATGATCAAAACTCTCATTGAATCAAACATAGTGCTATTATCAGGCATTTTTTCGCTATTTTTAGCAATATTTTTGATTTGGAATATTTTTCTGCATCTCGCTTTGCGAAAAATTCAAGCTACTAACCGAGAGTTTTGGAAAGGTGAAAAAGTCAAAAATCTGGAAGAAGTCCTTCTGGATCAAGCCAAAAACCTCAAAATTCTCGATAAAGATATCCAGGAGCTCTATGCCATTTCCAATGAAATCAATAACCTGGCTATGCGCGGCATTCACAAGGTTTCTGCCATTCGTTTCAACCCATTCAAAGATGTTGGTGGAAATCAAAGCTTCTCCATCGCTCTCCTCAATGGCAAGAATAATGGCATCACCATTACCGCACTCTATACTAAAGAAGGTACAAGAGTTTATGCTAAAGCCATTACAAACGGAGAATCACTCAGCTTTCCTCTGACTGATGAAGAAAAAGAAGCCATCAAAACCGCGCTACTGCCGGAAAAGAAGAAATAATTTTCTAAGTTTAAAAATATCATGACCGAAGTCGCCCGAAAAAAAGTCATTCTCCCGCCATCAGTCACCGTCAAAAAATTCGGTGAACTCTTAGCTTTGCCGGTCAATATTGTCATCACTGAGCTGATCAAAAATGGCATCTTTGCCACGATCAATGAAAAAATTGATTTTGAGACAGCTTCGATTATAGCGAGCGACCTCGGTTTTGATGCCGCGGAAGAAGTGTTTGATACAGGCGATATGATGACTTTGGAAAAATTATTGGAGATCTGCAAAGATGAAGCGAAATCAGGCGAAAATTTGAAATCCCGCCCACCGGTTGTCACAATCCTCGGCCATGTCGACCACGGAAAAACCACGCTTTTGGACACGATTAGAAAAACCAGTGTTGCCATGAAAGAATCCGGTGGAATTACTCAGCACATCAGCGCCTATCAAGTCAAGAAAAAAGGCCAACTAATCACCTTTATCGACACTCCCGGTCACGCCGCTTTTTCCGCGATGCGCGAACGCGGTGTGAGTTTGGCTGATATTGCTGTTTTGGTCGTTGCGGCGGATGACGGCGTGCGTCCACAAACTAAAGAAGTTATCGAATATCTTTTAGCCAAAAAAATCCCGGTTGTCGTAGCGATAAACAAAATTGACAAACCGGATGTTAACGTGCAAAGAGTCAAGCAAGAATTGGCGGAAAATGGCATTCTTTTGGAGGAATGGGGCGGACAAGTGCTTTCTTCCAAAATCAGCGCCAAGCAAAATATTGGCATCGACGACCTTCTGGACAACATTCTCCTCATTTCTGAAGTGGAAGATTTCAAAGCTAATCACGAAAGAACAGCGCTCGGCATCGTCCTTGAAGCGCATCTTGATCCGCATAAAGGTCCGGTTTCTACTGTGCTTGTCAAAACCGGAACACTCAAGGAAGGCCAGGATGTGATTGCCGGAAACACCTTTGGTCGCGTGCGTCGTCTTGAAGACTTTACCGGCAAAAGAATACCCGAGGCACGTCCGGGCACACCAGTCAGTCTCATCGGTCTTCACGCCACACCAAACTCCAACGATATTTTGCAGGTTGTGGCCTCCAAATCAATCGGACAAGCCAAGCTCAGTGAAGCGAAAATATTTTCTCACGCCGAGAGCGGAACCAATCTCAACACTGAAAAAATCTATTCCAGCATTGCCAGCGGGAATATTGCCAAATTGAACGTGATCATCAAATCCGATGTTCACGGCTCTCTTGAAGCCATTCAGCAAATCCTCGGCGAGATTAAAAATGACAAAGTTGCCATCGACTATGTTGGCACGGGTGTCGGAAACATCACCGAATCGGATGTCCGCTTTGCCGGAAGTTCAAAATCGATTATTTTCGGTTTCAACGTTGAACTCACTCCGGTCGCCAAAAGAATGGCCGAAGCGGCAAAAGTTGAAGTAAAAAATTATAAAATTATCTATGAACTGATCGACGACATCAAAGCTCGTCTCATTGAAATGCTGCCGGATGAATTCGAGCGGGTTGAATATGGCAAAATGAAAGTATTGGCTATTTTCAAAACCGGGAAAAAGGATATGATTGTCGGCGGCAAAGTTACAAAAGGTCACGTTGAAAATAATTCATCTTTGGAGGTGGAAAGAAATGATACTGTCATCGGCAAAGGTCTCATGGGCAATCTCCAATCCAACAAAGTTAACGTCAACGATTGCAAAGCGCCCCAAGAGTGCGGCATCACTTTCCTCGGAGAAACAAAAATCAAAGTCGATGATATTTTGATTTCTTTCAAAGAAGACCTGAAAAAAAAGGTTCTTTAGTTTATGCTGGAAAAGAAAACGTTGCCTTATGCTAACTTTTTACAATTTTTCTGGTGTTATAATTTTTAATTTGAAATTTCTAATTTCAAATTTTCCCCTATGCCCTCAAATCGCCTCCCAAAAATCAATGAACTGGTGAGAAAATATGTTAATGATATTATCCTCAAAGAACTCTCGATAAAAAGCGGGGTTTTCGTGACGATTGCGAAAGTTGACACTTCTCCTGATGTCCGCTATACTCGAGTGTTCGTCAGTGTTTTTCCCGAAAAGGAGTTTTCCTATGCAATTAAAACGCTCGAAAAAGAGCGCCACAACATCCAACTTGGTCTCAACAAAAAACTTCGCATAAAGCCTCTCCCTCGCATTGAATTTCGCAGCGATTTCACCGAGAGCGAGGCCGACAAAATTGAAAAACTACTGAAAGAACTATAACATAATTTTCAATTTAAAATTTAAAATTTTTAAACAATTCTTAATGTTTAAATTTTTTAATGCTGCTTCTTTTCTTTTGAATCCATAATTTAGAAATTTAAGAATTTAAAATTGATTTTAAATTTAAAATTTCTAATTTAAAATTCACGTTTTTATGCCTAAATTCGCCAAAGAATTTCATACGCTAAGCTATACAATCCGTGGCTCAGAGAATATCTTACTCTTTGCCCACACCAATCCCGACGGAGACACTGTCGGCTCTGTTTTGGCACTCAAGGAATACATCGAATCTCTCGGCAAACACGTTGATATTGCCTGTTTCAATCCCCTTCCGGACTATCTCTCCGGCCTATCCGTGGCAACCTTTATTCATCCTGACAAGCTGGAACTCTCCAAATACAAACTAATCATTGCCACTGACAGTGTCGAACGTGGTTTTGAAAAAATTCTTCCGCGCGTAAGTTCTGATCAAGTCACAGCCGCAATTGACCACCACCCTGACATCACAATCAAATGCGACATTACTATTGTCGACTCAACATATTCTTCGGTTTGCGAAATAATTTATGATTTTTTTGTTTCCAGCAGTGTTGAAATAACTCGTAAAATTTCCACTTTTTTAGCCCTTGGCATCATTGCTGACACTGGCGTGCTGCAACATTCCAACACCACCTCTCATGTCTTAGGCATTGTCTCAGAACTCATGAAAAAAGGAGCGCCAATGGCAAAAATTGTTAACACTACTTTTAATAGCAAAAAAATTTCCACCTTGAAACTATGGGGGCGTGCTTTTGAGCGGGCACGCATCAATCAAGAAAACGGCATGATCACTTCAATCATCACAAAAGCTGATATTTTGGAATTCGGCGCCACGACCGAAGACATCGCGCAAGTCGCTACGATTCTCAATACCGTCCCTGGTACAAAATTTTCTCTCGTCCTTTCTGAGCGCGATGGCGGAATCATCAAAGGCAGTCTTCGAAGCGAAAAATATAAAGGCGTGAATGTTTCAGCGCTCGCTGCTCAGTTTGGCGGCGGCGGACACGAACTCGCCTCAGGCTTTGAAATCAAAGGTAAAATTATCGAGACGGAAAATGGGTGGAAGATAGAGTAAAATTTGAGCGACTTCTTTTCTACTCGCACTTTATGCTAAAATAAAACTATAATAAAAATAGTTCCACTAACTATTATGAACATAGGCGCCCACGTTTCCATTGCTGGAGGAATTGGAAATGCCCCTCAAAGAGCGGCAAATTTAGGTTGCGAAGTAATGCAAATTTTCACCCGCTCTCCGCAAGGCGGCAAAGCGCCGGAACTCACAAATTCCCTCTGCGAGGAATTTAAAATTTTAAATTTTAAATTTGAAATTAAGGAAGTCTACATCCACACGCCATACTACATCAACTTTGCCTCACTGGAAAACCGCATTCGCTATGGTTCAGTCTCTGTCGTGCGCGACGAGCTGGAACGCGGACATCTTCTCGGCGCAAAATATGTCATGACCCATCTCGGCTCGGCCAAAGGTATGACGCATGATGAGGCGATTGAAAAAGTGATTGAAATGCTCAAAAAAACTCTGGAGAATTATTCCGGCCAAACGAAATTGCTTTTGGAAAATAGCGCCGGCGCCGGAGAAATCATTGGCAGCTCCCTCGCTGATCTAAAAGCCATACTTGATGGCGTAAACAATAAATCCATTACCGGCATTTGTCTTGACACCCAACATTCTTTTGCCTCTGGCTATGACTGGCGCGATTTTGACGTAACGCTAAAAAAAATCGACCAAGAAATCGGCCTTGAAAAAATCAAACTCTTTCACGCCAATGACAGCCTGACTGAAATGAATTCCAAACGCGACCGTCACGCCCACATCGGCCTTGGCAAAATCGGACTCTTGGCTTTTGAAAATATCACAAAATTTGCCCAAAAAAACAGTATCGATATGATTTTAGAAACCGAACATGATAAAGTCAAAGAAGATATTGAGCTTTTGAAAAATTTCAGAAATTAAAGATTCAAACACAAAAAACCATTATGCAAATCGCTATCATTTCTGACATTCATAATAATGAAATTAACCTCGATAAAGTCTTGCGCCATTGTGCGGAAAATAAAATTTCAACGCTCATTTGTTGTGGTGATTTGGCTTCGCGAGAAATTTTAGAACTGATGAACGACAATTTTTCCGGTGAGATTTACTATACATTCGGTAATGCCGACTACAGCGAACTTCGCGAACTGGAAAATCGGGAAAAATATCGCAATACATATATTTTTAAAAACGTAGGTGAAGCAATATTTGACGGAAAGAGAATTGCTTTCACTCACTATCCAGCTACGGCAAAAAAACTATCCAAAACACTAAAATATGCTTTTGTGTTTTACGGTCACACTCACAAGCCCTGGGTCGCCTCCGTTGAAACTATGGTCGCACGCCGCCAAAGGCTAAGCCGACGGAGCGCGGACCAAAGGAAAAAATGTACTATGCTCAATCCCGGCAATGTCGCCGGGGAAATCTATCCACCGACTTTTGCAATTTGGAATACGGAAAATGATAATTTTAAGCTGTTGAGAATTCATGATTTAAAATAGTATAAATCGTTTTTTATTTTTCATTGTCATCCTGAGCGAAATAAATTTTCTAAAGAAAATTTATGCAGTCGAAGGATCTGCCCGCAATCACCACTAGTTTTTATATTTTACAGTAAAGCCACCAATTATTGATAGAAGATCCTTCGACTTCGTCCATATCTGCCACTGGCAGATATGGATACGCTCAGGATGACACCTAAATTATGGAATCTAAACAATCCCAACTTGAAAAACTAAACCTTGAAATGCTTGCTTGCACTAAATGTGCACTGCGCCCCGGTTGCAAGCAAGTCGTGCCCGGAGCCGGATCCGCCGATGCGGAAATTCTTTTTATTGGAGAAGCACCGGGACAAAAAGAAGATGAAACTGGAGAGCCCTTTGTCGGTGCAGCGGGGAAATTTCTCAATGAAATGCTTGCGTCCATTAAGCTCAAGCGCGAAGATGTCTACATTGCCAATGTCGTCAAATGCCGACCACCCCAAAATCGCGATCCTTTGCCGGAAGAAGTCGCCACTTGCTGGCCATGGCTTTTAGCGCAGATAAATATTATCCGGCCCAAATTAATTGTCACGCTTGGTCGGCATTCCATGGAACGCTTTTTGCCCAATTTTAAGATTTCACAAATCCACGGCAAAGCCATGCGCCGGGAAATTCCCGAGCTTGGCCGTCAGGTTTTCTATACGCTCTATCACCCCGCCGCCGCACTCTATAACGGCTCAATGCGCGAAGTGCTTGCCAAAGATTTTAAGCGTATTTTGAAAGTTTTGGAAGAAATCAAAAACGAGAAATAAAAAACCGCTCTAACGCGAAATGTTGAACGACTTTTTGAATATTTTATACAAGACGGGCTGTGGGCGAGGAGGGACTCGAACCCTCATGGAGCAAGCTCCGCGACATTTTAAGTGTCGAGTGTATACCATTTCACCACTCGCCCAAAATTACACAAAAATCTGCTACATATTTTATGCTACATGCTGTATGATTAGGATTTGAGGTCCGGAACAGAGTTGAACTGTTGTAAAAGGTTTTGCAGACCTTTGCCTAACCGCTCGGCCACCGGACCATTTGGCCAAAATTGACCATAAATAAATATTACCAAGCCTCGACGCCAAAGTCAACAAAAAGCCACCAGACAAAAAAAGCACCCCAATTACTTAGAGTGCTCTTTTTAACTATTCAGTCACAATCTCAGCCACAAGGTTTTGTCTTCCGAAAGCAAAAGCCTTAGCCTTTGTTTCCATATAGATATCGATGTGATTGCCTTTAATCGCACCTCCGCGATCTTGACAGATATATGTCCCGAGGCCTTCAATGTTGATTTTTGTTCCAAAAGCAAAGCTTTTAGGACAAGCAACTGTTTCGTTTTCACGAACCTTCGCGCCTGACGCGGTGATTCCATCGCTTTTACCACATTCATCAGCCGAAGCTGTGTAGGCAGAAGCGTTGATAACGAATTTCCCTTGAGGAAGATTGCTATTTTTAGATGCTATTTTAGTTTCAATAATTTCTTTTTCATTCACTTTCACAGCCCCATCTTCTTTAATCTCTTCAACCGGAGACTGGGGAGTGGTTTCCTCTGCCATGCAAACCGCTGTTTGGTCAATAGTCAGAGCATTTTGAGGAATATTTAAGTTTATTTTTGTTTGATTAGACTCATCGGCTCTCGCTGTTCCTGCTATCGCGCCTAATCCTAGGACAATAGAGAAACTGGCTAAAAGCGCCAACTTCGTACTAATACGCATACATAAACTTTAATTGTTAAGCGCCAGTCAGGGATCTAGTTCCCCTTTTCAGACTGACCTACAATATTAGCAAATATTCGCCAGAAAGTCAAGCATTATGCCGATATTTTGGCTAAAATAAGCCATTCTATTTTCAGTCGCAGACAATAATCCCTAGAAATAAGCCACAAAAATCAAAAAAGGCCCAAAAAGGGCCCCGTTGCGAGCAAAAATTGTTTTTCTAATGTTTCTTTTTCTTTTTGTTCTTTTTTTCCTCTTTTTTCTGCTCTTTTTCTGCATCCTTTTGATCTTGCGCCAGCTTATCAATTTGATCCTGACTCAAAGCCATCTTTTCATCATGGACCGTGTTCGCATAGGGCGTAAAACTCTCATTGGGATAGCGAGAAAGAACGGCATCCATAAAACTCCTCCAAATTGGAGCTGCCACAAATACACCATCTGATCCCGCATGCATCGGGCGACTATCATTATTCCCCGCCCAGACTCCCACCGCAAGAGAAGGCGTGAAGCCAACCGTCCAAGCATCGCGAAAATCTTGCGATGTTCCGGTCTTAGCGGCGACTGTTCTCCCTGGAATATAGAGTGGGCTATTCGATCCAAAAATTGCCGAACGAGCATTGTTGTCAGAAAGAATGGAATCAATTTTTCTTGCTACTTCAGCATCAATCACCTGCCTCCCTTCTGTTTTGTCGAAATAGGATTCGCCATTATTATCCACGATTTTCAAAATTGAATGCGACTGAAATCTCTTCCCTTCGGTAGCAAAAACCCCAAAAGCGCTCGCCATATCGATTAGTTTCACTTCCGCCCCGCCAATTGCCATCGAAAGTCCATAGCGTTTACGGTCATTGAGGGTTGTAATTCCCAAGCGATGCGCCATATCAATCGCACTATCAATCCCCACAAGCGCCAGAGTTTTGATGGCCGGGATATTGAGTGACATGGCAAGTGTTTTTCGCATCGGAAGCACGCCATGAAATTTTCCATCATAGTTTTGCGGGATGTAGCTAATCCCGCCACCGTCAGGACCAAAATTGGTCGGTTCATCCGCAATAAGCGTTTCCGGCTGATAACCCTTTTCAAATGCCGTCGCATAGACAATTGGCTTGAAGGATGAGCCTGGCTGACGCAATCGCACTGCCACATTTACCTGACCATCGATTGCCGTATTAAAAAAATCTCGACTGCCGACCATTGTCAAAACCTCGCCGGTCTTAGGATCAGTTGCCACAAGTGCCGCATTGCTTGCGCCATAAGACACGTTTCTTGCGCCTCCGCTCGCCACAACTTTTTCTCCTATTTTTTGCAAGTCGCAGTCCAATGTGGTGATTATCTTTAGTCCTCCTTTTTCCAGAAAATCTCGCCCATATTTTGCCTCTAGCTGCTCTGTTACATAAAAAACAAAATGTGGTGCCAAAATTGACTCATGGAAAGGCTGCACTTCGGCCAAAATATTTATTTTTTTTGCCGCTTCGATCTCATCAGGTGAAGCCAGCTTAGACTGTGCCATTTGATCTAAAATATTTCGATAGCGTTCGACTAATTTATCGGCATTGTCTCCATAAGGCGAATAATAGGTTGGGGCCTTGGGAAGAGCCGCGAGAAAAACGGCCTCAGAAAGAGTGAGATCTTTCGCATTTTTGCCAAAGAAAACTTCCGCAGCAGCGGAAATGCCATAGGCATTAGAACCATAGGGCACTTGATTGAGATAGCGATCCAAAATTTGATCTTTAGTAAAATTTTTCTCAATTTTAAAAGCGATAAGTGTTTCCATTATTTTTCGTCGCAGTGTTTTTTCACGTGAAAGAAAAACATTGCGCGCAAGCTGTTGCGTGATTGTTGATCCGCCTTGAGACATCTCACCATTTTCCACATTCGCTTTCAGAGCACGGATGATTGATAAGAAATCCACTCCAAAATGGGTATAGAAATTTTTGTCTTCTGTCGCGATTGTCGCCACTCGCACCACATCAGGAATCTCATCATGTGAGAGAACCTTGCGATTTTCTTCGCCATGGATTTTATAGAGTACGATTTTTCCACTGCGATCATAGATAATGGAAGTCTGCGGCGGACGATAGCTGGAAATTTCCGCCACACTCGGTGTGTGATTTTTATACACAAAAAAGGCGGCGATTCCCGCGCCTAAAATAACCATAAAAACGGCCCCTAAAACGCCCAAAAAAACTTCCTTAAGATAATACCCAAGTGTGTATTTTTTCATATCTCCTACCCGATAAGTTCTTAATTTTGGAGATATTCACCCCCACTGCCCTTCCAACATAGCACAAATTCTGGGAAGGTCAAAATTTGGGCTAGACTGCTTTCCTTTTTGTAATTTGTTTGTAAAGATGCGCGGAGCACGCCTGAAACAGCGCAATGACAAATCCCAAACTCAGAAAAATTCCCAGCGCGAAAATGAATGTTCTTATGGGATCACCCCGCAATATATCCGGGTGACCGTATTTTACATAATCCACCAAAGGAGAATGAAAAAGGTATATCTCCAGCACGGTTGCGAGAAGAATTTTATGAATTTTCAAAGTTCCGATTCTTCGAAAAAATCTTGGAAAAAGATTGAATGTGCCCATCATGCCAAACAGGATAACCACCGCATACGCGCTGTGCAAATATGGAGCTTGCAAAGAATGAAGGTCAAAGTAGGAAGTGCGACTGATTAGAATAGCCAGAATTGTCAGGAAAATTGCCGGCACAGCTACTAAGTTTGGGATTGTTTTCACTTCATTCACAACATATCCTTTCGCAAGATGCATGCCAAGCGCGAAATCCACCAAAAATTCAAGCCAGATTTTCGGAGGATTGCTAAAATATGGATAGACAAATATTCCGATTAGTGCCTTAGCGAAGATGCCAAAGATAATCAGTTTCCAAAACCCATGCTTTGACTCGTAAATTTTTATGAGAATTGGAAATGTTATGTAGAATGGAATGAGCAACCCGACAAACCACAATGAGCCATTGATATCAAAAAGTGTGTCGGGGAAAAATACATGGATTCCAAATATGTGAGTGAAAATAGAAAACCAAGATGGAACATAATCAAACACAAAAACATTCCAAAGAATCGCGAAAGCCAGGGCAAGCCAATAGATCGGCATAATTCTTCTGAATCTTTTTTTATAGTACCGATAATTTGAAATTGGTTTTTTTTTGTAGTGGGAATAAGTAAGCCCAAATCCTGAAATGATAATGAAAATATTCACCGCGACCACACCCAAAAAAGCCGTGTCATTAAAAAAAATTGCCGGAAGCAATTGAATATTGGAAACTAAAAAACCAAAGGTACACGTCAACGGTTCTGAAACATTGGAAATATATGAATGAAACCAGACCACCCAAAAGGCCATCGGCAGTCTCATCAAATTCATTGCTTTTGATATATCCATAGAGCTTCATCATACTGCCTCTCGCGTTCAACCCTCACTGGCTATTTTGCCGTGCTAAGAATGCCAAGGTAATATTATTTCAAATACTGTTTAATCAAACTTTTCCAGAGCAGATACCCATAGGCATTGGGATGCACACCGTCTTTGGCATATTTTACGTATAACTTATTGTCGAGTCCGCAAAAGTAGGGATACAGATCAATAAAAATTGCTCCGTTTTTGCCAGTCAATGCTTTAAGCTGATCATTCAATGAAATAATTTTTTGGCTGTCTGCGATTCCCTGTTTTGAAATATCGTTATTCATCGGTAATATACTTTGAACATACAGTCCCGTGTCAGGCGATTCTGCTTTAATTTTATTTAGGATTGTTCCGTAGTTTGCCAAAACATTTGAGACGTCTTTTCCTCGCAGCAAATCATTAATCCCTATCATCAAAAATATTTTTTTTGGTTTGGCACTAAGAACCAAGTCGAGTCTGGCCAAAACATCATCCGTGGTATTCCCCGAGATTCCGGCATTTACTATGTTTGAGACACCAAACAGAATATTCCAATCTTCCCGAGCGGTGATACTGTCTCCCAAAAATACAATACTACCAGAAGGACTCGCTTTCAAACCGCCGCGTCCCGCCAAAGAAGCTATGCGCTGAATGCCAGTCTGCGGATTATCACTTCCAAATTTTGCCGACCAAACGGCAAGCAATGTTACTGCCACGACTATTGTGATTGCAACTTCAAATTCAAACTTTTTTTTCATCATTTTTGTTTTATTTTTTCCACCCACACTCTACATGTTACCTGTTAATTATCAAGGCGTTATTGTACTTGCAATTGGTGCATGCATATTTTTTTTGGTTATGCTTTTATCTTACCACAACCTATCCTAGTTTAAAAACAAACAAAAACAGCCCATTTAAGTGCTGTTTCTGCTGTCTTGAGCGGAGAAGTGGAAGCAGTTCGGACTGGGTTTAGGGAAAAGTGCTTTGCGTGTTTTTAATGCTATGGCGTCGGATTTGGTTTATAAACTATAAAAAGAAAGGAAAGGAAAATGAGTCGCACAACTTGCATTCTTGCGACGCTCTCTTTTTGTCAAAAGGATTTCGGAGTGTGAAACAGCGCAGAAAGACTTTTGGCACAAAAAGGAGTGCGTCCGCAAAATGTCCGGTTGTGCGAGGGTGAAGAAAAAACCAGTCCTTGAAAAGTATAAAAGAGTTTTTTCGAACCACTTGCTCTTTTTCCGTCCAACAGTTACCATCTGCGATATGAGCGGTATGGGCTAGTATATCCAATTCTTCCAGTGTATGGATTATAGTTTCCTTTTGTTGAATAGTTATTCCAGCGAGTGCTATCAGGAGATGTCCTATAATATGGCTGAACGTAAGTTCCGCTACTTCTATAATATCCGCCAACTCTATACGAATAAGCCCTTGCGGAATTTATTGCAATTAGCCCAAAAACAAAGGTTATGATAATGAATAGTAGTTTTTTCATAAATACACCTCTTTTCTAGTTAAAATTATTGGTAAAAACTTCTCACAAGGCTGTTATATTTATCATTCAATTGATTGCGGGTTGCGATTTTTGCATTAAATACCTTCCTGTCTTTCTCGAAGTTAGAATATGCTTTGTTATATTTAGAATAATAGTTTTTATACTCATCATAATTATCATAATCAAGGTTTTTCTCTAATTTTTTAAGCTTATCTGACATTTTACCAACCTCATCGTCTTGATTATCCAAGTCTTTCCTTGAGGCGTCTAATTCTCGATCCATTTTCCTGATAGTAGCCAAAAGATTATCAATTTCTTTTTGAGTGTTGAAAGTGTCGATTACGCCAGTATAAGCCAGCCCGTCTATTTTATTTAAAACTTCTATTCTTCCAAGAGGACTGTAATCGCTTTCAGTTGAATCATTCGAAAAATCACTAAGCTCCACTTTCGAAGTAGCTGTTCCAAACTCCTTTGAAAGATTTGGCGGTGATCCTATTTTATTTCCAAGGCTAGTTGTTTCTAGGAAGCAATACCCCGAATCATAATTTGAATATTCCACTGGGCATTTTATACCTACTGCCATATGATTTTCTGCTGGATCTGGAAAAAGAAACAATGAAACGCCATAACCCAGTTCTTTTAACAATACATAAACTAAATAGCTCTTATCTTGGCAAACACCCCTATTGTCATATAAAACTTCGTAAGGGTAGGTTGGTTTTTCCGCTGTTCCATTAAGCCCGATCTTTCTATTATTGAATTTTGCGGTATCATATGGAATTGTTTGGACAAAAGTGGAAACTAACTCAACAATTTGATTTTCGTTGAGCTTATTTTTATTCCCAAGTAATTTTATTGATTGCGCCAACTCATTGATGGTTTTATCTCCCTCTGTTTCATTGATAAATAAGTCGTTCTTTTTTTCTAGGTTTGTTATTAAAGATTCTCCATTAAAAACACTTTCTGCAGGAAGCGAATTATAAAATTTATAATACGAATCATATAATTTTTGATCCAAGGAATAGTTTTTTCCTTTGTATTTCCAACTGAATGTTGCTGTTTTTTCTCCTTCGGGACTTGGAAGCTTTGCTTCGCCGTCATTAATAATAACTGTGTCGATTTTATTTACTATCCAAAGCCTTGCCTTTGTTTTTGACAAATCTAATTCAAAACCGTTTTCCTTGCTTTGTTTCCCTATCGTTATTTTAGCCGAATTTCCTACTATTTTCTTCTTTCTAATCTTAAACCCATTGATTTGGCTGAGTTTTTCCGTATTGATTGAATTAACCATAGCTTGTATCCGACTTGAATCTTGGGCAAAAATCACAGCATTCCCATTGGTTATTTCGGACTGAACGACTGGCTCGCTAACCAGTTGACCGCTCAAATATACAGCAAGCTTTTTGTCAATATTTCTCTTGGAAATTTTTGCAAGAAGTTTCGATCCATAATCATCAAATTGCAGAGAAACCATCACCTCCCCCTTGGGAGAATATTCCACGGAAGCAACTTTTAAATTTATGCTTGTGAGCCCAGTGGGAATAAAGGCTTCCGCATCTTTGCTTTTATCGGGATTTTCTTCCTTAATTTCTAGGATGGGATTATTTAGTTCAATGATCCAATCCTTTGTTTGGGCTGGTGTTTCACTGAAATTATCTGCGACACTTTCAATATCAAAATACTTAGCAAATTCGGCATCGTTATAATTTAAAAGGGATTGTTTTAATTTATACAAAGAATATTCTGGTGTTCCTATGATGTAATAAATCCCTCCGGCTGATATAAGCAAGAGTGCAATTATAACACTAGCAGTTATTTTAAGTATTTTAATCTTATCTTTTCTTTCTTTTTTAGCATAAGAATAAAAAGCGTAATAAATCAAAGACGCCACTGGCAAAAAGATGCCCGCTAGAATCGCAAGACTGCCATTTTTTCCTAATCTCATCGCGGTCTTTCTGCAATAAAGAATGCCGAAAACCCAAATGAAAAATGGTAGATTTGATAATACGCCCATTATGCCAATTGTAGGGCTATTGCTAGCCAAAATATCAGAACTCAATTTAATTCCTCCGCTTTTGTTAGAAATAAATAAAACTAGAGATAGACCCAAAGCCCAGAATGCCCACAAAATAAAGAGTGTGAATCTATTCTTTAAGTGTCTTACAAGTGAATAGGCAGTGGTTATAATAGAAAGCAAGCAGAAGCCAATCACAATTCTCCATAAATTTATTTGCCCAAAAGATGCTTTTTCTGAGAAAGAAAGATCGTTTGCATTTATAAGAAAAGGGATGCAAATGACAATAAATATAACTGCCAAAAATAACGCTACAAAAAAAGCCGTAAAAAAATTCTTTAACTTACCTGTTTTCTTTGTCGTCTGTATTGGAGTTATATTGCTTTCCATATGGATTGTTAAATTATTGTTGTTCTGCTTTCGCTTCTTTTTCGACCCCTCCAAAGGCAACATAAAGAAAAATTTTCCAAATTCCAACTAAAATCAATGTGTATATAACAAAACCTAAAACCAAATCAATTATACTTCCTTTCCCTTGTGATAACATCGCTATCACAACTAGCAACTGAATAAGCCAAAAAAATACTCGAGCCCCTCTAGAATACCACTTTTTATTTAATTCAGATCTTTTTATCGGCATAGCATTTAAGTTAAAAAATTATTTCTTAGGCAATCTTCCGCCGCTATCTAGGCAGGCGGATATTGAATCGAAAGATGTAAAATTCTTCGTATTGTTATAAAAATTAGTTCCTTTTTGATGACAAATTCCAGTGTTGCTTTTTTTGACTGCCGGATCGCTACTGCATCCAGCTAAAAATAGCACCGATGATAATAAGATTGTAGCTACAATTATTTTCTTCATCGTTTTAATACAAAATTATTCTTCGTAATCATCTGATAATCCTTGTTGCTCTTCGGCATAACTTTGGCAACCTTCTATGAAAGAATTTGAATTTCCACCACAATCACTTGGATCATCTATGCCTTTTTCTTCCGCCCAATCATAGCCAGCTTCGTGCCCAGAACAATCACCAGTGCAAGCACTGCCCTTGAATGTTTGCGGTTCATAGTCAACCGGCTCTGAATCCTCAATAATAGGCGCGTGCCTAATTGGCGGACTTGCTGGAACTGCTTTTGTAGAAATGTTGACCTTGCTTGAATTATAGGTGCTTGGTGGTGTTTTTGTGGGAGAATCCGAACAGCCAGACAAAATAAAAACAGCCAAAAAGACTGCTGAAAGTAGAATTGCATTATTTTTTGCTCGATTGTTCATTTTAATATAAATAAAAGGAGGACGATCCGATGGCTACCACACTTACTTTCACCACGAGGGTGTCCATTCGCGTGCATCGAGATCGTCCTCTCAATACACGAATAGACAAAACCGTCGGGGTATTTGTAAATGTGGTAGCACCTTAAAGATAGCACTTTATGCCAAAAAAGCAAGGCTTAGGCTTGATTTCAGGGCTGTTTTGAGATATGATGGGATAAATTAAGATTAAAATGAATATGGGCGAGATAGAAAACCTAACTAATTATCACAATTCTTTTATCAATTCGACGGATGGGTGGACTTTTTTCGTGGGATTAAAAGACTATGTGAATTACATAACCGGAACTCCGGAGCTGAATAGGCATGTCATTCCGCTAAATAGAGAGGCCGAGGTGCTAAAAAACAAAGAGGAGGATCTCGAAAAGCAATCTATTCAGGAGCTTTTGATTTCCAAGGAGGAACTAGTAAAAATACTCAAAAAAAATAATTTTTTCGATGTAAAAGAGATAAGCGAGCACCTCCAAGAATTTGACCAATATTTAAACGGGGGGATGTCTAGGGGTCGATACCTTTCAGGCAATCTTGCCGGCTTACTATTTAAAATTTGCATTGAGATTCCGGAAAGCAATAGACGCATCTTACTGAAAAAATTTGAAGATTCCAATCCAGAGTTCAACAATATTCATGGCAATTTTATTTTTTCCAAAACACTTAGCGACAGAAGGGCTCTAACTGGCGAGATTGAACATAAGCAAAGTTTGGAAATTTGGGGTGATTGGAAAAGACTCTCTTTAGTTCCCAGATTCATCGAAGCGACCCGAATTGATAAAATTCCACTTGAAGACGGGGATGTCAATTTTGGTCATAACTTGATAAGTGCACGATTTGAATACGACAATGCAAAGGATGGTCGAAAATTTTCGGAAATCATACCCGAGTATAAAAGCTCTATCGCTAAAATTCAAGCCTACCTTATCAGGAAAGTGAGCGAGAGTGATTCTGAAAAAGAAGTTCGCCCAAATAAACCCACCAAAGAATTAAGTAAAATAAAGACAATAACGATAGTCAGTGGCAATAAAAGAGAGGGAAATAGAATTGCGGTGAATAAGAATTACATCGAATCTTTCGAAATTACCAAAGGCACTTCAAAAAATATCCAATCCCTGATGAATGCGATTCTTGATGGAACGGATGAGCTGAAAGATATTGCCGATCTTGGGGATTGTAAGGATTACTTAAATTCAAACCAGAACTGTCGGATTTACAAAGACAGCAGTGGCAAAAAACAGCTTTATGCCATAACACCAATTGTTAAGTTCAAGAATAGTTTCACTTCAAACAAAGAGCTTGAGATATTACCAGTCATAAAAACCGAAGTCATAACATTCTCTAAATACAGCCGATTATTAACCGAACAAAAGAATAGGGATAAGACTCAAAAGACTTAATTAAGCACTTAATTCTATTTCGCACCAGAAACCGCTTGTTTTAGCGGTTTTTTTCTTGTGAATTAAGCTCGCTCGGGCTTTTTTTAAGTGGCAATTCGGCTCTAGTATTACAACAAGAGTAATCAATTAATATTAAAAGCCACATGAACGAAATCCTAAAAGAACATGACTTTTTTAAATCAAGCGATTTGTCATTAATCGCAGCCATGCAGCTTTATGGTTATCAAATCGAAGCAATGGATCGAGGCAACTCGGACAAGATAGTCTTCATAATTAAACACGACGGAAATTTAGACGAATTAACCAGGGCTTTTTGGTCGAGAAGCCTGCAGGTTGAGCCACTCGCGTATTTCGAGTCTCTTAAAAATATTAAAGCGAGAATATACCAACAATAATAAAATGGTCAGCCAGAAACTCCTAAATGAATTGAAAGATATTATCAGAGAAGAATACGGTCAAGATTTAGAAATGGAAAAAGTTTTCCAAATCGGCAATGGCCTCGTAGGCTACTTTGATTTACTGGCAAAAATGCACCACGAAAATAATCAAAATAATGAGAATAAATATGAAATACCAACCGCCAAAATATAGCGATAAAGAACTTCTGAATATATTCCCCGAAGCCAAAAAAATAATACCAAAAAAAATCAAGGAGTGGGAAGCGATTTTAGAAGAAGAAAAGAAGGATCTCAAAGATTGCCTTGCTTCAATTTATAGCCAAAAACTAGATGAATTTTCAATTTGGTTCTTAGAAAAAGTAGCTAGGCTTTTTTTGATGCCTCCAATATTGGAAGCTGACGGACATATTTTAAGACTGAAAAGAATGCTATCGGTTGCCAACCCAAGCCGAAAAAAAATAGATCACCTCCAAGAAAAGATTGGGATCGCGAGACAATATCCCATTACCGAACTTGCCAGAAGCAAATTGGAGTTAAGGCAAGCGAGTAATAATTTTATTGCTCTATGCCCATTTCACAACGATAAAAGACCGAGTTTCTATATTTATCCCGAAACAAACACTTTCTATTGTTTTGGATGTCAAGAAAACGGCGATGTAATCAAATTAACTATGCACTTACACGGAACTGACTTCAAGGAAGCCGTGAGAATGCTCCAATATTAATATGAACATAGAAGAAAAGAAATTTGAGGAAATCAAAGCAGAAATAAAAAAAGAGGAGGAGGATAAAACTAGAATAATTGCCTCCGAGATACTGAATGATGGCACTATAATTGAAATGCTGTTTGATTCTCAAAAAAATGAAACGAGCTTGGCGATTTATAAAGACAACAACATTAAATGCAGAAAATCTTTTGAAATTGATGGTATAACCTTAAAACCGCATCCAGCTGGAAAAGATTTATTGAAAAACAGAGTTATTCTTTTCCCAACGGAAGCAAAAGAATATGGATCACAAAAAGAACTGATTCAAAATATTCAAACCTTTATTCATAGATACCTTTCCGTTTCATTATTCTTTGAAAAAATAGCCAGTTACTATGTGCTTTTTTCTTGGATATATGATGATTTCAACGAGCTCCCCTATTTGCGAGGGCTTGGCGATTATGGAACAGGCAAATCAAGATTCTTGCAGGTTGTTGGATCAATTTGCTATCGTCCCATTTTTGCTAGCGGAGCAACCACTGTTTCGCCAATATTCAGAATACTCAACGACTTCCGAGGCACGCTTATTCTGGACGAGGCAGATTTCAAGTTTTCTGATACAACAGCCGAGATTATCAAGATTCTCAATAACGGCTTTATGAAAGGAATGCCCGTCTTGAGAAGCGAGGGCAATAATAAAAAAAGTTTTGATGTAAAAGCCTATAATGTTTTTTCTCCTAAAATGATTGCCTCTCGGATGCTTTACAAAGATACCGCTTTGGAAAGCCGAATGATAACCGAAGATATGAACCTAAACTTTCCTAGAAAGGATGTGCCTTTCAACATTCCTGATTTGTTTTGGAATGAGGCTTTGGAAATAAGGAACAAACTGTTGATGTTTCGTTTTCAAAACAAAGGTAAATGTAAAATTAAGCCAGAGTTGGAAAACCGAGAAATTGAGCCTCGCCTTAATCAAATTGCCATACCCTTGATGAGTATTATTGAAGATCAGGAAATAATCAAAGAGATCCAGCAATATATCAAGGAATACAACGAAAAAATAAAGACCGATAGGACGCTTGGATATAGCTACCAAATCTTGGATGCCATCTGCGAGCTTTTGGATGACGGGTATATCCGCCCGACCATTCACCAAGTTGCCGAAAAATTTAATAAGGATTTAAGTATTTCCGAGGCCATCACTTCAAAGAAAATGGGCTACCTTATCAGAAAAACATTGGATTTGAAAACCGAAAGAACACGAGACGGCTATGTTGTTTCAGAAAGCAACCAGGAAAAAATTGGGATACTTAGGAAAAGATATGGTATCAGAAAAGAAAGTGAAGATGTGAACGATGTGAACATTGAATTGGAAGAAGTAAAAGAAGAAATCCCAACAGAAAGCCTTTTTAATTAGCTAATAAATTATATATGTCCAAAAAACAAAGTTCACTAAGTTCACAAGTGCAAAAAAGTGAACCTAAAAAAGAACTGGCTAAGCCAGATGCAATGAAAACAGAGGTAGAAGAAATTAAAAGAGATTTTTCAAGTCCTTCCGCATACGATCAAGAAAACACATTGGCAAAAAATCTTTACCGACTACGCCAAGATAAAGAGCTGCCAGCAGAGCAAAAAAATGACAAACTAAATACTGCGATGACTGATCTGGGTATGCTTTATGGGCTAGAAAATGGCGTTTGGACAATGAGTATTGATTATGCAAAATATCAACCAACACTTGCCCTGATGAGAAGAAAAATAGTGGCAGAGTATAACTGCAAGACAAGCCTAGAATTAATGCTTGCTGATAGCATTGTTGCTAGCTATTGGAGGATTATGAAAAATGAGAGAAAAATGAATCTGCTTGCACAGAAAAAAGATGACACCTTTTCGTTTGATCAACTGAAGGTAAATGTTTTAAAGGAACTCAACAAAGAAGTAGATCTTGCCAATAGAAGACTCAATATGAACATTATTTTGTTAAAAGAAATAAAACAGCCTGCTTTAAAAGTAAATATAAAAACCAACAATGCTTTTGTGGGAGAAAACCAGCAATTCAACAATAATCAAGTCCAAAAAGATGAAAACAATGAAGCCAAATGATTTCGGAAAAAATTTATTAGCGGAACAGTGTCAGAAAATCAGGATCAGTGACTTTGTGAAAGCCAGCAACAAGCAAATCAAGGAAATGCTAATCAAATCATCACTTGAAACGGAGGGTTATATTATCCTGTTAAACAGGTCGATAACAGGCTTCGGAGGCACTAGATTTTGGTTTTCTTGTCCGATCTGCAATAAGCGAGCAGGAGTGCTTTACAAGCACCCTGTAAGCCAAATTTTGGGCTGTAGGCGTTGTTTGAGGCTGGATTATAGGAAACATAGGTATGGCAAAATGATTGAAAATAGTGGAAAATAGCGGAAATTAAAAAGCAATGATAACGGAAACTCGAGCAAAACAATTTCAGATGCTTTATGAAAAAGAAACGGGAGAGAAAATTTCGCTCGAGGAAGCTTTTAGTTGTGCAGAAAGCTTAGTTGAAATGGTTAGGCTAGTCTATAAGCCAATCAAGAAAGCCGACTTTGAAAAATTCGACAAACCTTGAAAATATAGTATACTAAAAGCACTTACCCAACCAAATATCCGAAGATTTTATCGTCCTACTAGATGGGCGGTTCTGCCAGCAATCTTCGGAAAGTTGGGTAAGTCAGAACCGTCCTTTTAGTATCCAAATTTTTTATATTATTATGGAAAACAAAATAAAATACCTTGCCTATCTGCGTAAATCGACTGATGCGGAAGATCGACAAATCCAATCCATTGAAGATCAGAAAAGCGAATTGGCAAAATTCGCTCGGCAGTTAAATTTGGAGATTGTAACTACTTTTCAAGAAAACAAATCAGCTAAAGCGCCTGGAAGAATAGAGTTCAATAAAATGCTAACAGAAATTAAGAAAGGCAAGGCGCAAGGAATTATTTGCTGGAAAATAAATCGTCTTTCTCGCAATCCGGTTGATGGCGGGGAAATTCAGTGGCTCTTGCAACAAGGTACGCTCCAATCTATCCAAACACCAGGGCGAGAATATCGGACTGGCGACAATGTAATGATGATGAGCGTCGAGTTGGGAATGGCCAATCAGTTCGTGCTTGATCTTGCCAAGGATGTTAAGCGAGGATTGATTTCGAAAGCTGAAAAAGGCTGGCGTCCAGGCAAAGCACCCCTTGGCTATAAAAATGATAAATATGGCGATAAGGGAAGTAAAGAAGTTTTGGTTGATGAAGAAAGATTTCCATTAGTTCGCAAAATGTGGGATTTAATGCTAACCGGCGAATATTCAGTTCCGAGAATTGTGGACATTGCCAATAACGAATGGGGGCTTCGAACAGCCACCAAAAACAAGGATATAAAATTAGGTGAAAAATATGGTTATGAGATTTTTACTAATCCTTTCTATTTTGGAGAATTTGATTATGCAGGAAAAACCTATCAAGGCAAGCATAAGCCAATGGTTACGCAAGAAGAATTTTATTATGTCCAAAAAATACTAGGCAAAAAAGGAAAGCAACTAACTAGGCACAAAAATCTTCCTTATCGTGGCATAATCCGATGCGGAGAATGTGGATGCTCAATTACAACCGAGGAAAAGGTAAAAATGATTAAATCAGAAAATATCCTTAAAACCTATATTTACCATAAATGCACTAAAAGAAAAATTGATGTGACTTGCTCGCAAAAGGCCATCTCTTTTGAGGAGCTAAACAAGCAAATCACCAAAGAGCTAGATAGAATCACAATTCCGCAAGGATATTTAGATTTTGCACTTGAAGTTTTAAGTGAGAACAATGTTTTAGAGGCCGATAATCGAAACATTCTCATCAAAAACCAGCAAAATGCTTTAAATAATTGCATTTCAAAAATTGATAATCTAATCAAACTTTATATCTCGCCCAACAATGCCAACCGAGATTTTATCAGTGATGAGGAATTTAAAGATCAAAAGGCAGGACTTATCAAGGAAAAAACCTCTATTCAAAATGAATTGATAAAACTAGACGAGAGGTTGAATGAATGGGTAGATCTAACGGAAAAGACTTTTAAATTTGCCACTTATGCTAAAGCTGAATTTACTACTGGTGATTATGAAACTAAAACTAGGATTTTGCACGCCCTAGGTTCGGACTTTATCTATAAAGACGGAAAACTAGCCATTACACTGAAAAAACAATACCAAGTTATTGAGAATGGCAATAAAAAGCTTGTTGCCGAATATCCCACGTTAGAACTGAGCAATTTTAGCCCTACTAAAGCAAAAACAGGCGTTTTTGCACCTGTTTTTGATGTCTTGAGCGGGTAACGGGAATCGAACCCGTCGCTCGTCCTTGGCAAGGACGTATATTAGCCACTATACGATACCCGCCTTCGCCAAGCTGAAGCTCGGCTTCGACGGGGCAAGGCCCGCTGAAGATGAGCGAAAGCTGGCTTCGTCACGCCGAAGCGTGACTACGGCGGAGCAAGGCTCGCTAGTAGTCCGCGAAGGCGGACTTCAAATTTGTCATTTTTGTGCCGAGTCCCAGGATTGAACTGGGGACACAAGGATTTTCAGTCCTCTGCTCTACCACTGAGCTAACTCGGCTTTTTCTATCAACCTAAGATTGAAGCATTATCTGTTACATGTTTCATGCCACATGTTACATGATTTTTGTGGACCCTATAGGACTCGAACCTATAACCCCTTCAGTGTAAATGAAGTGCTCTAGCCATTGAGCTAAGGATCCAAATCGTGGTGCCTTCGGCGGGACTCGAACCCGCACGGCCTTGCGACCCATGCACCTCAAGCATGTGTGTATACCAATTCCACCACGAAGGCTCTGAAAAACTATTTAGGCTTCAGTCTCTTTTGCCTTTTCTTCTGCTACTTTTTCAGCGGCAACTTTCTTAGGCTTTGCATCTTCAGCCTCTTTCCCGGTTATTTTCTTCACATCTTTATACTTCATACGACTCTGTTTCGTTGTTAGCGTTCGAACATAGTATAATTTCGCTCGACGAACCTTAGCTCTTTTCACGAGTTCAATTTTTTCTACATTTTTTGAACCAACCGGGATAATCATTTCCACTCCCACATCATGCGTTACTTTGCGCACTGTAATTGTTGGTGAAGAGCTTTGTCCGCCCTTAACAGCAATGACCAGACCCTCAAAAATTTGCGTTCTTTCCTTAGCGCCTTCTTTGATCCGCAGGTAGACTTTCACCACATCACCACTGTGAAATTCAAGCGTGTCTTTCAAAGCTCTTTGAGATTTATTAAACTCGATAATTTTCTTTTCCATACAATTATTATAGCAATTACCACTTTAAATTAAAATAGGGACTAAGCCCTGTGTCATTTTGGAAATTATCCTCATTCCTAGAGTCTAATTTTTCACTTTCTCATACTATCTCTTTTGGCGTGTTTAGTCAAGAAAATTCGCTTTTTCTAGAAATTTCAAAAAATCAGCCGGCAATGGCGCTTCAAACTCATAACTTTTGCCGAAAAGCTCAAATTTAATATTTTTTGCATGCAATAATTGCCTTTTGGCAATTTCAAGCCTTTTTTGACCTTTGATATAATATTTTTTATCCCCCACGATTGGATGTCCGATAGAAGTCAGATGCACCCGGATTTGGTGCATCCGTCCGGTTTTAGGCGAAAGCTCCATAAGCGCGAATTCATCGCCCAATGTTTCTAGTGTTCGATAGCCTGTCACCGCATCGCGAATTTTCGTTCGAGTTTTATGTCCCGCCACCACCTGCCGCCTATAATCTCCCGAGCGAGCCAGGGCTTTTTCAATCACGCCCTCTATTGGCTTGGGCACACCATAAACAATCGCTTGATATTTTTTCTCCACTTCCTTGTCCTGAAATTGCCTTTTAAGTTCTCGCCATGTATCCATATTCCTTGCAACGACAATCACGCCGCTCGTATCTTTGTCTAATCGATGCACAATTCCCGGTCTCAACTTTCCCTCTGGTGTGTCATCGCAAATATTCTCAATTTCTGGAAATTGCGCAATGAGATAATTTACGAGCGTATCCTCTTTTCTCGTATCATCAGGGTGTACCTGCATTCCAGCAGGTTTATCAATCACAATCAGATTTTCATCCGTAAAAATAATTGGCAATTCTTTTTTGACTTTCGGCAAAATTATTTTTTCTTCACTAAATTCAAAATCAAAAGTAATCACGTCATTATTTTTGAGCGCATAGCTTGACTTCACCCTCTCCTCATTTACTAAAATTTTCTCCGCTTTAATCTGCCGAGAAATTTCACCGCGCGTGACTTTTCCATCAAAAAAAATCCCCGCCGAGAGGAATTTATCAATTCGTTTGCCTGCATTTTCACTATCAACAATGATTTTTTGCATACTATTTTTGTGCCCAGAAGAGGACTCGAACCTCCAATCCCTTGCGAGAACCAGTTCCTAAGACTGGCGCGTATACCAATTCCGCCATCTGGGCAATATTCATTTTTGTGGGCGAAAGAGGACTTGAACCTCCACCCTATTGCTAGGACTAGAACCTGAATCTAGCGCGTCTGCCAATTTCGCCATTCGCCCAACCGCACATATTTCATCATACAGCTCAAAAGTATTTTTAGCAACAAATTATTCCAGCATCGCCTTGAGTCTTCGTACCTCCTCTTTCAATGCCCCGTCATTACCATATTCTCCATGGTGCCTGGTATTTTCACCATAAGTTTCTTTTTTCGCGTCCAAGTGAATATTGATCAGCATATCTGCCCCATTCATTTTGACATACATATGAAATCTGGGATAGCCAGCCGCAGCAAGCGGCCTCACAAAACTCATCTCCTCTCCTTCGTGCCGTTGAAAAGAATAACCCAGCCGGCGCAAATTATTTACTGGATTGCCTTCAACATTTTTAACTTCGATTTGCATAAATTTTTAAATTAATAATAAAAAAGCTGTGTCATCCTGAGCGCAGTCCTGTACTCAGGACGCAGTCGACCGCGTGTCGCCAAAACTTTAGCGGTGGAGCAAGGATCTGCTTGCAATAACCCTAGTCTTTACGATTTATCACAAAACTCGTGATAACCTGTAGCAGATTCTTCGACTTCGCTCCGCTACGCTCAGAATGACAAAAAAATCTAAACTGAATTATTCTTCGCAGCTATTATCGTATTTCTCATCAGCATCATAATTGTCATCGGCCCGACTCCGCCGGGAACAGGCGTAATACAATGCGTCTTATCACAAACATGAACATAGTCAACATCCCCAACCAACTTTCCCTCCGCGTTTCGATTGATTCCCACATCAATCACAACAGCGTCCTGTTTTACCATGTCATGCGTTATGAGCCCGACGCGCCCGGTCGCCGAAACCAAAATGTCCGCCTGCGCACAAATTTCTTTCAAGTTTTTCGTCTTTGAGTGACAAACCGTCACTGTCGCGCCAAGATTGATGAGCATCAAGGCGAGTGGTTTTCCCACAATATTACTCCTCCCAACAATCACCACGTTTTCCCCGGAAACTTCAATCTCGCTTCTTTCCAAAAGTTCCAAAATTCCTGCCGGCGTGCAAGGCAAAAATCGCGCCTCTCCAATCATCATCCGTCCGACATTTTCCGGATGAAAACAATCCACATCTTTTTTTGGATCGATTAAATTTATTATTCTTTTTGCATCAACCTGTTTTGGCAATGGCAATTGCACCAAAATTCCATGTATTTTTTTATCTTGATTTAGTCTTAAAACTACTTCCTCCAATTTTTCTTGCGTAGTATCGCTGTCTAATCTAATTACCTGCGATTCAATTCCAAGCTCTTTCGCCGTTCGTTCCTTGTTCCTGACATACACCTTAGAAGCACTATCTTCTCCAACCAAAATAACCGTGAGATTTGGCACGATGCCTTTTTCATGCAAAGCCAAAACTTCGGCAATCAACTCAGCTTTCAATTCTTCAGCAATTTTTTTCCCATCCAGTATATTTGTC
>JAYSLY010000056.1:0-36162 GCA_043725085.1 bacterium
TTTTTTTAGATTACTGTGCCAGTATTTTACGACAAATCACGGTTTTTTCAAAATGTGGGTCTCTTAGGTACTGGTTTAGTTTAGTACGGACTGGTCATATGCGCCTTATGAGCCGGATGTATTTTTCAACGGTTTCTTCCTTAAATAATTCAGCAAGCACATATTCATTATCCATATGCGCTTGACGAATATCAGACGGTCCCCAAATGACAGTTTCACTTCCTGTAGTGTTAAAAATATTTCCTTCCGTATTAAAGGAAACAGTTTCAGCCGGGTAACCACTTAATTCTTCTGAGGCTCTGACGATCAGTGATTCTCTTTGGGTCTCCATCGGGAATGACGGACGCTTACGTGGCCCGACATAAATATAAAACTTCTCGTTTGAAACGGTAGGTCTTATCCCATTAATCCTTTCCTCAATATTAGATCGTATAATGTCTATGAGATCATGCGGATCTTGACCTGGCACGGGCCGTATATCACATTCAACCTTAAAACCACGCGGAATAATATTTTTTGCGACCTTATCTGAAACTTTATGTTTTTCATTATTTCGTTCTCTTCCAATATGAACATCGCCTCCAATATTCATTGTTGGAAATGCGGGATTAAATCTTATGTCCGTGACCTTTTCCAGACTTTTCCTAAATTTACAGAGCTCATCAATCACATGTCCCATAGTTTTTTCAACTACGTTGGTTGTCGTATCCGGATTCGAGCTATGGCACGGGTTATCCTCAATTCCAGACATTCCATGTTTTTCCATAAATGCTCCAACAATGACATCAAGGTGTATATAGCCCTTATGGGCATAGACGGGCCTGAATTTCGTTGGCTCTCCGATAACAACATATTTTCCGATTATTCTTCCTTGTTGTTTGACAGCATCCCTGAGTTTTCTTGCCCCAACGCAACCCACTTCTTCGTCGCTTGAAAAGCAAAGTGCGAATGGCTGCTTTAACTCTGCTGCCGAAATTGCTTCGCCCGCCTTCATGGCAACTGCTAAGAAAAATTTCATATCGGCAATGCCCAGTCCTTGGAATACTTTTCCAATACTCTTTTGCTCTTTTTCAACAAGTGAAAATGGTCATCCGACTTTATTGTCCCAGCCCGATCCAAAAGGAACTGTATCCATATGTCCTGAATGCACGAGCCGAGATTCTTGTCCTCCTTTTCGCGCGATAATGTTAACTTTTTCAACAACTCTTTCCGCTACATTTTCAATCTTCGGAATCGTGGTTAGATAGGGATATCTCTCAATTACAAATCCACATCCTTCCAGGTAGTTGCAAATGAAGTCCGCCATCGGTACTGGCGACTCGCTACTGACTGTGTTGAAGCTGACCAGCTTCGCTGCTAATTCCTTGAGTTGCATTGGCAATCCTCCGTTATTATGTTGTTAAAGTTCCATCCTTAGCTTCACTCAAAGCTAGCACTTGCAAGCCTTTGTGTCAATAATAGCCCTGTCCTGCAAGAGTCTCGCTTGGACAGGACTCCCTCTTGCTTTTTTGATTCGTAAGTGTATCATTTAGGTAGGAGTATTCGTCTAGAATCAACAATCACCACGAAAATTCAAAAAGGAGGTGCTGCATGTGCTATTTTAGTATTGACGACCTTGAAGGGTGCGAGGGCATAGACGTAGACGCTTTGAAGCTTCGGTCTGCAGCCATAGCAGAGCGTTACAAGAACGGCGGAGAGATTTCAGCGGAGGACTCGGATTATATCAAAGAAAATCGCAAACTTGTAAAAATTGCTGTTGAACAACTAAACAGCAAGCTCTCAAAGAACAATGGCGATGTTCCATTCTTGGCGCGATAGCGTCAGTAGAGCGTGTAATACTCATAAAAAACGTCGAAAAAGGCACCCCCCCCTAGTTCTTTATTTAACTCCATTCAATAACGCCTAATATGGCACAACCAGAGGTCTCCACGTGAGACCTCTTTTTTTTACAAATTATTAAGTGAGATGCCTATAGGTTTTATTATAAAAATAACACTCGCATTCGTACCATTTCTAACAATACTAATCTAACCAACACACTATTTATTGAAGATTAATTAAAAAAGAGCTAACCGATGTTCCGGATTAGCTCTCTCTTGCTTTCTTCAATAATCAGCATATTAAGTTATTAGACGATGAAAGGGATATTCTCTCTTCATTGTAACTCCAACAACCACCTTTGTATGACCAACAATGCAGTACTACGATCCATAACACTATTATGTCCAGGCAAAACCAATTTAAAATCCAACTGTTTAATAGCATTTAGCGCTCTTGCGAATTGCTCCTTATTTGAAGAATAGCAATTAGCATAAATTTCACCATCATATAATAGATCGCCGGATAATAAAATTTTGTGCTTGTAATCATAATACACACAAGAATCACCTGAATGACCACCGAGATTCATTACTTCAAAACTGTAATCAAACCAGCTAATCACGCTCGTTTCAATCGGAACGATGTTTGGAATCTGAATTGTAAAATCATCGCAAATTTGTTGCCCTGTTTTACTGGTTAAGTTGAAAAGCTGTGCTTCATTGAAATTTTCAGCTTTCAAATATTCCAATGCCCAATTATTACGATCGGGCATCGCATCTCCAATCTCCTTTGGAATGGCACATTCCCTTCCAGCAAAATCCTTAACACCACCGATATGATCAAAATGCGCGTGAGTCAATACTACCAAAAAATTATTAACTCCCCCTTTTTCTATGAAGTTTCTCAAAGAAAACAGACCTAGACCGGTGTCAAAAACCAAGCAGTTGCTATCTTTTCTGAACAAAAAAATATTACAACCTTCAGTATTCCAAGGCTCATTTATTTGGAAAATATTTTCTTTAATTTTTTTCAGTACGAATTGCTCTTTCACGGTTCCTCCTCTCTCTCATTTTAATAATTTAACTGTCTTGACAGATTAGACCACCATAGTTCTGCATCCGTAGCTTACAAATAGGGCAAGGTTAGGATTTATTTTCTCCAATGCCTTGTTTGCCTCAGCTATTTTTTTTGCAATCGTCTCTCTCACGATAATTTTACCGTTGAAAAAATCCTTCATGTCATCCGGAGATGTTATGTATTTGTGTCCAGATAAAATATCGCAACTGCTCAGCGTTACAAAATAATCACCATTGTCGATACAATCAATTGATTTTACATCCTTGTATGTTGCAATTTTTAGTGTCATACCTCTCCTCCCTTTTTGCCCTGCCTCCTTTAGCTGGGTTATTTGCCATATGCTTCATTATTTAGACTTGTTTTGATTTATTTTCTACAATGGCACGAACTTTTTCAATTTCAACTCGCCCCTTTTTTTTAAACGCCGATCCGATAATTACTGAGGAAGCATATTTATTGTATCGAGAAATATTTTTTCGATCTACGCCACTTCCAATTACTAAAAATTCTCTAGGTATTATCTTTTCTATTCTTGATAAGTCGCTACCTTTCGGTGGCTTTCCAGTCCAATCGCCAGTGATAATTATTTTAGAAGCTTTATTTTTCAGAGCCAACATAGCCGAATCTTCCAATGACCGTGAACCAAGCATCTTGGCATGTTTCACGTGCACATCCGCCCATATTTCTACATTTTCTGCTCCGATTTTTTTTCGAAAGTCTAGTATCTTTTCTGGCACTGGAATAATCTTTATTCTATCTGAGATTCTCTCAATACTGTCCACGAAGGTGTCTAACCGAATAAACCTTCCTCTAAATTTTTTTGCCAATAAAAAGGCTGTTTCATAATCATTCAGTAGCACGCAAAATCCGAGAGGAACAGTGGCATACAGATTCAAAAAAGCCACGATATTGAACATGGTTTTTCGTTGCAAAGGATTAAGAAATTCGCCATAGGGACTTTTTTTTCCATCAAACTCATTCTCAATAATAACAGCGTCAACTCCTCCGGATTGGAGAGACAAAAAATCGGACAAGGCTTGTTGCTTTATCTCTTGAAGCTCTTCTTTTTGATCAGCCTTCGGGAATTCTGCCAAGTGTAGCACTCCAACGATTTTAATACTCATAGACAGAGCGTACTACAACTAGCATAATTAAGCAAGAAAAAAGGATGAACACAATGATAAGTATTCATCCTTTGAAAAAAATGGCGGTGGCGCTTTTCAGTGCCAAATCAGCTCCTTAGGCCAACCATCGAGAAATTTCTTCCCACCTAACCAAGTTGGACTATTTCGCGGAAGGATTCCTGTAAATAGTCCACTGTTTCTTGCTAACTCGGAGAGCTTCAAGAGATACTCCACTGCAGTTACAGGATTCTCCGAATGCTTTATCGAAGTAGCGCTCTTTTCCACTCCACGCAACGATGCTCTTCCTAACCTGGCGACTCCTTCTTCGGTTTGCGCTAATCGAGGAGACACTATTCCTATCTCGCTTCGAATAAAGGATGCTGGTCGATGAAATAATTTTGGAAAAGAACATTCCAGCGAATCATTGAGCAGTTCCCCCTGTTTTTTATCAAACCCTAGATCATTTAGAAACCCCTTAATATTAGGGTTATGGGAATAAAAAAATAGGGGTTGGAATTTGAGTCCGAGCTCATGGAGTTTTTGAACAATTGTTCCCCACGCCCCGCCATCCACTAAAGTGAACGGGTGATTTAGCCTCTCCTGGACTATATATTCCCAGGCCAAATCGTCCATCATTCCACCTTGATCAAGAGACAATTCGTCCTCTATTCCGCAATTCAACCTATTGACCCAAGCTTCTTTCCAATTAGAAGCGATAGGAATAACTTTTAACGGACTCGCGTCGCGCATCATCAGAACTGGACTGTACCGCGCATGGCGCATAATCCAGTCTCTCCAGCAAATAAGCACTGGTGCCCATTCTACTCCCAGATTAAAAAAAAATGTCTTCCAGGGAATCACCAGAACTATCCGTAATCCGACGCTTTAGACTCAATGCAACATCCCTCGAAAGATCTGCTCCTAGCTCAAGAGTAAGTACCTTTTCAAGCTCCGCAATCGTTTCAAATTCATAATCAGAAACTTGGAATCAACTCATCATTATAGTCTGTTCGTTGCGAGTGATTGGATATCTTGTGATAAGTAATTTGGTCACACGATATATGCTGCCTGCAGATAGTACAATAGTAATAATCATTCATTTCTTACCTCCTTCTTCTTTAATAAGCACCCCTGTTTTTTATCTAGAACACCTTTTAAGCTACATCTCCTCCAATGTTTCAATTCCAAGCAAATGTAATGCGTTACTGATTGTGATAAGTGTTGCCTTGACGAGTGCGATCCGTGCTTTTTTTAACGGCGCATCTTCAACTTTAAGCACAGAGTGCTTGCTATAGAACTGGCTGAAGCTTTGAGCGACATCAAAAACATAACTGGCAATCCGTGAAGGATTTAACTCTTTCACGGCGAACTCGACCGCTTCTGAAAATTGAGCAATCTTTTGAGCAAGGATAAGCTCTTCTCTTTCGCCCAGCACCGAATAGTCGACATCGCCAATTCCATCTGCAGAATTTCTTACTGCCCTCAGAATGGCCGCTGAACGCACATAGGCATATTGGCAATATGAAGCGGTGAAACCGTCAAGAGCGACTGATTCTTTCGGATCAAAATGAATATCCTGGCCAGGTGTCACTCTCAATAGGTGAAATTTTATCGCACCCACTGCAATAATGCTTGCTCTCTTTTCAAGTTCGTCCGCAGAAATATTCGGGTTTCTTTTTTTGATTTCACCCGAAACTATTTCCACGACATCCCCAATAAGATTGTCGGCATCGACGACTTTTCCCTCTCGTGATTTCATTTTTCCTTCGGGCAGATAAACCATTCCATATGAAAGATGGTAACAATTTTCCGCCCAACCGTAGCCAAGTGCCTTGAGGATTGCAAACAGGCACCTGAAATGATGGACCTGCTCTGAACCAACAACATAAATTGAACGATCCAGCTTGTGATCCTCCACTTTTCTGAGCGCCGTTCCTATGTCCTGAGTAATATACACACTTGTACCATCGGAACGTAGAACAGTCACCCTCTTGTCGCTACCGTCCTTATTCTTCCCGAATTCTTCCGGCAAGAAAAAGGTGGCAATATTTTTTTCGTCTCGCCTGAAAATACCTTTTTTGAGACCTTCTTCAATAATGTCCTTACCGAGCATATAGGTTTTCGATTCGTAGTAAAACGTATCGAATTCCAAACCGAAATTCTGGTAAGTTTTGGCAAAACCATCATAGACCCAACCGTTCATTTTTTGCCAAAGAGCTACTGTTTCTGGATCGTTTTCTTCCCACTTTTTGAGCATAGACTGAACTTCTTCGGCAAGTGATGGATCTTTATCTTCCTCCTGACTGTAACGGACATACCATTTCCCCACGAAATGATCACCCTTCAAACCTGCTGACTGTGGTGTTTCTCCCTGACCCCATCTCTGCCAAGCCAACATTGACTTGCAGATATGCACACCCCGATCATTTACAAGGTTGCTCTTTACGACATCATACCCGCCAAATGCAAGTATGTTTGAAATTGACATGCCCAGTGATCCATTCCGCAGATGTCCAAGATGAAGGGGTTTATTAGTGTTTGGCGAAAGATATTCCACCATCACTTTTTGTCCCAATCCGATATTGGAAGTTCCAAACAAAACTCCTTTTTCGATAACTTCCGAAAAAATTGACCCAAAATAAATAGAGTCTCTGACCTTGAAATTCACATACGGACCAACGATGCTTATTTTTTCAATGATTTCATCGGAAGAAATAGCGGAGATAAGTTTAGCTATTTTTTCAATAGCTTCTTGAATTCCTTGCTTCATAGTTTCCTTGTAAGCGTCCTTTTCTTCCTTTGACATCTCTTTTTTAGAAGTTACTCCCAGGCGATTTCCGACCTCCTTTTTGACCACAGAGAAAAACTCGATTGAGAAATTTCCGAACTTAACATCCGGAGGATAAATGACTGATAGGTTGCTGGCTTGCTTTCCCAGCGCTTTTTGGATAACCGCTTGGGTTATTCCTAAAATGTGTTGCTTAACATCATTGATATTCATGGTATTTTCCTTTCTTTCTTTTGTTGTCAAGGGACATCCCTTTAATATGTCACAAATGCGACATCAATAGAGATTAACCTTATTTTTGAGAAAAGTCAATGCCTTAATCAAAAACAAACGACCCGGAGTCGTTTGACAATATTTTAAATAATTTTTGCTTATTTGAAACACTAACAAACAACTCCCGGTTGGACTTTTGGGTTTGTACGCTGTCTTCGCGAAATTGTTTGCATTTTCTTCATATTGTAATTATATTGCATGTCACTGGGCCTGTCAAGCAAATTTCATCCACTATTCCTCCTGAAAGCCTTATTTCAAATTCTCCAGCGCAATGTTCAAATGCATTGGTCGCGCCGGAATGACGTGCTTGGAAGTTTTACAAGGGAAAACCTCTCCTGCTAAAGCCTTCGCTATGATAATCTCCTTAGAAATTGGAATTTCTGGACGGCGCTGAAAAACCTTAATTTCACTATCAGAATAATCCACCAAATAAGCAGGAATGTTTCGGTATCCTAGCATATACAAAGCTTTCACTCGATGGTGACCGTCTAAGATAACCAGACTATCCCGATCAACAATAACCGGGTTGATTAGATAACCATTTTTCTCAATTTTCTCCTTCACCTTCTCCAGATTTTCCGGAATAATTTCTTCGTGAGGTTTGAGATTTTTAATAGCTATTATTTTTATTTCACCCATACATTCATCCCTATTTTTACTTAAAAAAATAATTAAAAAAATCTCGATTATCTCGAGAAACAATGCTTATTCATCCAAAAGTTTATTTATTCAACTAACTACAAAAGTTTCCCGAAATATTGGTTTCGAGGCAACAGCAACTAATTTGCATTATTTTGTCCTGTTTTTGCTTCATATTAGTAAGTTAAGTATTACACAACTAGACAATAATGTCAAAATTATCACCATATCAACCGACAAAAAAACGCCACAATGGGATATACTTTTCAATTAAATTAGTATCAATCGGGCTGTCTCCGGCGGGATAGGTTTCCTGGACACACCGTTCCGCAACCTCATTCACTTTCATACCTGCATTGATCATTGGACCAATATTGCAAGCGCACCAGCCAATAAACTTTTCACAACAAACCGCTTGTTTAAGAGTCATGACTTTCCTCCTATCGTTGGTTTTTGGATAAGTATATCCTATCTTAAGAAGAATGGATTTGTCTAAAACAAAAAGCGATTGGAATATCCAACCGCCTGGTTTGCTCAAATAACTGGTTTTTTTATTATTTAATCTTTCCGTCTAAATAATCCTCATATCCCTTCAGATCAAGCATACCGTGTCCTGACAGACAAAAAACAATTGTTTCTTTTTTGCCGGTTTTTTTGCAACGCAGACCTTCATCCATTGCCGCTTTAATAGCGTGAGCGCTTTCTGGCGCTGGAATAATCCCTTCACATTTGGCAAACTCGACTCCCGCTTTGAATATTTCTTTTTGTTCATAACTTTTCGCCTCAATCAATTTTTCTTGGTGAAGAAATGCGATAAGCGGAGCGATGCCATGATAGCGCAAGCCACCGGCATGATCGGAAGGCGGAACATATTCACAACCTAATGTTTCCATCATCAAAAGCGGTGTTTGTTTTCCGGTGTCGCCATAATCATATTTATATTTTCCTTTCCCCATCGAAGAACAACTTTTCGGTTCCACTCCCAAAAACCTGGTTTTGGATTTCTTACCACTTAGTTTATGAACTAAAAATGGAAAAGCGATTCCGGCAAAATTACTTCCACCTCCACAACAGCCAATTACAACATCGGGGTATTCACCAGCTTTTTCCATTTGTTTCACGGCCTCTTGCCCAATTACTGTTTGATGCAAAAGCACATGATTAAGAACGCTTCCGAGAGAATATTTAGCATCTTTGTTTTTGGCCGCCACTTCAATGGCCTCCGATATCGCCATACCGAGACTACCGGAAGTTCCAGGAAATTCTCGACGGAATCTCTTTCCCATTTCCGTTGTATCCGAAGGACTAGGAATGACCTCGCCACCAAAAGTTTTTATGATTGTTTTTCGATAAGGTTTTTGTTCAAATGAAACTTTGACCATATAGACCAAGCATTTCAGACCAAAAATATTGCATGCCATCGACAAAGCTGTTCCCCACTGCCCGGCGCCGGTTTCTGTGGTTAACATTTTCACCCCTTCTTTTTTGTTGAAGTAGGCCTGAGCCAAAGCCGTATTTATTTTATGGCTACCAACTGGTGATGCTCCTTCATATTTATAGTAAATATGCGCCGGAGTTCCTAAGAATTTTTCCAGCCTGACTGCACGAATAAGTGGCGTCGGCCGATAGAGTCTATATGCCTCTCTTACTTCTTCCGGAATTTTGATCTCGCGCTCCAAACTCATTTCTTGGCGAATTAGTTCTTTCGGAAAAATCGGACTTAGATCTTCGGGACAGAGTGGCTTCATTGTTCCCGGATGAAGTGGCGGTTCAGGCAATCGCCCCAAATATTTTTTAAGATAATAAGCGATATTGAGATAATATTTTGGAATATCTTTTTCTCCCAGCTCCATTTTAATTTGCATAATTTTATTGATTAGTTTAAGTTATTTTTTTCTCATACATAAAACGCCAGCCCGCTCTGGGAAAAAGATTTTGCCAAAAAATATTTTTGGATTTTTTGAATATTAACATTACTTAGTTTAATTTAAACCATTCATTTTTGCATAAATTTCTATAATCCTCATCACAAAATCATGAGAAACAACCAGTATCTTCTTATCTTTGTCTTTTTTAATTTTATTCATAAATTCATCAATCCTCGCTTCAACTATTTTCGCAGATTCGCTACCAACGCCAGTCATCATTGCTTTAAATACATCATTATTTAAGTTTTTAAATACAAATTCATTCTTGTTTTTATAAATTTTATGTAAATTAAATTTCACCTCTCTAAGCTCTAAGGATGTGATTATGGAAACTTTTTTGATATTTCCCTTATCCATATAGCCTCCTTTATTTTTTCCTTCATTTTTCAAAGAACTGACTTGCTGGCATACAATAATCTAGCTGAAAGGTCAAATAAAAACCTCTCGTCTTTTTATCCAAGCCGAAAAGCTTGGGTAAAAGGACAAGAGGTCATCTTGCGGTACCACCTTTTTTTGCCTCAATCTATTTTTACAACGGATTAAAAAAATCCGTCAGCAAAACGGATTAAGACCACTTTCCTGACTCAGTCTCCCGCCTAAGCAGGACGATATCAGCTTTCCCTTGATTACGGAGGATTGCCGGGCTCTCACTAGCGCAAAAGCCACCTTTTCGCCTCATCGGCGAATTAGCTGGACCCAACCCTGGACACATTACATAATGCCAGGATCCAACCATAGGTTTTTATTATGTTTAGTAACTAATTGTAGTATAGTCAATTGCAAACTATTGTCAAGCTTGATATTATAGGTGTCTCTTGCTAGTATACGCTTAATCGAATTTAGTTACCTATGAAAAATCCTTTTCTCCAATTATTTTTTGGTGTTGACACGCTGGTGGCTCTGGCCAGCTATCTTGTTTTAACCATTATCTTTGGTGCCATCCCGTCAATTTTTGTGCTATCTTTGAGCCTCATCTTTTCTTATCTGCCTGATTTTGATCTATTTATCTTTTTTCTTTTTCGCAGAAAATTCAACTGGAAAAGCCACTGGATTATCGCGCATCATCCACTAATCATCACTCCCTTGGTTGGCATTTTGATTTATACGCTAGCCGGAATTTGGCAACTCGACAATTTTTATCTGTTAACTCTTTTTTTAGTTAATATTATTGCGCATTTTATTCATGACAGCATGCATCCGGTTGGTTTTCACTGGTTTTCTCCTTTCAGCTGGAAGCGGTTTGTTTTTCATCGTGGCTGGTTTAAGCTTGCTAATCCTGCCATTTGGGAAGCAAGGCAGAAAAAGTTGGGCCTAGAAAATGGAATTGGAACTGAAATATTCTTGCGCTTGGAGAAAATATCTTCTTTTCAAGTCATAGCAATGCTACTATTGATTTTTAGCATCTTCGGTTTATTCAGCGAAACTCGTTAAAAAATACCCGGATTAGTGATTTTCCAGCCCAAACTAACAGCTGCCCTATAAAAGTCTACACTAAAAACAGGGATAACCTGATTTTAGTAAAATATATGAAAAAAACTTGCTTTCGTGATATTTTGGGATAAGCAATTTTGTCAGCTAAAAAAACGCCTGAGCGGACGCTTGGGACAATATTCAATTTGAAGGCAGTCGCCGCCGCTTGACCGAAAATTTATTTCGTACTACAATCCAGGTATGAAAAATATTCAAACAACCAATCTGTCAATCCGCCGAAGCTCAGCAAAAACCAGTTTTGAGGTTGTTTGTTAATGCTTAAGTAGAAAATTTAAACTTTACCAGACGGCCTCAATTGGCCGTTTTTTGGTACCTTAAAAAGAAAGGAGGGAAAAATTAGTTTGTTCTTGACCACTGCGATATTTTGATTATCTATGACGGCAGTAAAAAATAATATTTCAACAAAGGAAGGAAGACAAAAATGGAAAAGCTTGAAAAAGACCAGCCTATCTATCGCGAGGCTGCTAAAGATGATTGTCAACAAATAGCAGCGCTTATCAATTTTTTTGCCAAAAAAGAGGCAATGCTTTCCAAAAGCGAAGCCGAAATAATGACAATGGTTCCTTGCTTTTTTGTCGCAGAATTTTCAGGCCAGGTTATTGCCAATGTCGGTTTCAAGGTTTGGTTGGATAGTAAGGTGGAAATTATTTCTCTGGCAACGCATCCGGAATTTCAGGGCGCAGGAATTGGAAGCACAATGCTAGGGCTCTGTATGGAAAAAATTGTCGCCCTTGGTTTTTGGGAAATCTTTACGTTAACTGTCGCTCCAAAATTTTTCATCCGTCATGGTTTCAAACCTACAGAGCATCGTAGTCTTCAAAGCAAAATCTATGCTGACTGCAGGTGGTGCCCAAGAAACGCTGGTGGACCGGACAGCCCTCGATGTAATGAAGTCGCGCTTGTTTTTGATAAGTAGAGAGCGCCAAGAAAAGAGGCGAGATTGAAAATTCAATCTCGCCTCTTACCCTTTTTGGCATCAGCAGACTTGTTTTCGATAAAATATTGGGGTCGACAGAATCCTTCCAAAGCTTCGGTTATCGCCGGCCATTCGCAAGTGGGGAAAATAATGCCTTTAATACATTATTTTTGAGAATAAGTTTGCCCGGATTATTTTCTCTTCCTCTCTCGACCTTCCAAGTACCTTTTTAGCGCATCTTTGGTTGTGAGCCAATTGCGCACTTCTTTGTGTGCCTCCAGTTTTCCATTGCGCGCCAATTGATTAAGATATTTTTCCGTAAATTTTGTGTTCTTGGCTAATTCTGACAGCAAAATAAATTTCTCCCTACCTTTCTTTCCGGGCATTAGCATTTTCAGATAAATATCCAATACTCTCTCTACTGCCCTAGCAATGAAGTTAACAAACGGAACATAGTCGCCCTTATCTGCTAGTGACAGCGACTGATAATATCTCTTACGATCATTTTTAAGGACAATCACCAGGGGAAATCCCGACTGCATCAGAATAATGTTCATCGTCAAGCGTGACGTTCGTCCATTACCGTCAAAGAAAGGGTGGATAAAAACCAATTTGTGATGCATAACGCTCGCCAGTTCCACTGGATGCATTTTCTTGTTGTTATCCCCGACCCAACTGATAAGATTTTGCATCAGTCTTGGAATCTCTAGGGCTTCTGGTGGTTTATGATCCGCTCCACCAATAATCACACCGCTATTTCGATATTTTCCCGCCCACTCTTTATCAACATCCTGCATCACGATTTGATTTAATGACCTGATAAATCTTTCAGACACAGTGTTATTTTTGCCACTCTCGACTAGAGAATACAAATAGCCCAAGGCCTCTTTGTGACTTTTAGCTTCAAGATGATCCTTGAGTGGCTTGCCCTTGATGGTTACGCCCTCATTGATGACCAGATATGTTTCTTTGAGCGTCAAACTGTTACCCTCAATTGCGTTAGAATTATAAGTCATTTCCACTTCAAACTGTTCCCTGAGTTTTTTAACTGCAGAGACTGGTAGCGGACGAAAGGAATTCAATAACTTTAGCTTATCATCAATTCTTTTTTGGATTTTTTTGTCTAAATATTTCATATATTTCTTAAGTTGGTTTAGATGATTATTTACACTATACCATATTAAGCAAACTAGTCAACAAGGGAAGCCTGCATTATGCCCAGAAGTGCCACATTTGGCCGAAAAAGCGCTTTCTTGGCAACTGCCAAACAAAAAACGTCCCCAAAAATCAGGACGTTCTTTTTGAAAACATAATATGGCTTTTGTGTTATTCGGCTGGGTTAGTAGCATCTGCCGCTGGAGCGGTTTCATCTTTGCTGGCGTCACTTTGGCACTGCGTATCATCCGGTGCGCACTGCGACTCTTTGGAAGATGGCGCTGCGGCTTTTTCGGCTTCACACTGCGCATCTCCTTCTTCGCATGTCACCTCTTCGGTAGTGGAATCACTTTCCTCTTTTGGAGGATTTTCTTTGGTATATTCAACCGGGTCGCTGCACTCCACTTTCTGAGCAACCTTTGTTTCGCCGTCACAATAGATGTATTTGCAATCCGGCTCATTATCGGCACATTCCAAAGCCTTGCAATTTTTATCTGTTGGATCGCAAAGTGGGATACGCGAGGCATTTCTTTCAATTAAACGATAGTACCAAGTATCTTTCTGGGCGTCTCCGGTGCATTTTTCTCCCTCAACATTCGATGCCGGATCACATTCCCAGATAAAGCATTTCTGCGTGTAGGGATCGCAATCGGTCTGGGCTTCGATAGCATAGTTTTTTGCAATCACTGTGCGATAGAAGGTGGCAAAAACCGACCCGGCGATAATCAAACCGAAAATGATAAAAAATATTTTGCTCGACCGAGCTTGTTTTTCATCTATCATAATCTCTTCGCCAATATTATTCTCCATACTATTTTTCTGCTAATACATTTTAAATATCTTTTTTTTGTTTTTGATAAGCTTACTATAGCAAAAAAATTGGTGGCCAGCAAGGGAGAGCAACGAATTGAAAGCCAGAAGTGATTATGCTAAGCTTGCATAGTAATATATGTACGGACTTTTCTTATTATTCTTCGCAATTTTTCTTATCATAATCGGTGCGCGCAGCATTTATGGTTTTGTGATTGGTGCTCCGATTCTTTTTTCACCTAAAAAAGCGACCGAGGATGCGCTGATTGAATGTGGCGCCAAACCGGGAGAAAGTTTCTGCGACTTGGGTTCGGGAACAGGCCGCTCAATGCTTGTGGCGGCCAAAAAATTTAACCTGCGCGTTTCGGGCTTTGAACTTTCGCCACCGATTGCCCTTGTTGCAAAATGCAATCTTTGGCTACATGGAATAAAAAAATCAAAAGTCTATTCGAAAAATTTCTACCACGAAAATTTGAGCGGCGCTGATATTATTTTTTGCTTTCTCACGCCCAAAGCCATGGCGAGACTAAAGAATAAATTTGAGAAAGAGTTAAAACCCGGAACAAAAATCATTTCCTATGCCTTTCAGATTCCCGGCTGGAAACCAGAAAAAGTGATTGCCAACGGCAATCCCGGAAAAACATTCTGCTATACAATAAACAAATGAAAAAACACTTCAACTCGAAGTGTTTTTTTCTAAAAAGTTTCGCTATTTTTTGTCTTGTCTTTGAAAACCGGTTCCCGCTGGAATCAATTTTCCGATAATCACGTTTTCTTTGAGACCGCGCAGCTTGTCTTCCTTGCCCGAAACTGCCGCGTTAATGAGCACCCTGGCAGTTTCTTGGAAAGACGCAGCTGAGAGGAAACTTTCTGTTGAAAGAGCTACCTTTGTGATGCCAAGAAGGATGCGCTCGCCAGTCGCTTCTTCGCCACCTTTTTCTTTCACGCGCAAATTAGCTTCATTGAATTCATCGATTTCAAGGATGTCACCTGGCAAAAAGTCCGTGCTGCCTCCCGTGAGAACGGAAACGCGACTAAACATTTGACGCACAATCACTTCAATATGCTTGTCATTGATGCCTTCGCCCTGTGAAGCATACACTTCCTGAATTTCACGCGTGATATAGCGATGAACATCTTCGCGTCCCATTGTGGTGTAGAGTTTTTTCAGATCAATGTGACCATCGCTAAGCTGTGTACCCTTGGACACCAAATCTCCCACGGCAACTTTCAAAGTGCTGCCGATTGAAATTTGATATTCTTTAACTACTTTTGCCGCATCAGTTGATTCAATTTTCACAATCACTGATTTGTCCGCGTTTTCAATTTCCACAACCTTTCCATCAATTTCTGAAATGATCGCTTCTCCCTTTGGAGGACGGGCTTCAAAAATTTCTTCCACACGAGGCAGACCTTGGGTAATGTCCGATCCGGCGATACCTCCAATATGGAAGGTACGCATAGTCAGCTGGGTTCCCGGCTCACCAATTGCTTGGGCCGCCACAATTCCCACCGCTTGACCAATTTCCACCAGATGTCCTCGTCCAAGGTCCATACCATAACATTTTTGGCAAACTCCTCGCGGAGTTTTGCAAGTTGCCACGGTTCTGATTTTGATTTTTTCCGGCAGTGCTTTTTCAATCAGTTCCGCATCTTCCTTGCTCACTAATCTTCCAGCCTCCAAAACCACTTTGCCTTTGGCATCTGTAATATTTTCTGAAAGCACGCGACCAACCGCGCGACTGGCAAAATTCAATCCAAAACGATCAGAATCTTCTTTATAGATATATGCGCCTTCTTCATCATGACAATCTTCTTCGCGCACAATCACATCTTGCGCCACATCAACCAAACGTCTTGTGAGATAACCGGCGGTTGCGGTTCGAAGAGCGGTGTCAGCCATACCTTTTCTCGCTCCGTGAGTCGAGATAAAATATTCCAAAACATTCATCCCTTCTTTGAAACAACTCTTGATTGGCAGCTCAATCGTTTCTCCCGTTGGTCCCGCCATCAGACCCTTCATTCCCGCCATCTGCACAACCACCGATTCACTACCGCGAGCCTTGGAATAGACCATCGAATAGACCGGGCCTTCTTTGTCCATAGATTCGCGTACGCGATCGGTAATTTTGTTTTTCGTATCATTCCAGATTTCAATCACCTTTCCTTTGCGCTCACCTTCAGTCAAAAGTCCCAGATTGTATTGCTTTTTGACTACATCGACTTTCTTTTCCGCGTCGTCCATAATTTCTTTTTTGTCAGTCGGCACATTAAGATCATCCATTCCCCAACTGATACCTGATTTTGTGACAGAAGCGAATCCGAGATTTTTAATCTCATCAACAAAAACCGCCGTTGTTTCTTGTCCGCAAATTTCCAGCACTTTCGCCACCAATGCTTTGAGCTCTTTCTTGGTCATTTCGTAATTTTGATAACCAAGCTCAATTGGAATAATTTTATTAAGTTGGATTCTTCCAATGGAAGTCTCAAGCATTTCACCATTCAAGCGCACTTGAATTTTCGCGCGTACATCTACTTGTCCTAATTCTTGGGCCATAATTGCTTCATCAGCGCTGCTAAAAACTCTTCCTTCGCCTTTGGCTCCGGCCAAAATGTGCGTGATGTAGTAGCAACCCAAAACCATATCAAGTGTTGGGGAAATAATCGGCTCTCCACTGGCCGGTTTCAAAAGATTTTTTGAAGAAAGCATCAGATTCGCACTCTCCCAACGCGCCCTGTCAGTCAGCGGCACGTGCACAGCCATCTGGTCACCATCAAAGTCAGCATTGAAAGCTGAGCAAACCATTGGGTGAATTTGAATCGCTTTGCCTTCGATTAGCACTGGCTGAAAAGCTTGAATCGACAAACGATGGAGAGTTGGGGCGCGGTTTAGAAGAACGTAATGATGAGAAATAATTTCGTCCAAGATGTCATAGGCTTCTTCTGATTCTGCTTCCACCATTTTTCCAGCGGAGCGAACATTGTAGGCCAATTCTCTTTCAATCAGTTTATTGATAATAAAAGGTTTGAAAAGTTCAAGCGCCATTTTCTTAGGCAGTCCGCATTGATGCAATTTCAATTTTGGCCCAACCACGATTACGCTTCGACCGGAATAGTCAACGCGTTTTCCCAGAAGATTTTGACGAAAACGTCCTTGCTTGCCTTTTAAGGTGTCAGCAAGTGATTTCAAAGCTCTTCTTTGTCCCGTTGACGCAGCCACGCTCACTTGTGATTTTCGTGCACTGTTGTCAAAAAGAGCATCAACCGCTTCTTGCAGCATGCGTTTTTCATTGCGCGTAATCACCTCCGGCGCACCGATTTCCATCAGTTTTTTCAACCGATTATTACGATTGATAATCCGGCGATAGAGATCATTAATGTCCGATGTCGCAAAACGTCCGCCATCCAGTGCCACCATCGGGCGAAGATCCGGCGGGATAACTGGAATAACCACTGGCAGCATCCATTCCGGTTTCAATTTGGCATTAACCAAACCATTAAGAAGTTTGATGCGCTTCATCACTTTTTTCTTATCCGCAATTTCCTCTTCACCTTCCAGCATCTCTCTGAATTTTTTAATTTCTTCCTCCATATTCAACTCTTCCAATAACTTACGGATTGCTTCCGCGCCAATTCCAGCCGTAAAAACCTGTCCGTAACGTGAAGATAAATTAAAATACTCGATTTCCGAAATAATTTGATATTTGCGAAGACTCTTTAACTCTTCCTTGGAACTGCGATAAATTTCTTTGAGTCCTTCCAGTTTTGTTCGCTTCTTTTCTTCGTCATCTTGAAAATTTTTCTCAAGTTCCTTTTGCTTGGATTTGACTTCTTGCTCAATTTGCGCCAAAGCCTTTTCCTTTTCCGCCTCGTCTACGCTCAAAACCACATAGCTCGAAAAATAAATTACGCGCTCCAAATCTTGCACGCCCATTCCAAGCGCAAGACCAATTTTTGATGGCACGCCACGCAAAAACCAAATATGCGAAACCGGCACAGCCAATTTGATGTGCCCCATTCTCTCGCGACGAACAACACTCCGCGTCACTTCGACTCCGCACTTATCGCAAACGATGCCCTTATAGCGGATGCGTTTGTATTTTCCGCAATAACATTCCCAGTCCCGCGAAGGTCCAAAAATCTTTTCGCAAAAAAGTCCATCTTTTTCATAGCGCTGAGTGCGATAATTGATTGTCTCAGGCTTAGTGACTTCTCCATTGGACCAGTCCAAAATTTCCGCCGGGCTCGCAACTTTGAGACGCACGCTCGAGAAGTTGCTGGTCTTGGTATTAGTAATTGAATCCATCATATTGAGATTGGTAATCGGCTAGTTCGCAATGTGGTGAAAATATTTTTTTCTCCCGCTATTGCAATTTGCCAATCACTTTAAAAAAAATTTTAGGTCTAAATTTTAGGCACTGTAACAAAATAATTTGCGCGGTCCGTGCTCAGGTTTGCGTCAGATTTGTCCAAAAAATTTTGAGGAATATCGGGATATTGTGAGAAATTTTTTGGGCAAAGACGGCGTAAAGGTGAGTGCGAAATGTGTAAATTATTTTGTTACAGTAACGTAGTCTTACTAAATACTTTCGTCATCCTGATTCACTTTTGCCTCATCCACATCAACATTACCATCAACACTCGTTTCATTCAGCTCAACATTAAGACCGAGTCCTTTGAGTTCACTGACAAGCACATGAAAGGAAGCCGGCACATTCGGACTCTTGATTTGGTCGCCTTTGATGATCGACTCATAAGCCTTGGAGCGTCCCATCTGATCATCTGATTTAATCGTCAACATTTCTTGCAGCGTGTAGGATGCGCCATAACCTTCCAGCGCCCATACTTCCATTTCTCCAAAACGCTGTCCTCCGAATTGCGCTTTTCCTCCCAAGGGTTGTTGCGTAATCAAAGAATATGGTCCGATCGAACGCATATGAATCTTGTCATCCACCAAATGGTGAAGTTTCATCACATACATCACACCGACTGTCGATTCATTATCAAACATTTCTCCTGTTCGACCATTTACTAATTTTACTTTTCCACTGACAGGCAAATTGGCTTTTTTCAATTCTTCCTTGATTTGCGCTTCGGTCACTCCTTCCAAGGCAGGTGTTGCCGCTTTGTAGCCGAGTTTTAGCGCAGCCCAACCAAGATGTGTTTCCAAAATTTGTCCAATGTTCATACGTGAGGCCACGCCAAGCGGATTGAGAATCATGTCGACTGGAGTTCCGTCCGGCAAATATGGCATATCTTCCACCGGAGCGATGCGTGAAATCACACCTTTATTTCCATGGCGTCCTGCCAATTTGTCTCCTACGGAGATTTTTTTCAACTGTGCCACAGATACTTGAATTTGCTGAATCACACCAGTAGAAAGCTTATCGCCTTGTTCACGAGAAAAGATTTTGATATCCACCACTTTTCCATATTCTCCATGAGGAAGATAGAGCGAGCTGTCCTTGACGTCTCTTGATTTTTCTCCAAAAATTGCTCGCAGCAGTCTTTCTTCGCTCGTTAGATCGCCCTCGCCTTTTGGTGAAATTTTTCCCACCAAAATATCCCCGGAAGCCACTTCAGCACCAATCACAATAATTCCGGTTTCATCAAGATTTTTGAGACGCTCTTCTCCAATATTTGGAATATCACGTGTAATGAGTTCCGGCCCAAGCTTAGTGTCGCGCACGTCGATTGAAAAATCTTCAATATGAATTGAGCTATAGCGATCATCCTGTACTAATTTTTCAGAGATAATAATCGCGTCTTCATAGTTTGAACCTTCCCATGGAATGAAAGCCACGACAATATTTTGTCCCAGTGAAAGTTCGCCATGATCCGTTGAAGCACCGTCAGCCAATAGCTGTCCTTTTTTTACCATATCACCTTTTGCCACACGCGGCACCTGATTCATAGAAGTAAAGGCATTGGATTTCACAAAACTTTGCAAGTGATAATCACGCTTCAGATAAGGCTTCTTTGCTCCAACCGGGGCTTCTTCTTTGATGATAATATGATCAGCGTCTACTTCAGTCACCTCTCCCGCGGCGCGTGCCACCACAACTTGTCCCGAATCAACCGCAGCCTTGTCTTCAATGCCTGTTCCAACGAGCGGAGCTTGCGGCTTCACGCAAGAGACGGCCTGACGTTGCATATTTGAACCCATGAGCGCACGATTGGCATCATCGTGTTCCAAAAACGGAATGAGTGAAGTTGCCACGGAAATACATTGTTTGGCGGATACATCGATGTAGTCCAACTTAGTCGCTTCAATTTCAGTTGTGTTACCTTTTACTCTGGCACCGACTACTTCATCCAAAATATTACCATGTTCGTCAATGTTAATTCCGGCATGGGTAATATTCTTGCGATCCTCAATGGTCGCATTAATATAGTCAATATCATGACTGACAAACGGTTTGACTTTGATGGTTTTTGCCTTGGATTTGGCAACCTTTTTGGCATTTTCTTCATTCAAAAGCGTTCCGGTAGCAACGCCAGCGACTGCTTCGTCCAAAATTCGGTTCACCAATTTTTCTTCATTATTTTCTACTTCCTTGCAGACTCGCAAATATGGAGTCTCTAAAAATCCATATTGATTGATTTTTGTATATGTCGCCAAATGCCCCACAAGACCAATATTTGGTCCTTCAGGCGTTTCCACCGGGCAAATGCGGCCATAGTGGGAATGATGCACGTCACGCACTTCAAAGCCAGCCCGCTCACGTGTGAGCCCGCCTGGTCCCATCGCACTGATGCGACGCTTGTGCTCAAGTTCCGCCAAAGGATTTACTTGGTCCATAAACTGAGAAAGTTGAGAACTGGCAAAAAATTCTTTGATTGAAGCGGCAATCGGACGTGAGTTGACCAATTGTCCCGGCACAACCGTTTCCATGTCACATGTGCTCATTCTGTCTTTGATATTTCGCACGGTTCTGGCAAAGCCAACACGCAGCTTGTTTTGCACAAGCTCTCCGACCGAGCGGACACGCCTGTTTCCCAGGTGGTCAATATCATCCGCAACCGCCATTGGATCATTATTAAGGCGAATAATTTCTTTGATGATACGAATCAAATCATCATGTGTGAGCACGCGGTGCAATTCGTCATTCGGCGCTTCGACTTCCAATCTTTGGTTCAAACGATATCGTCCTACTGCGCCAAAGTCATATTTTTCAAAACTAAAAAACATCGAATCAATTACTTGTTTCGCGTTTGATTCCGTTGCCAAATCTCCCGGACGGATTCTCTTGTAGACTTCTTTGTAGCCCTCTCCTTGATTTTTAGCAATATCTTTTTTGATCGTTTCTTCAATGAAAGAAACTTCTCCCTTATCGACATCTTTGAAAATCTCCATCAACTTTGCATCCGTAGCATAGCCAAAAGCTCGTAGGAGTGATGTGATGGCCACTTTTCTTTTGCGATCAATTTTGACATAAATTGCGCCCTCAGTGTCTGTTTCAATTTCGAGCCACGCTCCGCGATTAGGAATAATTTTTGCACCAAAAAGCTTCTTGCCTTTTTGATAGTCCATCGAGAAAAACACGCCGGGGCTGCGGATAATTTGACTCACCACAACTCTTTCGACACCGTTGATGATGAAAGTTCCGCGATCAGTCATCAGCGGAAAGTCTCCCAAGTAGATTTCCTGCTCCTTCACTTCTCCCGTTTTTTTGATGAGCAGTTGCGCTTTGCAGCGTAGTGGCGCTTCATAGGAAATATTTTTGTTCTTCGCCACAACTTCATTATATTTCGGCTCGTCCAAATAGTATTCTTTGAAAGACAACTCCAGATCTTTTTCCGTGAAATCCACAATCGGATTGACTTCATCCAAAAGCTCCTTGAGACCTTTTTCCATGAGCCAGTTATAGGAGTTCATCTGAACCTCAATCAAGTTTGGCAAAGATACCATGGACATTGATTTAAAAAATTTCCTCTTGGACAGAGACGACTGCGCACCAAAGGCATCTTTCACCTTTAAACTCTTGGAGTCTTTAAGCATACAAATATCGCTCATTGCCTTATTATTTCCCAATTCTCACCCGAGAAATAATAATTTAAATGAGATTATATTAAAGTATTAAATTTACCTAAATAATATTGTTTTTATCCAAAATTTCAAATCCCCCGTAAAATCGCAAAGCGACCACGGGGCAAGCCCCGCAAGACGGAGAGGTTATTTTTTCACCAAAGAAAGCGTTAAAATCAGTATTGCACAACTTCGAAAATAAAGCAAGCCACCCGCTATTTTCTTAGCGGACGCAAAAATTTACAAAAGTATAGTTGTGCTTTTTTTCATTACAATCATATCATACACTATGCGGTAAATTGATGTCAAATTTTTTTTGACTTTTCTCTTTTTTGGTCCAATCAAAAGCATTTTTCATCGCTTCGGCAATCCGCCTGGAAGTGAAGGTATCACCCAAATCCGTGTCCACTTCCACTTTTTCTATATCACCTGTTGTTAATTTGTTTTTCTTGAGCAGCGCGTCAAAATGAGGTAATAATTTTTCCGAAATATTCTCCTCGGGCGTAAAAACAACCTCATCCAGCACTTTTTGGCCATCCTTGAGGATCAATTTGGTTATTTTATTTTTGATTTCGATGATAATTTGCATAATTATATTACTTCAATTTATTCCACTCAAAATTCCACGGGTCGTCCTTTCTTTCCGGCGCAATTTGATTGTGACCAAGAACTGCTGTTATCCCATATTTCCCTTTTAAATCCACAATTAGCAGTTTTAATGCGTCATATTGCTCTTGAGTCAACTTGTCTTTTTTCGTTGTGAGCATTTCGATGCCGATAGAAAAATTATTCACCCCCGTGCGACCGTCCGGCATTGTGCTATCTCCTGCATGATAGGCGATATTTTGATCCACGACAAGTCGGCTTACTTGGCCTTTTCGATCAATGAGGTAATGCGGTGAGACGCCATAGGACTTATATTCTGCGATCACCCCACTCACCGAATATGGATCCGAACCAAGCGCATCATAGGAAGAATGGATGATGATCGTGTCAATTTTTCGCCCCGAAGACTTTTGAAAACCCCATGAAACCAGCCGATTTGTGATGGATAATTTAGTTGTTTTTGACGTTTCCGCGTCATTTGAACTCGTCGGACTATCTGAGTTTGCAGCATTTTTTGAAATCTCATCCGGCTGGCTACTTGCGCCACTATCTTCCGCCACGCCACCCCGCAGATCCTCAGCAGAGGAGGCTGGCGAAAGCGGGTCAACATTATCCGTAATTTCAACCTGATCAGCATTATCATTTCGAGCCGCTTCTTGCTCTTGCTTTTGCAAAAGATCAAGTTGCACCTTTTTCCTGCTGCTAAAGATACGGAAATAAAAAAGCGCCCCAATCAAAATCAACACCACCACCCCAAGACTAGCTTTTTTAATTTCATTGCCTTTCTCCATATTTTTATTCTAGCATATTTCTCCAGAAAAAAAGCAAGGGAGCTAATTTCGCCAAATCAGCTCCCTTTTATGTTTTTGCCCCTTGCGGGAGTTTAGCTCTCAATTGATTTTCCCTTTGCCAATCATATGCAATCTCACCCCTCCTGCCCGCATATCAAAAATCTTTCCCGGATAATAATTGCAGATGTGCCAAAACCAAACACTCCCGATCAAGACAATCAATCCAAAAACTAAACCAATTATTTGCAAAGAACTCACCTCCTCTCTGCCTGCTAATTGTTAGCAAATTAACCAAACAACCTAATCTAAAAACCCTATCACCCTTTTTGAAATCTGTAAAATTTTTTTAACTTTAGAAAATTGCCATCATAAAAGGGGGTTCTGGTTTCCAGAAAGCCCCCTCGTATTTTTTCATCTCGCGCCCTAGGTTCAGGGCGATTTGAGTTTTCCTCGCGCCATAACTTCATAGCGCTCAATTTTTTCCATCGTCGCGACCTTCTCGGGCAAATTAACCCTCGCCCGAGTAACAAAATAGCCCACTACAATGGATGTCGCCACAAAGGCGACAAAACAAATCACATAAAAAAAACTACTACTCCCTCTTTTTTCCATCTGCTGTCTCCTTTTTTTGGTTTATTTTCTATTTAACTAATCAAGCAACCATAGCATTTTTTAGGCGATATGTCAATGGCTGGATTTTGGGGCTTTATTTAGGATGTTTTCCTCTTTTTAAAAATCTATGCTAGAATCAATCTTGTTGCTAATAAATATTTTTTTAAAATAAATGCAAAATATCCAAGACCTATTTGACACGCTTCAAGTCACAAAAAAAGAGCAAAAGGAAATCAAAAAAGAATACCGTGATGCGCTCATAAACGCCAACGGCTATGAGGAAGTGAATGATGAATTGAAAAAACTCAAAGAAAAGAAAAAACAGATCGAGGCGATGACTCAAAGCCGGATGGGAGCGCGCTATGTCGAATTGGAAAATCTCAAGAAAAAAGCCGAGGAACTTGACCAAGCTATCACCGATGTGGCAATGTCAACTCTCATGGAAGGCAAAAGTGTCGAAATCAAAGATCAATATAATAATCTCTATGAGCCAACCTATAAAATCAGTTTCAAAAAAGTCGGCTAGTCATTGCAGAATATAAAAGCAAAGGGCAGGCCTTGTTGTCTGCTTTTTTGTTTGACAATAATCTTTTTTTGACCTAAAATTTAAAGCCTAACGACTCATAAATTTATCAACCTAAAAGCTCATATCCTATGAAAAAAATTCTCATCCCCCTCGTTTTAGTCCTCGTTCTCATTACCTTTTGGGGCTACAAAAAAACCAACTCACAACTGAATGCTCCCGCAGTAACTGAAAAAATAGCTCAGCCAGTTGGCGTGCAAACAATTGAGGAAAGTTCCACACTCAAGAAAACTTTGCTTTTCCCGGGAACGGTCATGGGAAAAGATGAGGCCAAAATTACTGCCGCATCCGGCGGAACCATCACGAGTGTTAATTTTGATCTGGGCAAAAATGTTTCTCAAGGTCAAACTCTCGCAAAAATTGACGACACCGGCAATAATTCTGACGCGGGGAAAAACAATTTTCAAAGCGCACAAATTCAAGAGCTCGAACAAGCCGTGCGCATTGCCAAAGAATCTTTGGTGCTAGCTGAAAGTAACTACAAAAAAACAGACAGCTTTGCCAACCGCAGCGCGCGCGATATTGCCAAAAGGCAATATGAAAATACCCGGATCGCACTCTCCGGAGCGCTTGACGCACATCTCGTCACCGCACCGATTTCCGGCGTAATCGTTTTGAAAAATGTTTCTTTGGGTGACAGTGTTTCTGCTGGTGCGGTTATCGCTACAATCAGCCGCAGCAACCAATTGAAGATTCAATTCTTCGTTGACCAGGAGCAATTTTCACATTTTTCTCTCGGTCTTGCTATGAATATCATTGATAATAACGGAGGAACTTCTTTGGCAAAAATTACCAATATTTCACCCCAAGCCGATGCGGCAACTAAGAAGTTTTTGATTGAAGCGCAGCCGGCAGAAAAAAATACATTACTCAGCGGAACAGTTATTAATGTTTCCGTAGACACTGCCGAAAACCCGCAAAAGGCCGGCAGCATTCTTTTGCCTCTTTCCGCCATCACTGTCGGTCAAAATGAAAGCTATCTTTTCATCGTCGAAAATGGAAAGGCAAAAAAAATCAATCTGACTATTGATAACATTTCCGGAGAAATCGCAGAAGTTAATTTAAATCTACCGAAAGAAACACAAATTATTATTTCCGGAAACAAATCATTGAAAGATGGAGATGTGGTTGAGGTTAAAAATTAGCGTTATTAAAACGAATACCATGTCCGACAAAAATCCCCGACAACAATCCTCCGATCATCGCTATTTGGAGCAACTCGAATTCAAGCCGGAACTTCGCAAAACTTGGCTCAATTTTTTTGTGGTCAATTTTCGCGTTGTTGTTCTGCTTATCATCCTTCTCACCAGCTGGGGAATTTTTTCTTATCTCAGTCTCCCGCGCGAATCAAACCCGGAAGTCAAAATTCCTTTTGCGATCATCACCACAAGTTACCCCGGCGCCGCGCCGACTGATGTGGAAGAACTGGTTACTAAAAAAATTGAAACCGGCATTGCCGGCGTCAAAGGCATCAAAAAAATTACCTCAAGCTCAAGCAATTCTTTCTCGGCCGTTTCTGTAGAATTTGACACTAGTCAAAATCAAGACGACGCTATTCGCAGTCTGCGCGACAAACTCACTACCATCAAAGATTTGCCAACCGACGCCAAAGATCCGGCCCTCAATGAAGTCTCTTTTGACGACCGTCCAATTCTCTCGCTTTCGCTCACCGGTCCCTATGACGGTTTTGCATTGCGAACCTATGGCGACGATATCAAAGATGAGTTGGAAAAATTGCCCGGTGTGCGCGAAGTGAAAGTTTCCGGCGGAGATGAGACGGAATTTTCTATCGCCTATGATCCCCAAAAACTATCCGGCTACGGCATTTCAGCTAATACTGCCAATGCGGCTGTCGCAGCATCAAATCTCGCTTTTCCTGGCGGTAATTTCGAAGGTGACCAATTTAATTATTCCATCCGGGTGGACAATCGCTTTTTCACGGCCGAAAAACTGGGCGACATTCCGATTTTCCATGGCGAAAACAATGCCATAATCTATCTCAAAGACATTGCAGTCGTGAAAGAAAGAGCGATCAAGCGCACCACCTATTCACGATTTTCCATTGAAGGCGCCGCGCCTGAGTCGTCAGTCAACATCGACATCATCAAAAAAACCGGCGGATCGATTATTGACACTTCCAATCAAGCAAAATCAACAGTGGATAGAATGATCAAAACTTTTGCCCCCGGCGTGCGCTATGCCACCACCACAGATTTTTCCAAAAGAATCAGCCAGGACTTCACCCAGCTCACCCACGATTTTCTTGTAACACTGATTCTGGTTTTCGGCGTGCTCTTTTTGATCGTCGGAATCAAAGAAGCAATCGTAGCAGGACTGGCTATCCCCTTGGTTTTTTTTGCCACTTTTGGCGTCATGAATCTCACAGGCATCACGCTTAATTTTCTTTCCATCTTTTCACTGATTCTAGCGCTTGGACTTTTGGTCGATGATGCTATTGTTGTGGTGAGCGCCACGAAACAATACCTGAAAACGGGAAAATTCACCCCCGAAGAAGCGGTGCTCCTTGTGCTCAACGACTTCAAAGTTGTACTCACTTCAACCACTCTTGCTACCACCTGGGCCTTTTTGCCGCTGCTTTTTGCCACAGGCATCATTGGATCATTTATCAAATCTATTCCGATCACTGTTTCTGTGACCCTTGTTTCATCCCTGCTCATCGCGCTTATGATTAACCACCCCCTCGCCGCTGTGCTTGAGCGAATCCGACTCACCAAAAAAGCCTTTTGGACTTATTTCACTCTCCTTTTTGCGCTTGTCATATTTCTTTTTACGCAAAAAAATATCTACACTATCCTTTTTGGCGTGATTTTTATTGTTATTCTTTTTATTCTTGGCAAATGGTATTTGCGTGATGGTCAAAAAAAATTGGAGGAAAATGAAAAACTGATGGACTGCGAATGGCAAGACGACGAAGCTATCAAGGAAAAATTGCGTCGCCAAGGATCGCATGAAGATCAAGATTTTTGGAGTCGCCTCATGCATGGTATTATTCATTTTGACGCCGTTATTCCAATCTATGAGAAATATCTGCGCATGTTCGTTTCCACCAAAAAAAGGCGCTTGACGGTGATTTTTGCCACTCTCGCGCTGTTTATTTTTGCCATCATCCTCCCGGTCGTTGGCATCGTCCCGACAGAATTTTTTCCCGCCGCCGACGCGGACAATATCTATCTCACTTTTGAAGCACCGATTGGCCTCAAGCTTGATAAAACAAATGCGCTCGCGACACAAATGGAAGAAAAACTCTTGAAATATCCCGAGATCAGTAACTATTCCACGGTCGTCGGACAACCCGGAGCATCACCCAGCAGTGAAGGTGGAACAATCACGACCAGCGTCTCCCATTTGGGCGGAATTGTCATCACCCTTGTCAACAAAAAAGATCGCCACATCACTTCTTTTGATTTGGCAAAAAAAATACGTGACGACATGAGTGAAATCAAAGGCGTCACAATCAAAGTCGAAGCACAAGGTGGCGGACCGCCATCCGGGGCGGCTTTTGAGGCAAGAATTATTGGAGACGATCTTCAAGTGCTCGACAAAATTGCAACCGATCTTCGTCCGAAACTGGAAAGTATTCCGGGCGTAGTGAATATCGACACTTCTCTCAAATCTGCTCCCGCTGAATACACTTTCATGCTCGATAGCGCAAAAATGGAACTCTACAATTTAAACGCTGCTCTTGTTGGAGGAACTATTCGCATGGCCATTTCCGGAACCAAAATCAGCACTGTCATCCGAGACGCATCAGAAATCGACGTTAACGCAAGTTTTCTGGAAGATAAACTTCCTGATCTCGCATCTATCCAAAATTTGCAAATCACCAATCTTTTAGGTCAACCGGTCTTTCTAAAAGACGTCGCCAAGGTTGAGCTAAAACCATCCGTGGGAACCATCACGCACATTGATCAAAAAAAAGCCGTACTACTTTCCGCCGGGGTGGATGGCAACACACGCGCCAATACGGTCGTAGCCGAGTTTCAAAAGAAAGTTGCCGACAGCTATAAATTACCTGACGGCTATTCGATCATCTATGGCGGTGAAAATGAACAAAACGCCGAATCGGTCGCGTCCATCATTCGCGCAATGGTCATCGCCATGGCGCTTATCCTTTCCACGCTAATCATTCAATTCAATTCTTTTAAGCAATCCATGATTGTCCTAGTCACGCTTCCCCTTGCCCTCATTGGAGTGTTTATTGGTATGGCCATTTTCCAAATCACACTGAGCTTTCCCGGTCTCATAGGAATTCTCGCGCTCTTTGGTATTGTGGTCAAAAACGCTATTATCCTCATTGATAAGATAAACCTCAACATCAAAAGCGACATTCCTTTTTTCGAATCCATTGTCGACGCCGGCAAATCCAGAATTGAAGCCATCTTCATCACCTCCATCTGTACAATCTTTGGCATCATCCCTATCACTCTCTCCAATGAAACCTGGCGAGCACTGGGCAGCACGATCGTCTTTGGACTAATCCTCTCATCATTTCTCACACTCTTTATTGTCCCCGCGCTGTATCTGACTTTGGTGAAAGAAAAAAAGCGATTGTTCTAGCTTTTTATGGGTTTTAAAACAAAAAAGCCTTTTCGCAAAGATTAGGCTTTTTTAAATACAATATCTCAACTCACAAAAACAACCGCGCCACCTTCAGTTCATCGTAGCTATATTCTTCGCCCAATATTTCCCGCACTGGTCCCAAAAATGTTCCACCGGATTTTTCAAAGGCGGATTTTATTTTTTGAAATCTTTCCTCGGGCAGTCGCAGATGTTCGATTTTAATTTCCTCTCCGCCGGATTTTAGTTTTTCAATATGATCAATAATCGTCCCTTGCGATAATCTGCGCACAGCGGCAATTTTTTCAATTCCCATTCCCGCATCTAATAATTTTTTTGTTTCAGAATATGTCGATCCCGCGCGCTGGTAGAGACGCCCCGTTGGGGCGTCTTGCTTTTGGGGCATTGCCTGACGACGATTATTTCCCAGACGCCCGAGCGGGGCGTCTCTACAGATCAAATTATTTTTCAATACATAATCTCGAATAATCGGCATAAATTTCTCTCCATACTGCTCCAATTTCATCGCCCCCACGCCGCTGATTCGCAAAAAACTTTCTTTTGTCTGCGGAAAATAATACGCCATTTCTTGGAGCGCGACATCACTGAAAATAACAAACGGCGGAACGCCTTTTTGATCAGCCAGATTTTTTCGCAAAATCCTGAGTTGTTCAAATAGCCCCATGTCATATTCCAACGCGCCTTTTTTCTTTGCAACAAGCTCCTCCTCTTTTTCAAACTGCGGCGCAGGCAAAACTATTGTCTCGCGATTATTCAAAAATTTCTTGCCTCGACTGGCGAGACTAAGCGTGGGATATTCACTGTCACTTTTGACGATCAGTCCCTTGGCAAGAAGCAAATTGATAAAATACATAATTTCTTCCTCGCTCGCATCTTTGGCAACCCCGAAAACCGAGAGCTTGTCATGCCCGAGTTCGAGCACTTTTTTCACACGCGCACCGCGAAGAACACTCAAAACGTATCTCCCGCCAAATCTTTCTCCTGTGCGCACAATAGCTGAGAGAATTTTTTGCGCAATAATTGTCGCATCAATTTCTTCTTTTGGAGTAAGGCAAATATCACATCCCCCGCAAGATTCTACTGTTTGCTTTTCGCTAAAATATCCAAGCAGATATTCCCGCCGACACGTCCGCATTTCGGCATACTCCACCACTTGCGCCAACTTTTTTTGCGCACTCAGCCGCTCATCTTCATTTTGAATATCCCGCAGAAAAAAATTATGCTTCATTGTGTCACCATAGGAATAGAACAGCACGCATTCACTGGGCAGACCATCCCGTCCCGCACGCCCTGTTTCTTGATAATAACCTTCAATTGATTTTGGCAGAGAATAATGCACAATGAGCCGCACATCCGGCTTATCAATCCCCATCCCAAATGCAATTGTGGCCACAATAATTTGCACTTCGTCGCGCACAAATTTTTCTTGCGTCTCCCGTCTTTTTTCATTCTCCAGCCCGGCGTGATAGGCCGCCGCCTTGAAGCCATTATGCTTCAAATCGCTTGCGATGTTTTCTGTTTCTTTGCGTGAAAAACAATAAATAATCACTGCCTGATTGGGATATTTTTTGAGCAAATTTACAAGATTTAAAAAAGCGTTCTTTTTCGGCCGCACGACATAGGACAAATTCGGACGATTAAAACTGGAAATGAAAACGCGTGCCTCTTGCATCTCCAACTGCCTCACAATATCTTCTCGCACTTTTTCAGTCGCCGTCGCCGTGAGCGCCATTGCCGGCACAGACGGAAAAATATTTTTCAACTTTGCCAAATTGCGATAATCCGGTCGAAAGTCATGTCCCCACTCAGAAATACAATGCGCTTCATCAATTGCAATGAGGCTTATGCTTAAAGTTTTTAAAAAATTCTGGAAATAATCCAAAGCTAAACGCTCCGGGGCAACATAAAGAATTTTTAATTCTCCCGAGAGGGCCTTCTTCTCAATTTGAGCTATTGCAGAAGAAGCAAGTGAACTATTGATAAACTCCGCCGCAATTCCATTGGCGTGCAGCGCATCCACTTGATCTTTCATGAGCGCAATCAGCGGTGAAATTACTAGTGTAATTCCTGAAAATTTGAGTGCCGGCAATTGATAGCAAAGCGACTTCCCGCCTCCGGTTGGCATCAAAACAAACGCATTATTCTTTGCCAGCACATGCGTAATAATCTCCGCCTGAAGCGGACGAAATTCATCATAACCGAAATATTGCTTAAGAGTTTGATGCATAAATAAAAGGTGAACTGGTTCGCCTATGTTTTCACATCCGGCATTAGCTTATTTATCTTATCCTCATCATCACAACGATATTTCTCACTGGGCACATAAAAACTTTTGCTTGGGCCATAGCAACCATCATTATGATTATTCAGCACGGCAAGAAATGGCATCATAAAGCCCATATTTTGACCGGTAAATTTGTGGTAAAGATTATTCAGAGTCTCAATCCGCTTGTCTTGGTCCATCCGAGCAAAAATACCCATGTCGTCCCAAGTGAGACCACTCCAATCCAAGTGCAAAAGGACATTATTAGAGATTGAGCTGTAGCGCTTATCCCAAAGCAGCGCCCAACAAGTGGAAAACTTACTTGAACACGGCTGGTCTTCGACCAAGCCATTGTTATCAATTCCCACACCGCCTTCGATATAGTCAAATAGGCGCAAGTATTTTTCATCCGTAATTGAGTTTGTCTGCGCACCGATAATTATTTGCATATTTTTTTCTCTGGCGTACGTTCGCATGTCATCAAGCACGACTTTGATTTGTGTATTATCAAAATTGGGATTCTCATCTTGCAACTCAACCTGACCGAACATAAAACTTTGAATTCCAATATCCATTGCTCGGTGCGTGATTGATTTTAAGTATCTTTGATATTCCAGCTTGTCAATTGATGGAATGCAACTATTTTTTTCCCAATGATTCTTATCCTCACCACGGCACATCTTATCAAACTTAAACTCATGATCCCAATTCGGATCAACATATCTCCGCCGCGTGGAAATCGCTTCTGCCAAAAACATCCCATAGACCACCGGACTTTTATCCACGCCTTTCATGATGGAAACAGCTTTTTCAAAATCCGGCGGATGTAGCCATGTTTCCAGCGCGCGATGCAGATAGACACACTTGGAACGCTCGAGTGTTTTCGTAATTTCTCCCGTCTTATCTCCATAGCCGGAAAGGAATCCATCTGCTACGCAACCATTCTTTTTGATCTGCTCCATGGAAATCGGACCGGGCACAAAATGCCATTGCTCTTTTTCAGATGTTCCTGGCGAAACTTCAACCTGATGTCTTTTGTGAAAAATATTAGGATAATTTATTTGTTCGTCGGCAATTTCACTATTTTCATGCGTAAGCCACAAGACGCCGGCTGATAAAATCAACGCAGTGAAAACAACAAACTTAAAAGAAACTGGTCTTCTCCAGATTGACGGTTTTTCTTGTGGTTTGTATAAATTAAAGTCCATTTGATTTTTAAGTAAACTTATTGTTTTTGCGCACTGCTTACACTCCAAAAAAACAATATCAATCTATATTATAGACTAAAAATAGAAAATCAAAAAGGTCACCACCTAGCATTGACTAAAGAGCTATTTGCAGATATGATTTATAGGTACCATTTGCCATTGTTCTCTTATTGGGACAAAGCTAGCTTTCGCTCATCGTTGGTGGGTTTCACCACGCCGAAGCCAAGCTAGAGCTTGGCGAAGATCTCCTTCGCGACTTCCTTGGCGGGCCTTGCCCGCTGAAAGTCGCTACGGCGACTGAAAGCGGGGCGTTGTGTAATGGTAGCGCGCTTGGTTTGGGACCAAGTAGTCCGAGTTCGAGTCTCGGCGCCCCGACAGCGATTGATATTGCTGAATTGTTAGTTTATTGATAAAATCTGTGTGCATGGCTATTGTCTCAGCGGGCTTGCCCGCCGAAGCTTTAGCGCAGGCGGGTGTCGTATAGTGGCTATTATATCAGCCTTCCAAGCTGAGGAGGGGGGTTCGATTCCCCCTACCCGCTCATTTCGGAAAATCGCATTTTTGAAAGCGCGATTTTCCATTCGTTTATGGCTTGAAAAATCACGATTTTGTTTCGGAGAGTCCAGTTCGAGCCGATTTTTTGCAAGAAGCTTCGCTTCTCTTCCAAATTTTCAGAATCAAAAAGAAAGTTGGCTTGATAAGCCGATAAAATGAAATTTCTCATCGGTTCGAGCCAATAATTTCCCTTTCGTCCAAAATCAGCCAATTTCTGTTTCAAGGCTGTTTTTTGGTTGAGCAGTTTTTCCTTTTTCTCTTTGTATTCGGAAAGTGAAATAGTGTTTTCCAGTTGCATATCCAAAAGTCGTGAAACTTTGTTTTCAATTTCTGCAATTTCCTTTCCTACATTTTGGGCGAAAGATTTTGATGATTGGCTGGCTTCTTTTTCTTCAGCGTCTAGTTTTGCCAAAATGGGATTTAGCCAATCAGTCGGCAAGGCAACTTTTTGAAAAATATCATTGATTTGTAAATGTAATGATTTCTCATTGATAAAACCTTGCTTGCAATCAGTATTCTTTTTGGTGCAACGGTAATGGCGAAAAACCAAACCGCTTTTTTTGATATGTTGCTCGGCAGTAATTGAGCGACCGCATTCTCCGCACTTGAAAACTCCAAGAAAGCCGAAATTGTGATTTGGTTTTTCTTTCCGCGGTTTCCCTCTATCCGCCATCACCCGTTGCACTTTTTCAAAAAGTTGCTGGGAAATTATTGGCTCATGTATTCCCTCATAAATTTCATTTTTGAATTCAAACAGTCCGTAGTAAAAAGGATTTTGCAACATTCTTTGGATTCGGGATAATGGCAAAATACTTTTTGATCTTCGGCTCATCAATCCCAAAGAAAGCGCCAATTTCTGGATTTGCTCCAAAGTATATTTACCGGTGGCATATTCCTCAAAGAGCTTTTTTACAAGTTGCCAATTTTCTGGGTCTTTGAGAATTTTATGCTCACGAAGCTCGTTAATGTAGCCGATGGGAGCAAATCCAGGATAGACGCCATTGCGGAGCTTCTGACGTAGTCCACGCTTAATGTTCTCGGAAAGATTATCAATGTAGTATTTTGATTGACCAAAAGCGATAGAAAGCATGAAAAGTCCCTGTGGAGTTTTTTCAAACCAAAAAGTCGGGAATTTGAGCGTTTCCAATTTGCCAATATCCAGCAAATGAATGATTTTTCCAGCATCAACCGCATTTCTTGCCAATCTATCGGGATGCCACGCTAAAATTCCCACAACCTCATCATTTTCAATGCCAAAAATCATTTTTTCAAAAATATCACGCCCAGGCTTCTTAGCTGATTTTGTTTCAATGAATTCCTGCACAATGAAAATTCCTTCCTTTTGCGCAAATTCCCGAACTTCCGTCAGTTGCGCTTCAATGGACAAAACTTGTCTTTCCGCTTCATCGGTTGATTTTCTGGCATAGAGAAAAAACTTTTTGATTTGATTCATATTGTTTATTTTGATTATTGAAATCGCTTTTGGGCAAAAATTGGCGCTTTCTTTTTATTCTGAAAATTTGGAAGTTTCGCCTTTGGCGAAAATGCAAACAATCGGCTGTTGAATTTCATTCAACTTTGAGCTTCGCTCAAATAAACTGGACTCTCCGAAACAAAATCGTGAGTTTTCAAGCCATAAACGAATGGAAAATCGCGCTTTCAAAAATGCGATTTTCCGAAATGAGCTGTTTTTATGCGGAAGCTCGAACTTTTTTTGAAAAGAATTTTTGATTTTCCGCTCGGGCGGGCAAAAAGGGAAAGGGTCTGGGAAAAGGAATTTTTGCCCGCCCTCGCTTTCCGATTCCGATTTTTCCGCCGCCGCCGAATTTCGTTTTTCGCTTTGCGAAAAGCGCCGCCTTTTGTAGTTGCCCTTGCCCCAAACCCACCCGTGCGCGGGCAACAAATTGCTCCCTTGAGTATATCACAATATCCAGATTTTAGATATTGACATTTCACATATACCCTTGTAGTATATGGGTAGAACAATACGAACAAAGGAATATGCTAATTTTATTGCTAAATTGAGAAAGGCTCGATTAGAGGTAGGATTAAAACAGATTGATGTCGCCAAAAAGTTTCGACGACCCCAATCATATATTTCAAGAGTTGAATCGGGAGAATATAGGCTGGATATTTTAGAGGTTAAGAAATTTGCAAAAATTTACGGTAAAAGTATTGATTATTTTTTGCAATAAAAAATATAGTTTTAGTGCAAATTTTATATGAAAGAATATATCAAAAATAATAAAGACATTCTAATCGCTTTAGCTGTTATCTGGATAATAATAACATTAACAACGGCAACTATCAGTTTGTTTATTATTGGAAAAAAATTATCTTCGCTTGATGCCAATATTGATGATATTGAATATAATACTCATAATGTGGGAACTGAATTGAATGAAATACGATTTAAGCTCGATCATTTAGAATACCTTAAATATCTTGACCCCAACAAAGAAATGAAGGATGCTATGTGGCAAAAGGCTCTCCGAGAATCCAAACAGTAAACTTCTAAAACTTGATAAATTAACGGATTGAATAAATAATTTAATCAAACATAAATGAGTAGACAATTAAAATTGAAAGTCCTAATTTTAGCGATATTTGCAGCCATTTCTATGTCTAATAATTCTGCTCAAGGTGCTTATTATGGACAAAATTTTACTGCTAGTGATATTGGTGGAACAACTTATTTTTCAGGGGATGTAAGTGGAAGTGCCACAAAAATTGGCGGAACGACATATTTTAATGCAGGAGATAAAAATTATACAGCGAGTAAAATTGGAAACACAATGTCCAGTCCTTAATCTTCTAAACCAATTAGTTTAAAATTTAAGAGAGTTTTTTGTAAAAAAATACGGGGTTTGATTTTTGATACTGGTGTGCAATCT